>NZ_OY762905.1:4595000-4895000 GCF_963666525.1 uncultured Cohaesibacter sp.
GTCGGTCAACCTGCCAACTGACAAGCGGTTCTGCTCTACGGAGGTTGCCAAGCTTCCGATTGCGACACGCCAGCTTGTGGCGATTGCTCGCGCGATTGCTTCCGACGCCCGCCTTGTGATCATGGACGAGCCAACCGCCGCGCTGACCAAGCGCGAAGTCGACAATCTGATCGAGATCGTGGACCAGTTGCGTAGTCGCGGTGTGGCCGTGCTGTTCGTGACCCACAAGCTTGATGAAGTCATGTCGATCGGTGGTCATTTCATCATCATGCGCGATGGTGAAAAGGTTCAGGAAGGCGACGTTGCCGACTATAAGAAAACAGACCTCAGTTTCTGGATGACTGGTCGCAAGATCGACGTTGTCCGCTACCGCACGACCGAAATCGGCGCGGAGAATCTGCTCGTCGTCGAGGGGCTGAAGCGCAGGAATGCGTTTGCCGATGTATCCTTCTCGCTTGCCCATGGCGAGATCGTCGGTGTCACGGGGCTGCTCGATTCCGGCCGCAACGAACTGGCTCGAGCCCTTGCCGGGGTGGAGCCCGCCGATGGTGGATCGATCGTGCTTGACGGCAAGTCCCTGCACCTTCGGCGCCCGGTTGATGCGATCAACGAACAAATCGGCTATGTGCCGGAAGACCGCCTTTCCGAAGGTCTGTTCCTTGCCAAGCCGATCCAGTCCAACATCGTTGCCCAGATCCTCGATGACCTGCGCGACAAATTCGGCATGATCAGCAAGATTCGCAGCCGCAAGATGGCCGAGCGGCTGGTCAAGGACCTGCAGATCGTGGTCGCCGACCTCAATAACCCGGTTCAGTCCCTGTCCGGTGGCAACCAGCAGCGCGTGCTGATCGGGCGCGGGCTGACCATCGTTCCTAAGGTGTTTGTGCTGCACGGCCCGACCGTCGGCGTGGACGTTGGTTCCAAGGATACGATCTTCCGCATTATCCAGAAGCTCTCCAGCCAGGGCATGGGCGTGATCATAGTCAGTGATGACCTGCCTGAACTGCTGCAGAACTGCGACCGGATCATCGTCATGCGCCGGGGTCGGATCGTTGAAACCTTCGACGCTGAAAATCTAGAAGAAAATACCCTTTACCAGGCAATGGTGGCGGAAAACTCGACGGGGAAACAGTCATGAGTGATTTTACACTGGACGGCATCAACGGGGGCAAGGGCGAAAGCCAGATCTCCCGTATCGCAAGCTGGATGATCCGTTATCCGCCGATTTTCACCTTGCTGCTGATCGTCATCGTCTGCGTCGTCATCGGGACGATCTCGCCTGAATTCTGGCAGATCTCCAACATCTTCGACATCGCCCGCGCTGCTGTGGTCACTGGCCTGTTCGGCCTTGGCTTCCTCGTGGTGCTTGCCGCTGGTGGCATCGATATGTCCTTTGCGGCCATTGCCGGTCTGATGATGTACTGGATAACCACAGCCGTGGCGGCCTATGCGCCTTGGCTGCCGATCCCGGTCATCATTCTGATGGCTGCTGTCGGGGGCATGATCATCGGCATCGGTAACGGCCTTCTGGTTCATGCGCTCAAGGCACCCGCCCTGATCGTGACCATCGGCACACAATATGTGATCCATGGCTTCCTGTTGACCTTCATCGGCACCGAGCTGTTCGTCAACATTCCGCTTTCCATGGAGAATTTCGGCAAGGCCGAGTTGATGCGGGTCGGCACCCAGAGTGGGTCCATCGCCATCCTGCCAGCCTATGTGCTGGTGCTGGTTGTCGCTGCAATCGTGACCTGGTGGATCCTCAACCGGACCCTGATGGGCCGAGCCATCTTTGCGGTTGGCGGCAGTGCGGACATCGCCGAGCGGCTTGGCTATGACCACCGCAAGGTTCAGATGTTCGTCTTCGCCTATGCCGGACTTCTGGCTGGTATCGCAGGTGTCATCCATGTCGCCAGCAACCGTCTGGCCAACCCCTTCGATCTGTCGGGCAATGAGCTGAATGTCATTGCGGCCGTGGTTCTGGGCGGCGCAAGGATCACTGGTGGTGGTGGAACGGTCATTGGGGCGATGCTGGGCGTCATCCTGATTACCCTGATCGACAACGTGCTGATCCTGGCTGGCATCCCCAGCACCTGGCAAACCTTTGTCATTGGCTGCTTCATCATTCTGGCCGGAGCGCTTTTCGCCAACTCGTCCAATCGTTGAGGCGGTAGGGAAAAAGCGCAGAGCCAGCACGCAAATCTACCCGGGTCTCGCCAGCTCCGACAGGTGACGCAGTGACCCGGCCCCCTGAAACAACAACCAGGCCCGCGGTGCGGGAGGCTGACCAATTCGCCTGCGGCCTGTTCGATCAATATACTGCAAGGAGTGAGGATCATGACTTTTGATGTAAGTGTGGTTGGGCTGTATATTCTGGACATTCTGGGACGCCCCGTTGATGAAATTCCGCCGGGAGGACAGCTTCGCTTCATCGATGAGATCCGTCTGACGGTTGCCGGTACTGCAGGTGGCTCTGCCATTGACTGTGCCAAGCTTGGCCTCAAGACCCGCGCCGTTGGGGCCATTGGCGATGACGAAAAGGGTGACTTCATCCTTCACACGCTCACCGGCTTTGGCGTCGATATTGCCGAGATGCGCAAGCTCGAGGGCGTGCCGACCTCTTCGACCATCCTCAACGTTCGCCCGAACGGCGAACGCCCGGCCTTGCATCGCCGCGGTGCATCCGATGAACTGACCCTTGGCGACAAGGACTATCCTGCCATTCTGGACGCCAAGTTCGTGCACGTTGGCGGTATGCCTTTGCTGGCCAAGCTTGATGGCGCGCCGACAACTGCTCTGCTCAAGGCTGCCAAGGCCGCCGGTTGTCAGACAACGTTCGACCTTCTGTCTGCAACGCCAGAAACCCTTGATGTCCTGAAGCCTTCGCTGCCGTTTGTCGACTATTTCGTGCCAAGTATCGAAGACGCCGAAGCCATGTCCGGCCTCAGCGTACCGGAAGATGCTGCGAAATTCTTCCTTGATGCAGGGGCAACCAACTGCCTGCTGACCATGGGCGGGGATGGCTGCATCGTGGCAACCCAGGACACCATGTTCCGGTTGCCGGCATTCAAGATCGACGTCAAGGATACGACCGGCTGCGGTGATGCCTTCACTGCAGGTCTGATTGCAGGTCTCAACCATGGTTGGGATATCGAGAAATCGGCACGGTTTGCATCTGCCTGTGGCGCCCTGGTGTCCACCGGTCTGGGCTCTGATGCCGGGATCGTCAATTTCGAGGAAACCGAAAAACTGATGAACACCGCGCCCACTCTGCCAATGGCTGGCTGAACGGCCGACGGAGAAGAGCGGACAGAACCGACTTCGAACCAAAAAGATTTGAACCAATCAATCTGGCGCATGAGGTAAGGGATTGCCTCGCGCCGGACCCGGGAGAATTGTGCTGATTTTCTTGAAGACCAGCCGCTCCGTCCAAAACTGGAGGTAGGGACGATGGAAGAATTAGAGCTGCGGCGTGAGATGGTTGCGGCCTGCCGTCGAATGAATGACATAGGGCTCAATCAGGGAACTTCGGGAAACGTGTCGGCGCGGTGTGGCGACAAAATTCTGGTAACTCCGACCTCATTGCCATATGACGAGATGCAGCCCGAAGACATCGTCGCAATGGACGCTGACGGGCATTTCGAAGGCCAGCGCAAGCCGTCGTCGGAATGGCGCTTTCATCACGACATTCTCTCCAATCGGCTGGACGTCAACGCTGTTCTGCATTGCCACTCGACCCATGCTGCCGCAATGGCCTGCCACCAGCTCGACATCAACAGCTTCCACTACATGGTCGCCGTCGCGGGCGGAACCAACATTCGGTGCGCGCCCTATGCGACCTTCGGCACGCAGGCACTGTCAGACTCGGCACTCAAGGCGCTCGAAGGGCGCAAGGCCTGTCTGCTCGGTCAGCATGGCCAGATCGCCCTTGGTTCGACATTGAAGCAGGCGCTGGCACTGGCCATCGAGGTCGAGACCCTGGCCAAGATGTATATCATCGCCCGTCAGCTGGGCGAGCCGCCTGTACTGAGCGAAGAGGAAATGGGGCGTGTCATGGGGCAGATGAACCAGATGCATTACGGGGTGACCCGAAGCCCGTCCTGAATGATCAACGTGCAGGCCATCACTCCCGTCGTGATTGCGCCGGCGACGTTGAACTCCCCCGAAGGTGAGACACCCCGGAAGGTGCCTCACAAGATACAGTCCGATGGAGAAAGACAATGAACCGGATCTTTAACAACCCCGATTTCATCGTGGAAGATGCCGTCCGCGGCTATCTCAAGGCCCACCCGGATATTCTTGCTGCGACCGAAAATCCACGCGTTCTGCGCCGTCCGGCCGCGCCGCAGAAAGACAAGGTGGGCATCGTCACCGGCGGCGGCTCGGGGCATGAACCGGCATTTCTTGGATATGTCGGCAACGGCATGCTCGACGCTGTGGCCATCGGCGAAATCTTTTCCTCTCCATCGGCCAAGGCCTTCCATGATGCCTTCATTGCCGCCGACGGTGGGCGCGGTGTTGCCTGCCTCTATGGCAACTATGCCGGTGACAACATGAACGTCAAGCTGGCTGCCAAACAGGCCGCAAAGCACGGACTGACCGTCAAGACTGTCGTCGCCAATGATGATGTCCCGTCCGCTTCGAAGGACGACAGGGCCAAACGGCGCGGTGTCGCCGGAGAGATCCTGATGTGGAAGGTAGGTGGTGCACGTGCCGACGAGGGGGCTGATCTGGATGAGGTGATTGCTTCTGCACAGAAGGCAATCGATGCGACACGCAGCATCGGCATCGGTCTTTCGGCCTGCACCATTCCGGCGGTTGGCAAACCCAATTTCCATATCGAAGACGGCCACATGGAAGTCGGTATCGGCCACCACGGCGAACCGGGTGTTGCTGTCATGCCTATCAAACCCGCCCGGGAGATGGCTGATCTTATGCTCGACCATATCCTGCCGGATCTGCCGTTCGAAAAGGATGACGACGTGGCGATCCTGGTGTCCGGCCTTGGCGCCACTCCTGTCATGGAGCTCTATGTTCTCTATGATCGACTGGCCGAAGTGATCGAGGCTCGCGGCATGAAGACCCGCCATCTCTTTATCGGCAACTATTTCACATCCCTTGAAATGCAGGGTGTCACCCTGACAATGATGCGTCTCGACAGTGAGCTTGACCGGCTGCTTGCCGCGCCTGCCCATTCCATCGGCCTGACGAGGTTCTGACCATGCTTTCTTCCATTTCCATCAAGGATTCCGGCGGGCTTGTCGTGGAGCTCATCGACGTGATCAGGGAAAACCGCGCATGGCTTTCCCAGATCGACGGAGCCATCGGCGATGGCGATCACGGCATCAACATGAGCAAGGGTTTCACCTTGGCTGGAGGCAAGCTAGAAGACCCGCTGCCCTCTTTGCCGGACGCCCTCAACACGCTTAGCGAAACCCTCATCGAGGACCTCGGCGGCTCCATGGGGCCACTCTACGGCTATCTCTTCTCGAGTATGGCCGACGAACTGGAAGAGCCCGACAAGCTTGATGGTGACGTGTTCAGCAAAATGCTGCATGCGGCGCTGGACGGGGTTCAGGAAATCGGTTCGGCCAATGTTGGCGACAAGACGCTGCTTGATACGCTGTCTCCGGCGGCCGAGGCTTTCGATGAAGCATGGCGATCGGGCAAGGAATTTTCCGACTGTCTCGAAATCATGTCTTCCGCCGCCGAAAAGGGGCGGGATGCCACCATCGATATGGTCGCAAAGGTCGGCCGGGCCTCTCGCCTTGGTGAGCGGTCCCGCGGCGTGCTGGACGCCGGTGCCACGTCCTGTTGCCTCATTTTGCAAACCCTTGCCAAGGGCATCAGGGAGCGTATGGACGCCTGAGCAATTCTCTTCTCCATGAAGAAATCTGTTCGCCATGGCAGATTGAAAAGCCGGTGGGCTCCTTTTACAGGAACTCACCGGCTTTTTTGTGCCTGTTTGCTGCAGAAGGTGCGCTGCCTTTTGCATCACTCCGTCTCTTGCCAATCCTTCGGTCCAAACGGAGGCCTGCAAAAAAAAAGCCCAATTGCCGTACGAGACGACAATTGGGTTGGTTGCTTATGAGGATAGGTGGGGCTCTGCTGGATGGGATTGAAGGAGCCCGAATTTGAAAAGTGGGGGAAGAGGCTGCTTTCCTCCGCTTTCACTCTTCTTTCTGGAGGATTTCTATGGATGCCCGGATCGGTGGACCGATCAGAGGATCGACTGTCCGGTAGCTGCCCAATCCTTGGCAAACTGGTCAAGACCCTTGTCAGTCAGGGCGTGGTTTGCCAGGCTCTTGATGACAGAAGGAGGAATGGTGGCGACATCGGCACCGGCAAGTGCGGCTTCCTTGACGTGGTTGGCAGAACGGATCGAGGCTGCCAGGATTTCGGTCTTGAAGTCGTAGTTGTCATAGATGTCGCGAATGTCGCGGATCAGATCCATGCCATCGAGGTTGAGGTCGTCAAGACGGCCGATGAACGGAGAAATGTAGGTGGCACCAGCCTTGGCAGCCAGCAGTGCCTGATTGGCAGCAAAGCACAGGGTGACGTTGGTCTTGATACCCTTGTCGGTGAGGCTGCGGCAGGCTTTGAGGCCATTGAGCGTAAGCGGCAGCTTGATGACCACGTTGGAAGCGATCTTGCTCAGGCAATCGGCTTCAGCCATCATCGTGTCATAGTCCATCGAAGCGACTTCGGCGGAAACCGGACCAGTCACAACGCCGCAGATTTCTGCGATGACTTCCTTGAAATCACGTCCGGATTTGGCGATCAGGCTGGGGTTGGTGGTCACACCGTCCAGAAGTCCGTAGTCGTTCAGTTCAACGATGTCTTCGATGATGGCGGTATCGACGAAAAATTTCATTTTTTCTCTCCCTTGCGCATGTCTCCCATGGGTGAAAGGTCTTTCGGGGGACTGGACATGCATTCATTACATTATTGGGGCGGGCCGAGTGGAAGGTCCACTCGACCGTTGGCTCCTAGAGTTTGAGAAGATGACAGGCGCGTGCAATGATTGCGTCGCTCGTGATGCCGAATTTCTCATAGAGTTCTTCAGCCGGAGCAGATGCGCCAAACCCATCCATGCCGATGACATTGTCTTCATCACCAACAAAGGTAGCCCAGCCGAACTTAGAGGCGGCTTCCACGGCGATCCGTGGGCAGTCACCAAGAACGGACATACGATAGTCCCGATCCTGCTCTTTGAAAAGCTCCCAGCTTGGCATTGATACAACGGCGACGGAAATGCCCTTTTCTGTGGCCAGCTTTTCCGCAGCTTCCATGGCAAGGCTGACCTCGGTACCGGTGGACAGCAGCGTCAGGGCACGATCGCCCTCACCAAAGGTGCGCAGAACATAGGCACCGCGGGCTGACAGATTCTCGCCGGTTTCTTCCAGCCGCAACTGTGGCACAGCCTGTCTTGACAGCGCCAACAGCGATGGCCGGTTGCGCGAGCGGATTGCCAGTTCCCAGCATTCCAGCGTTTCCAGCGCGTCCGCCGGGCGGAAGGTGAGAAGGTTGGGAATGGCACGCAGGGAGGCCAGGTGTTCTACCGGCTGGTGGGTTGGTCCGTCTTCGCCAAGGCCGATGGAATCATGGGTCATCACATAGATGGTGCCAATCCCCATCAGGGCCGACAGGCGGATGCCGTTGCGGGCGTAGTCGGAAAAGACCATGAAGGTGCCGCCATAAGGAATGATGCCACCATGGGTCATCATGCCGTTCATCGCGGCCGCCATTGCAAATTCGCGCACGCCATATCCGATATAGCGTCCCGGCTGACCTTTCGTGTACTGGCTGTCAACGGCAGCCACACGGGTCAGGTTGGACCCGGTGAGGTCGGCCGAACCGCCGATCATTTCAGGCAGGGCAGGGGCGAGAGCCTCAAGTGCCATCTGGCTGGCCTTGCGGGTGGCCACTTTTTGCGGCTTGGCAAACAGCGCCTTGCGGGCTTCGGCGACGGCCCCCTTGAATTCTGCCGGCAGGGTATGGGCGATGCGACGCAGGAACTCGGCCTGCAGGGCCTCGTCCGATTTTGCCAGACGGTTTTCCCAGACGTCCCGGACAGCCTTGCCCTTGCTGCCAATAGCGCGCCACTGTGCCAGCAGGTCGGACGGAATTTCAAACGGTGCGGCGGTCCAGCCAAGAGCGGCCTTTGCTCCTGCGGCTTCTTCCTTGCCAAGCGGCGCGCCGTGGGAGGATTCCTTGCCCGCCTTGGTCGGAGCGCCAAGACCGATCACGGTCTTCATGGCGATCAGTGACGGTTTGTCCGTAACGGACTTGGCCGCGGTTAGTGCAGCATCCAGCGCAGCGGCGTCGTGGCCGTCGCAGGACTGGACATGCCAGCCACAGGCTGAAAGACGCTGCGGGATGTTGTCCGAGAAGGAAACTGAAGTTGGGCCATCGATGGTGATGGCGTTGTCGTCATAAAGCACGATCAGCTTGCCAAGGCCAAGGTGACCGGCAAGCGAGATTGCTTCCTGACCGATACCTTCCTCAAGGCAACCGTCACCCATGAAGACATAGGTGTGATGGTCGACGAGGTCGGTGCCAAAATCCTTTGCCATGATCTGTTCGGCAAGGGCCATGCCGACGGCAGTGGCGATGCCCTGGCCGAGCGGGCCGGTGGTTGTCTCAATGCCCTTGGCATGACCATATTCCGGGTGACCGGCCGTAATGGAGCCCATCTGGCGGAAGTTGCGCAGCTGGTCGATCGTCATGTCGGCGTAACCGGTCAGATGCAGCAGGCTGTAAAGCATTGCAGAGGCATGGCCGTTGGATAGGACAACACGGTCCCTGTCGGGCCAGTCGGGTGCTGAAGCATCAAATTTCAGGTGGTTTTTGAAAAGAACCGTAGCAGCGTCTGCCATGCCCATCGGGGCGCCGGGATGGCCGGAATTGGCAGCTTCCACGGCATCGATGCTCAAGGCGCGGATGCAATTGGCAAGGGCAAAGTTGGTGGCATCACGCTTGGCGTGCTCGAGGGCGGTTTCTGAAGAATAGTCTGACATGTTTTCTCCTCCATGTTGGTTTTGAGGTACACCTTTGCAACAAAAAACGCAATGAAAAATCACAAAATAACACTTGTTATGTTATAAATGGTGTGAAATAAATGTGATATTGAAATTTATCGGGCCTGTCCGATGGCGTGGCGTTGTCGGAAGAGGAGCAGGGTCGAAAGGAGTCTTCATGAAGCGCGAGGACCGCCAAAAGGCGATCATGGACCTTCTGGTAACCCATGGAGAGGTCGAGGTCGATAATCTGGCAGAGCAGTTTGCCGTATCGAAGATGACCATTCATCGGGACCTTGATGATCTGGAAACAGAAGGCGTGATCCGCAAGATTCGCGGCGGGGCGACAATCGAGTCGGGCACCCGCTTCGAGAGTGATTTCCGTTTTCGTGAACGTCAGAGCCAGGACGCCAAGGTGGCGATGGCCGAAGCGGCCCTGAAGCTGATCGATCCGGGCATGAGCGTCATCATCAACGACGGCTCCATGGCAGCGTTTCTGGGAAAATTCCTGATCAAGAAGCGCCCGCTCACGGTGATCACCAACAATGCTGCGATCATGGATGCGTTGCGCAATGAGTCCGGCATCACTCTGATCTCGCTCGGCGGGTGCTATTCCAGCAAGTTCAATGCCTATTTCGGCAGCGTTACCGAAGTGGGACTGGCCAATCTGCGCGCCGACATCTCCTTCATCTCGACCCCGGCCATTTCGGGGCTTGAGGTTTTCCATATGGATGACATGGTGGTCAAGACCAAGCGCGCGATGATGCCATGTGGCACCCGACGCTGCCTGCTGGTCAACCATAACCGGTTTGATCACACTGCCTTGCACAAGCTCGCGACACTTGATGAGTTCGATTATATCATCACCGACAAGGCGCCCTCCAAAAGCGCGCTTGCAATCATCGAAAATGCGGGCCTGACCCTGACCATCGCCCAGCAGGATAGCGAGGGGGCGTCATGAAGGTAGTCAGTTCGTTTCTTGCGGCCATTTGCCCACGAGGCATCGGTAGACGCGCGGCAGATTGTTGTGCCGGCGCGCTCGCTGATGTCGGCAAATGCCAGTTGCCAATTCAGCGTTCACATATTGACAGGCCCCTGATGGACCTTGCCGCCCTTTTCGGTTTCGGAGCTTTCCGGGCCGCAGCGGGAATGTGCCGCTTATCTTAACCACGGTTGCAATAGGGAGTAGAAACATGAAAATTGCAGTAGCTGGTGACAGTGCAGGCGAAGGCCTGGCTCACATTTTGGCTGAATACCTTGCCGGCAAGGGAAACATGGAGGTCCATGAAGTTTCCCGGGTGGAAGGCAAGGCCGATGACTTCTATGCCAACATGGCCGAACGCGTCGCCACGGGCGTCGTAAAGGGTGACTATGATCGCGCGATCCTGTGCTGCGGCACCGGCATCGGCGTTGCCATGTCCGCCAACAAGGTTCACGGCATCCGGGCAGCTCAGTGCCACGACACCTATTCTGCCGAACGCGCAGCGCTTTCCAACAACGCGCAGATCATCACCATGGGTGCGCGCGTCATTGGCACCGAACTAGCAAAGGCAATCGCCGACACCTTTTTTGCCAACACCGAGAATTTTGACGAAAACGGCCGCTCTGCAGGTAACGTCAAGGCAATCGACGACCTCGACGCCCGCAACAGCTAGGCTGTAGCTTCATTTCGAAGGCGAGGGCTGCGGCTGTCGTCCACCAGAATTTCACAACCCGAAAGAGGCCCGTTCCACCTTGTGGTACGGGCCTTTTTTGCCAGCCGGCAGTTTGAAATCATTTTGAACAAGATTGACAACGTCCGGCCAATCACGCAAAACACACAACGGATGGTTCTTTCCACGATCGTATCTGGAAAGATGAAAAGGGAACATGGTGCGGACGACCCAACTCGGGGCCAATGCCATGGCTGCCCCCGCAACTGTAAGCGGATTGCCTTGTTTGTGAACCACTGAACCAACGGGTTTGGGAAGGGAACAGGGTGAAACACCGTGAGCCAGGAGACCTGCCAGCCGCACTGAATCTCACGAACCGGTCGGGGTGTATCGGAGATGAGGCAAATCTGATTTGCTTCCCTGCCTGTTTCTCCCTGCTATCGGCGTTTTGACGAATGCGACCCCTTGGGCGTAGCTAGGAAATGGCGTTGAAAAACAAGGCGATCTTGCAGATCTGCAGCACCTGCAACAGTGCTGCTGTCAAGAAAAATCCCGAAAGACTGGCAACCGAAAGACCCGAAGGCGAGCAGCTTCTGAAGGCCGTCGAAGCCCTTGTGGTCGCTGACGAAGCCCTTTGCGGCAAACTGTCCGTTCAGCCCGCCCGCTGCATGAGCGGCTGTACGCGCAGCTGCGTGGCCGCCCTGATGGATGCCAGCAAGTATCAGTTCGTCATCGGCGAACTCGACAGCAGCGCCGAGCGGGTGGACGATCTTGTCGCCTTTGCCAGAAGCTATGTCGAGGCCGAGGACGGTCTGCCTGAATGGCGCCTGCGGCCGCAGCATATCCGCAAGAACACCTTGGCGCGTCTGCATCCGGTTCCCTCCATCCCTTCAACTGAAAGCTAGAGGCACATCATGTCTTTTCAGCCCCCCGTGATGACGAAAAAAATTCCCGCCACTGTCGTGACCGGCTTTCTCGGCTCGGGAAAAACCACCCTTATCCGTCACCTGATCGAAGGGGCAGGGGACAGGAAGATCGCGCTCATCGTCAATGAGTTTGGCGATATGGGGTTTGATGGCGAACTGCTTGCCAGTTGCGGCAATCCCAACTGCACCGAAGACGATGTGGTCGAACTCAAGAATGGCTGCATCTGCTGCACGGTGGCGGACGAATTCCTGCCGACAATGGAGATGCTGCTGAAGCGCGAGCCTCGCCCGGATCACATCGTCATCGAAACCTCGGGCCTTGCCTTGCCGCAGCCTCTGGTCCAGGCCTTCCAGTGGCCAAGCGTTCGCGCGTCCGTCACTGTGGATGGAGTGATCACCATTGCTGACGCCGCCGCCCTCAGCGAAGGTCATTATAGCGCCGATGAGGAGGCCATTGCCCGCCAGCGCCAGATGGACGAGACCATCGACCATGACAGCCCGATTGACGAGCTGTTCACCGATCAGCTCAAATGCGCCGACATGATCGTGATTTCCAAGGCCGATCTGGTCGATGACGAGGCGATGGCGCACGTCGAGACCCTCATTGCCGAGCATATGCGTGAGGGGGTCAAGATCATCCATTCCGCCAACGGCAATGTCTCTGCAGCCGTTCTGCTGGGTCTTGAGGCCGGGGCGGAGGACAATCTCGATGGTCGGGAAGCCGCCCATGGCCATCACCACCACCACGATGATGATGACGACCATGACCACGATGATGATCACGATGATGACCATGATGACGGGCATCACGACCATCATCATGACCATGATGACTTCCATTCTGCGGTCGTCCTTCCGCGCACCTTTGCATCGGTCGAGGCTTTGAAGGGCGCAGTCGCCGATGTTTTGGCGCAGCCCGGCGTGTTGCGCGTGAAGGGTTATGCCACCGTCGAGGGCAAGAAGGCACGTGTCGTCGTGCAAGCTGTGGGTCGTCGCGTGGAAAGCTGGTTCGATACCGGAGCCGATGTCAAGACCGGTCTGGTCGTCATTGGCCTCAAGGACTTCGATCTGGCAAGCGCCAACGAGAAACTGGCCTGAGGCCGCCCAACAGACGAACGGGGATAGGGACGACATGCATATTCTGGCGCCCGATGCGGGGCGGATCGATGATGGACAGGAGGCTGTGGATCTGGGACAGAGCGCCGGAGACATCCTCATCCTGTCGTCCGCCGACAGCGAGCTGTCCGCCTTTGCCCTGTCGGCCCGATCCCGCTCCGACGACGCTCCCTCGCTGCGCCTTGCCAATCTCATGGCGCTTGGTCATCCCTATTCGGTCGATCTCTATGTCGACCAGACCGCCAGCCACGCACGCCTCATCATCCTGAGGCTGTTGGGGGGCGTGGAGTATTGGCGATACGGGCTTGAGCAACTCAGAAAGCTGTCCCGTGGTTATGGCGTCAAACTGCTGGTCATGCCGGGAGACGACAAGTGGGATGAAAGCCTTGCTGGCTGGTCCAGTGAACCGGTTGCCATCGTCCGTCAGTTCTGGCGCTATTGCGTCGAGGGTGGTGCCGAGAACATGTCACTGGCCTTGCGCTTTGCCGATGCCTTGTTGTCGGGGGATGGCGCCTCAGTGCCCCATCCTCTGCCATTGCCCCGCGTCGGTATTCTGAAGGGCTGCGAAAGCTTCAGTGGAGCGGATGGGCTTGAAAGATATCTTGCCTCCATTGCCAATGAAACGACCCAAAAGGTAGTGCCGATCCTTTTCTATCGCTCCTACGTGCAGAGCGCCATGACGGGGCCAGTCGAGGCATTGGCAGAGGCTCTGGCAGCAAAGGGGCTTCATGCCCTGCCGATTTTTGTGCCCAGTCTCAAGGACCTGGAGGCGCAGGAATTCCTTGCCGCGGCGCTGACGGCGCTTCCGCCGTCGGTCATTCTCAACTGCACTGCCTTTGCCCTTTCGAAGGCCGGGCAGGCCCATGAGCCGACCATCCTTGACCGCTATGACTGCCCGGTGTTGCAGGTGATCCTGTCCGGGTCCAGCCGCAAGGCATGGGAAGACAGCCCGCGCGGACTGTCGGCCCGGGATCTGGCGATGCATGTGGTGTTGCCGGAACTCGATGGTCGAATACTGAGCCGCGCCGTCGCCTTCAAGGAAGAGGGCGCGCTCGACGAGCGGACGCAATACCGGCCTGTGGAACTCGTGCCACATGCGGACCGGATTGCCTTTGTTGCCGATCTGGCAAACGGTTGGGCCATGCTGCGCCACACAGAGGCCAGTGACCGCAAGGTCGCTGTCATTCTTGCCAACTACCCCAACAAGGATAGCCGTATCGCCAATGGCGTCGGTCTTGACAGCCCTCGGTCCGTCATCGGCCTGATGCAGGCGATGCAGGCAGAAGGATACTGTGTCGAGGGTATTCCCGCCGACTCGGACGCCCTGATGCAGCAGATCCTTTCCGGCCCGACCAATGCGCAGGGCGCCGCTATCAGGCAAAGCGACCACCGGTTGGACCTGAGCCTCTACAAGCAGATGTTCGCAACGCTGCCAGAGGCAGTTCGGGCGGGTGTCAAGGCCCGCTGGGGTGCACCGGAAGCGGATCCGATGGTCCGGGAGGATGCCTTCCAGCTCGCCATCCTCGGTTTCGGCAACCTAGTGGTCGGCGTACAGCCAGCCCGCGGCTACAATATCGCCCCCAAGGATACCTACCACGATCCGGATCTGGTGCCGCCGCATAACTATTTCGCCTTCTATTTCTGGCTCCGGCATGTCCATGGCGTGCATGCCGTCATTCATGCGGGCAAGCATGGCAATCTGGAATGGTTGCCGGGCAAGGCGCTGGCGCTGAGCGAGACCTGTTATCCCGAGGCCGTGCTTGGCCCTGTACCCCATCTCTATCCGTTCATTGTCAATGATCCGGGCGAGGGATGTCAGGCCAAACGCCGCACAGGTGCCGTGATCATTGATCACCTCACCCCGCCATTGACTCGAGCCGAGAGCCACGGAGCAGGGGAAGAGCTTGAGGCGCTGGTGGATGAATTCTACACCGCGCAAGGGGTCGACCCGCGCCGCTCGGACAAGTTGATGGAGGAAATCCGCTTTCTGGCCAGCCGGACCGGCCTCGACAAGGACGCTGGCGTCAGCATTGACGTCGACAACCGGACGGCTCTCCAGCAGCTCGACGCGCATCTGTGTGACATCAAGGAGCTACAGATCCGCGATGGCCTGCATGTGCTTGGCGCTTCGCCGCTCGGTGGCTATCGGACTGATCTGCTTGTGGCCATTGCCCGTGTGCCACGAGGCTCTTTGCCCGCCCAGCAGTCACTGCACCGGGCCATCAGTCAGGATCTTGGTCTGACTGTGGCTGGTGAGGTATTTGACCCGCTCGATTGCTTCTTTGCGCAGGCGTGGGATGGTGCGCGGCCAGTCCTGCTTGCCAAACAGTCGGAGGCTCTCTGGCGGCATTGTGGCGATACCGTCGAACGGATTGAGCTGTTGGCCAAGGCATTGGTGGCAGGAGACTTGGATTGTCCATCCAGCATGGAGGCGACCCGGGCCGTGCTGGACTGGATCGGTTCCGATCTGGCTGCGGCAATCGATGCCTGCGGGCCGCAGGAAATGCACCATCTTCTTGCCGGACTTGCAGGGCGCTTCGTGCCGCCCGGTCCGTCGGGAGCGCCGACCAGAGGGCGTCCCGATGTTCTGCCCACCGGACGCAACTTCTTCGCCGTCGATGTGCGCTCCGTGCCGTCAAAGACGGCCTGGGCCATCGGTGAACTGTCTGCCCAGCGGCTTATGGAGCGCCACTTTCAGGATGAGGGCGAATGGCTTCAGGCCATCGTGCTGACCTGTTGGGGCACCTCCAACATGCGCACCGGTGGCGACGATATCGCTCAGGCACTGGCGTTGCTTGGCGCGCGTCCCGTTTGGGAGGCCGCGTCGGGGCGTGTGACGGGGGTTGAAATCCTGCGCCTTGAAGAGCTGCGCCGCCCGCGAGTGGATGTGACGCTGCGCATTTCTGGCTTCTTCCGCGATGCCTTCCCCCATCAGATCGACCTGTTTGACAGCGCTGTCAAACAGGTGTCCGAGCTTGATGAGGACGAAGAAGCCAATCCATTGGCCGCGCGTGTGCGCCGCGAACGGGCCGAGGCCGAGGCCAAAGGGATTGATGCCGAGCTTGCAAGACGGCAATCCACCTTTCGTATCTTCGGCTCCATGCCGGGCGCCTACGGAGCCGGCTTACAGGCGCTGATCGATGAAAAGATCTGGGACAGGCGTTCCGATTTCGCCGAGGCCTTCGTTGCATGGGGCGGCTTCGCCTATGGCGCTGGTGATTATGGCGACCGCGCAGCAGACAGCCTCAAGCGCAGGCTTTCGCAGGTGGATGCCGTGATCCAGAACCAGGACAACCGCGAACATGATCTGCTGGACTCCGACGACTATTACCAGTTCGAGGGTGGTCTGGCGGCCAGCGTCGAGACCTTCCGGGGAAGCGCCCCCAAGGTCTATCACAACGATCATTCCCGTGCCGAGCGCCCCGTCATTCGCACACTCGACGAAGAGATTGCCCGCGTCGTGCGAGGTCGGGCGGCGAATCCCAAGTGGATTGCCGGCGTCATGCGCCACGGCTACAAGGGGGCGTTTGAAATGGCGGCAACGCTCGACTATCTGTTTGCCTTTGCGGCAACGACCAATGCGGTTGGTGATCACCATTTCGATCAGCTCTATGAAGCCTATATCGAGGATCAAACGGTGGCGGACTTCCTCAAGGACAAGAACCGTCCCGCCTATGACGACATGATCGACAGGTTTCTCGAAGCGCTGGATCGAGGGCTCTGGACGCCCCGGTCAAACAGCGCCCGTTTCAATCTTTTAGACAACAAGACCAAGGCCACTCACAAGGAAGGGGAGTTCCTATGAAGAAGACCGAAGGCATGACAGAAGAAGAGCAGAATGCCTACCACGCCGAGAAGATGAAGAAGAAGAAGGCGGCGCGCGACAAGATTCTGGCGACCAAGACCGAAGAGAAGGGGTTGATCATCGTTCATACCGGCAAGGGCAAGGGCAAATCCACCGCCGCCTTTGGCATGGCCTTCCGCTCCATCGGTCATGGTCACAGGATCGCCGTCATCCAGTTCGTCAAGGGCGCATGGGATTCGGGCGAGAAGCGCATGCTGGAGAAATTCCCCGAGCTGGTGACCATCAAGGCGATGGGCGAGGGCTTCACATGGGAAACCCAGGACCGCAACAAGGACATCGCCAATGCCCGTGCGGCATGGGAGGCGGCCAAGGAAGCCATCCTTGATCCGGAGATCCGGCTCGTTCTGCTCGATGAACTCAACATCGTTCTGCGCTATGACTATCTGCCCATCGACGAGGTGGTTGCCTTCCTGAGGGATCAGAAGCCGGACCAGACACATGTTGTCATCACCGGTCGCAATGCCAAGGACGAACTCATCGAGATTGCCGATCTGGTCACCGAGATGACACTCGTCAAGCATCCGTTCCGGTCTGGTGTCAAGGCTCAGGAAGGTATTGAATATTAGAAGAAATGCGGAGGTACAGTCGCTTTTCTGTGCCCAAGGGTCGATGGGTCTTTGAGCCGAGTTGACATGGCATCAAGACACCCATAGACAGAATATGTTCGATGGTTTTTCTCGTCCTGACGTGACGCGAAAATGAAAAAGGGAACATGGTGAGGTCGACCAAACAGGGACCAAAACCATGGCTGCCCCCGCAACTGTGAGCGGTGAGCTTCCACCCGAAATATGCCACTGGCGCGATGCGCTGGGAAGGTTCGGATGGACAGCCAAGACCCGCAAGCCAGGAGACCTGCCATCAGACAGGCGCGTGCTGAATTTGTCAGCCGTCGCTGCTCTTAACAAGACGCCGGGGTGTGCGTTTGGTGGAGATGGTCTGGTGGTTTCTTCATGCCCCAGCAAATCCCTTGCCTCCATTCCCAAAGCGTCTCCAACCAGGCTATGCCTGAGGGAGATGATTTATGAAACAATTTCTGTCTGGAGCTGTTCTGGCCGCAGCGCTCGTGGCATCAACTGCCGCCAGCGCCCACTTTCAACTGGTCTATACGCCCGAGGTAAACCTCACAAAGGCAGGCGATGTTCCTTTCAAGCTGATTTTCTGGCACCCGTTCGAAAACGGTCATGTCATGGACATGGGCTCGCCTGCTGAATTCTATGCGCTCTACAAGGGTGAGAAGATCGACCTGATGGACAGCCTCAAGCCTATCCGCTTCAAGGGTGCCAGCAACGAGGCCGACGCTTTTGAAGGTGCGCTGAAAATCAAGCGTAATGGCGACTATACGGTGGTGCTCGAGCCTGCGCCCTATTACGAGGGCAGCGAGGATATCTATATCCAGCAGATAACCAAAAGCTACATCAACAAGGGCATGGTGCCGACAGACTGGAACGAACCGGCGGGCCTCAAAACCGAAATCGTGCCGCTCAACAAGCCGACAAACATTTTAACCGGCTCCACCTTCACCGGGCGGGTGCTGTCCGAGGGCAAGCCTGTTGCCGGTGCCGAGCTGGAAATCGAATATATGTCCGCCGAGCCCAACATGGCAGCCAATGCCGCCGGTGCAGTGACAGCAAAACCGGCCGAAGGCGGCACTCTCTCGGCCATTGCCGACGACAATGGCGTCTTCACCTTCGGCATTCCAAAGGCCGGGTTCTGGGGCTTTGCCGCCCTCGGTTCCGGGCCGGACACCGAGTATGAAGGCAAGGACCTCTCGCAGGATGCAGTGATCTGGATCCGGGCCTACGACCTCAGGTAACCCCTTGAAGGTCGGGAGGACCTAACATGCATATTGTCGATGGAGCATTGTCCAGTGAGGTCGTGATAGCGGGGGCTGCGCTCAGCGCCTGCGGCCTTGTCATGGGCTTGCGCAAGCTGGAAATGGAGCTGATCCCTGCTGCGGGCGTGCTCAGCGCGACTTTCTTTGTCGCGTCTCTCATTCATGTGCCGTTGGGCTTTTCCAGCGTGCATCTCATTCTCAATGGCCTGGCCGGGATCATTCTCGGCTGGGCTGCCTTTCCCGCTCTGTTGGTCGGGTTGCTGCTGCAGGCGGTCTTCTTCGCCTTTGGCGGCATCTCGGTGCTGGGCGTCAATACCTTCAACATCGCGGCACCAGCGGTGCTGGTTGGTTTGATGGTCCATCCCTTCATCGTAAAGGCCTCCAGCGCGCGCGCGGCGGCCCTTGCTGGCGGTGTCGCGGGAGCCATGGCCATTGCCCTGACAACGCTTTGTGTGGCGCTGTCGCTGGCCTTGTCGGGCTACAATTTCGTTGCTCAGGCCAAGCTGGTATTTCTGGCGCATATCCCGGTCATGATCATCGAGGGGCTGCTGTCGGCAGCCGCGATCTATCTGATTTTCAAGGTTAAGCCCGAATTGCTCCATGTCATGAGCCAGAAGAGCAGGGAAAGGAAAGCGTAATGAGACAGTTCGGAAAAATTCTGGCAGGCTTGATGGTCGTGGTTGCCTGCGCCTTTGCCGCTCCGGCATCGGCCCACAAGGTGATCGTATCCGCCTATGCCGACGGGGTTGATATCGAAGGCGAGATCGGCTTCTCCAACGGCGATATGGCCGTCCAGACCGACGTCGACATTCTCGACGATGACGGCAACATTCTCGCTTCGACCAAAACCGACGACGATGGCATCTTCCGTTACACGCCGACCAAAAGGATCCCGCTGACATTTCGGGCCAATCTTGGGGCAGGGCACGTTGCCACCTATCACATGGGATTGGATGAACTGCCCGAAGGCATTGGTGGCGATAAAAAAAGCGCTGCGGCGGCTGATGCCGTCAATGACGTGGTGGCGCAAATGGCTGCCACCACTATTGGCGCGTCGGAAGGATCGGCCTCGTCTGTGGCAATGGGGCTTGACCCGGCGATGTTGCAGAAATTGATCGCAGCCGAGGTGGGTCAGCAGCTTGAAGCCTTCAAGCCGGAAATCGCAACTCAAATGCGCAACGAGATCAAGCCTCTGCGCAAGGTCATCTCCGAATATATGGAGAAGAATGACCTGCAGGCAATTCTCGGTGGTATCGGCTATATTTGTGGTCTGTTCGGCATCGGCTTCTATGTCGCGGCGATGAGGGATCGCAAGAAACACGCGGGCCTGAAAAAGGAAGCTGCATGAGTGATCTGCTCGAAGAGGCAGGCAGGGCCCGGGCTCTGACCTCGGATGTTGAACAGTCGGAAACTGTGCTGTTTTCGCGGCGCATGTGGATCCGCGAGCTGGATCCCCGTGTCCGCATTGTCACGGTGCTGGTCTTCTCGGTCTGTGTCGTCCAGCTGGACCAACTGCCTCTTCTGGCCGCCTCTCTTTGTGCTTCGCTGTTCCTGTTGCTGCAGGCACAGCTTCCCTTTCTGCCGACGATCAGGCGCGTGATGACAGTCGACAGCTTCATCATCCTGCTGCTCGTCATGCTGCCTTTCACGACGTCTGGCACCGAACTCTTCAGTCTGTTCGGGTGGCCTGCCAGCTATGAAGGGCTGTTGCAGGCAGTTGTCATCCTGCTAAGGGCCAACGCCATTGTCATGGCGACCCTGCCGCTCATCGCGACCATCGATGCGGTCACCTTCGGCCATGCTCTTGCCAGCCTCCGGGTGCCCGAGCGTCTGGTTCATCTGTTGCTGTTCACCGTGCGCTATATCGAAGTGCTGCACACCGAATACAAGCGCCTGCGGACCGCCATGAAATGCCGCGCCTTTGCGCCAAGCAACAGCCTGCACACCTACAAGAGTGTCGGCTATCTGGTGGGCATGCTGCTCATACGCTCCTTCGAGCGCTCCGAGCGCATCCTGATGGCAATGAAATGCCGGGGTTTCAACGGCCAGTTCCATCTGCTGAAAGAGTTTTCGCTGACGCGGAAGGATTGTGCTTTCGCGCTGTTGTCCTTCCTGTTCATCCTGTCTCTCATGGCACTGGAGGTCATGCATGTCGGTGCTGCTTGAGACAAACGAACTGGGATATGCCTATCTTGGCCGGGAGCGCTGCCTTGATGGCGTCTCGATGACCCTGAAGGCTGGTGAACGGCTGGGGCTGGTGGGAGCGAACGGTGCAGGCAAGAGCACACTGCTGCACCTGCTCGTCGGTCTCTACAAGGCCGAGGCCGGAACCATTTCCGCCTTCGGGCGCAGCTTCGAGACCGAAGAGGATTTTCGCCTGTTGCGGCGACGGGTGGGGTTGGTGTTTCAGGATCCTGATGATCAGCTGTTCTGCCCGACGGTGGAGGAAGATGTTGCCTTCGGTCCGCTCAACCTGGGCTACAGTCGGGCTGATGCGCGCACCATCGTCGAGGAAACGCTGGCATTACTCAATCTTACGGCGCTCAAGGACAGCATTACCCATCGTCTGTCCGGCGGCCAGAAAAGGCTGGTGGCGCTGGCCACGGTGATGGCCATGAAGCCGGATATCCTGTTGCTCGACGAGCCGACCAATGATCTCGATGAAGACACGAGGAACCGCCTCGTGACGATTTTGCAGTCCCTGCCGCAGGCCATGATCATTGTCAGCCATGACAGGGCCTTCCGTGAGCAGGTCGTGACAAGGACCGTAACCATGGAGAGTGGCCGGATCAGCTGACCGACCGTTCCCGACCCCGGTGGCTTTGGTGCTGCCGGACAAGACAGACGACGCAGTGCTTCCCCATGACGGAAGCTGAGAACCACGTCAGTGCGGCAGATCCAAACCGGATGCCAAGACTGACCTGCAGGACGTAAAGAGACTTCCGGCCTCTATGGCCATGGTCTTTTGCCCTGCTGATGATCAACCAGCGAGCCCGAGCGGCTCCAGATGAAACAACCACAGGGGACCAGAATGACCAGTTCCGACAAGCAAGAAAAACTAGGCCTGATGATTTGCGGCCATGGCAGCCGCAACAAGGAAGCCGTGGACCAGTTCGCAAAGCTGGCTGAACGGCTGCGCCCACGGTTCCCCGATTGGCCTGTCGATTATGGCTATCTCGAGTTCGCCAATCCGGTACTGTCCAAGGGGCTCGACAACCTCGTGGCCCAGGGCTGCACCCGCATTCTGGCCGTGCCGGGCATGCTGTTTGCAGCCGGTCATGCCAAAAATGACATTCCCTCCGTTCTGAACGCCTATCAGGCCAAGACGCCGGGCGTGACCATCGAATATGGCCGCGAGCTCGGCCTCGACCTCAAGATGATCAAGGCCGCCGGTGCCCGCATAAGGGAAGCAATGGATGCTGCCGACGCCGAGCACGGCGCGGTTGCCATCACCGACACGCTGCTGATGGTCGTTGGCCGTGGCGCCTCCGATCCGGATGCCAACTCCAACGTCAACAAGCTGATGCGGATGCTCTGGGAAGGCATGGGCTTTGGCTGGGGTGAAGTCTGCTATTCTGGCGTCACTTTCCCTCTGGTCGAGCCGGGCCTCGAACATGCCGCCAAGCTTGGCTACAAGCGCATCATCGTGTTCCCGTATTTCCTTTTCACCGGCATTCTTGTGCGCCGCATCTACAATTTCACCGATGAGGTTGCCGCACGCCATCCTGACATCCAGTTCGTCAAGGCCGGCTACCTCAACGATCAGGACTATGTCATTGATACTTTTGAGGATCGCGTCGCCGAAATCCTTGAAGGAACCAACAACATGAACTGCCAGATGTGCAAATACCGTGCACAGGTTCTGGGGTTCGAGGCCGAGGTCGGCCTCAAGCAGGAGAGCCACCACCATCACGTGGAAGGGGTGGACACCAAGGACTGCGAATATTGCGAAGATAACAAATGCACCAACGAATGTCTCAAGCATCACCCTTCGTCGGAGCATTCCCACCATGATCATGGCCACGACCAGGTTCACTCCCATGGTCACGGCCATGATCATGGACACTCTCACGATCATGACCACGATCACCACCATCATAATCACGTTCATGAGCACGACCATCATCACGGTCACGACCATGGTCACTCTCATGGTGATGGACACGATCATCATCACCATCCATACCCGCAGGCCGATCATCCGCTTGGTCCCAAGAGCATGTACAAAAAGGACTGATTCTTCTGCGCGCCGGGACCCCGGTCCTTGGCGCGCCCGGATCAGGGTGGATGGAAACAGATGACCTTCTATCACTATGAGAAGGATCCGGCGGCGATCTATGCCGGTTCCTTCAATATCATCCGGCAGGAGGCTGGCGACGCGCTGGCCACCTTGCCAGCCGCTTTGGAACCCGTCGCGGTCCGTCTCATGCACTCTGTCGGCATGACCGATCTCGTCGCCGACATGCGCTTTTCGCCCGATGCGGCCGATGCGGGCATTGCTGCGCTGAGGCGGGGAACGACCATTCTTGCGGATACGAGAATGGTTGCCGGTGGCATTTCGCAGCGCTTCTTTGCCGAAGGGGCAGCCCTCGCTGCCAACCGGGTTCTGGTGACCCTCAACGATCCTGAAGTCGCCCTCATCGCCGAGAAGATGGAGACGACGCGCTCAGCCGCAGCAATGGAACTCTGGCGGCCGCACCTTGAAGGCGCAATCGTTGCCATTGGCAATGCGCCCACGGCGTTATTCCGTCTTTTGGAGATGGTGCGGGATGGTGCGGGCCTTCCTGCACTGGTGTTGGGTTTCCCGGTCGGTTTTGTCGGAGCCGCTGAATCGAAACAGGCGCTCGTCGACGAGGCGGCCGACTTGGGCCTTAACTATATCGCCATGCTGGGCCGACGGGGCGGAACGCCGATGGCCAGCGCTGCGGTCAACGCATTGGCCATTGCCGCGCTCGGCCAGAGCGACAGACCGATGTAGTCGGGAGGAAGGACACATGAACACAGAACAGACCAGCCCCTGGCTCAGCGTGATTGGCATTGGTGCCAACGGGGTTGATGACCTTGGCGAACTGGCGTGGCAACTCATTGCCGAAGCTGATGTGATCTATGGTGGTCGGCGTCATCTGGCGATGTTGCCCGATGATCTGACGGCCAATGCGCTCCGCAAGGGCTGGCCGACGCCCTTTGCCCATGCCTTTGACGAACTGGAAGCCTTGCGCGGTCAGAATGTCGTTGTGCTAGCCAGTGGCGATCCGATGTATTTCGGTATTGGCGGCACACTGTCGCGACACTTCTCCCGTGCAGACATGCGCATCCTGCCTTATCCGGGAACGTTCAGCTTTGCCGCCAGTCGGCTGGGTTGGCCCCTCGACAAGACGGCCAAGCTGACCATTCATGGCCGCAGCATCCAGACGCTGATGCCCCACTATCTGCCCGGAGCACGCCTCTTGGTGCTCTCCCGCGATGGTGCTTCCCCAAGGGAGGCGGCAGAGCATCTATGCGCCCGTGGTATCCATGACGCGGAGCTGACTGTGCTTGAGCGTCTGGGCAGTGACAGGGAACGCATCGTGACCCTGAACGCGCAGACATTGGCGATCGGCAGCGAAGACCATTATTTTGCCGATCTCAACGTGCTGGCGATTGCGCTGCCAGACCATCTGGATCGCTGGTTCTCGCAGCAGCCCGGCCTGCCTGACGATGCTTTCGAGCATGACGGCAAGATGACCAAACAGGACATCCGCGCCAGTGCCCTGGCCAAGCTGATGCCCCATCCCGGTGCGCTCTTGTGGGATGTCGGCACTGGTTGCGGCTCTGTCGCCATCGAATGGCTGCGCTGCCATCGCTCCTGTCGTGCCATTGGCATTGAGCCGCAGGAAAAGCGTCGGGCGCTCGCCAAACACAATGCCACCTTCCTTGGCGTTCCGTCCCTCAAGCTCATCGCCGCCACGGCACCGGAAGGGCTCCAGGGCGAGGAGGCCCCGGATGCCGTTTTCATCGGTGGCGGCCTGTCCCCGAAGGTTGTCGACTTTTGCCTTGAGCGCCTCAAACCCGGCGGCCGTCTGGTTGCCCATGCCGTCACCCTTGGTTCCGAACGCCTGCTGATGGAGTGTTTCGAGACCCATGGTGGCGAACTGACCAGACTGGCAATTTCCAAGGCCACGCCTGTAGGACCCTATTTCGGTTGGAAATCTTCCATGCCGGTTACGCAATGGGCTTTCACCAAAGCCGCCAAAGACAAGAACGAGACCAAGTGCCAATGAAAGAGCCAATGAACAAGACGACAAAAGGCACCCTTTACGGGGTCGGTGTCGGCCCCGGCGATCCGGAGCTGCTGACCCTGAAGGCCGCCCGACTGATCCGCAATGCTGCCATCATCGCCTATCCGGCTCCGGAAGGTGGCGACAGCTTTGCCCGCGACATTGCCCGTGAGCATATCGCCGAAGGCACCAAGGAAATCTCCATTGCCGTTCCCATGCGCCCCGAGCGCAAGGCTGCGCAGGACGCCTATGATGCTGGCGCTGTGGACGTCCGCGCCGAGCTGGAGGCGGGCCACGACGTGGTGTTCCTCTGCGAGGGCGACCCTTTCTTCTATGGCACTTTCATGTATCTCTATGACCGGCTGGCAGGTGAGTTTGCAACGGAGATCATCCCCGGGGTTACCTCCATTGTTGCCTGTGCCTGCCGTCTCAAGCAACCACTCGTCAGCCGCAATGACGTGTTGACGGTGCTGGCCGGGCCGATGTCTGACGAAGAACTGGAAGCGCGTTTGTCACTTGGCGGTTCCTTCGCCATCATGAAGGTCGGGCGTCATTTGCCGCGCCTGCGGGCTCTCATCGATAGGCTCGGGCTGATGACACGTGCAGGCTATGTCGAGCGGGCAACCCTTGACAATGAAAAGGCTCTGCCGCTGGCCGAACTGGATGAAGCCACCGCCCCCTATTTCTCGATGATCCTGATCTATGACGGAGATGAAGCATGGAAAAACTGATCCCCGTTACGGTTGTCTGCCCGAGCGCAGCCGCCAGCGGGCTGGCTGTCTCCATCAGGGACGCTCTCAAACGCGCCGGTCACCCTGTGGAGCTGCACGGCAAGGGCGAAATCGAGGGTTTTGATGTCGCGTTCGCCGACAGTCTTGCCCATCTCAAGGGGCTGTTCGCCGAGCGGCGGGCAATTGTTGCGCTCTACGCCAGCGGCATCATCATTCGTGCTCTGGCTCCGCTGCTCGACAGCAAGTTCGACGAACCGCCGGTGCTGGTCGTTGCCCGCGATGGCACCTCCGTTGTGCCGCTTTTGGGCGGTCATCACGGCGCCAATGATCTGGCTCGGCTGCTGGCCGAAGCCCTCAAGGCGCATGCGGCCGTGACCACTGCCGGGGATTGCCGCTATCATCTGGCGCTCGACAATCCGCCCAAGGGCTGGAAGCTGCAACATGCCAGAAAGGCCGCCACCGTCATGGCGCGGGTCGTGGACGGGGAGGCGGTGTCCGTTTCCTCCGATCTGGACTGGCTCGATGGCAGTGATCTGGCCCGCGCCGATCAGGCGCCCATCAGCCTTCAGGCAAGCTTTGCTCCTGTGCCAGAGGAAAGCGCCGCAACAAGCCTTACCTACAGTCCGCAAAAACTGGTGGTCGGCGTCGGTTGTGAACGTGGCGTCGCGGCGGCTGATCTCATCGGCCATATAGAGATGGTTCTTGCCAACAACAGCCTTGCCCCGGAAGCGATCGGTCTTCTGGCATCCATTGACGTAAAGATGGACGAAGCTGCCATTCACGCCGCGGCGGCCCACTTCGGGGTTCCTGCCCGGTTCTTTACGGCAGAAGAGCTTGAAGCCCAGAAAGACCGTTTGAAGACACCGTCCGAGGTGGTCTTTGCCGAGGTCGGCTGCCACGGCGTGGCCGAAGGGGCAGCTCTTGCTGCGGTGGGCGCTGAAGGGGCGCTGCTGGTGACCAAGGTCAAATCCGGCAAGGCCACCTGCGCCATTGGGCTTTCCCCACGCCCGTTCACAGCTCAGCTGCCGGGCAAGAAACGCGGCTCGCTGGCTGTCATCGGCATTGGTCCCGGTACGCCTTATTGGCGTACGCCGCAGGCCACGAGCCTCATCGCGCAGGCTGAAAAGCTGGTCGGCTATAAATTCTATCTCGATCTGCTCGGCCCGATGGCCGACGATGAACGCCGGTGCGATTTCCCCATGGGCAGCGAGAAGGATCGTTGCCGCTATGCGCTGGAAGAAGCTGGCAAGGGCCATGACGTGGCGCTGATCTGCTCGGGCGATGGTGGCATCTATGCCATGGGCGCGCTGGTCATGGAATTGCTCGACCGCGATGCCGACAATGGTGGCGTGTCCGATGATGCCAAGCGGGTGGCGCTCATCCATGTACCGGGCATCTCGGCGTTGCAGGCCGCTTCCGCCCGGTTCGGAGCCTTGCTGGGCCACGATTTCTGCACCATCTCGCTTTCGGATCTGCTAACGCCGTGGGAAACCATCGAACAGCGGGTGCGGGCGGCAACAGACGGAGACTTCGTCATCGCCTTCTATAACCCGGTATCGATGAAACGCCGGACCCAATTGCTGAGGGCAAAGGAAATCCTGCTTACTCAGCGCCCGGGCTCGACGCCGGTCCTGCTGGCTTCCAACCTTGGCCGCCCTGATGAAGAATTGAAGATACGGACCCTCGAAACGCTCGACATCGAGGAAGTCGACATGCTGACAGTGGTGCTGGTCGGGTCTTCCCAGTCCCGGGCCTTGCGGTCGGGTGATCGCTCGGTTGGCGACAACGGCTGGATGGCCTACACCCCGCGCGGATATGCAAAGAGAATTGACGGAGAGAACAGGGAATGACTGTCTATTTCATCGGAGCCGGTCCCGGAGCGCCGGACCTTATCACAGTGCGCGGATTGAAACTCATCCAGCGCTGCCCGGTCTGTCTTTATGCGGGTTCTCTCGTGCCCGAGGCAACGGTTGCCGAAGCCCCCGAAGGCGCACTGGTCAAGGATACCGCCGCAATGAACCTTGATGAAATTATGGAGGACATCAAACTGGCCCATGCCGAAGGCAAGGACGTGGCCCGGGTGCATTCGGGCGACCCGTCGATCTATGGCGCGATTGCCGAACAGATGCGGCGGCTCAATGCGCTGGCCATCCCCTATGAGGTCGTGCCCGGCGTTCCGGCCTTTGCGGCGGCAGCGGCAGCGCTTGGCACCGAGTTGACCATCCCCGGCATTGCACAGAGCATCATCCTCACCCGCACTGCCATGAAGTCTTCGTCGATGCCGGAACGGGAAAGCCTGGATATCCTCGGTCAGTCCGGCGCGACCATGGCAATCCACCTTTCGGTCCGCAATGCTGCCCATATCGAGCGGGAACTGATCCCGCATTATGGCGAGGACTGCCCCGCCATCATCGCCTACCGGGTCGGTTGGCCGGACCAGATGTTCATCCGGGCAACACTCGGCACGCTCAAGGAGAAGATCCGCGCGTCCAAGCTGACCCGTACCGCGCTCATTCTGGTGGGACTGGCGCTCGGGGCTCAGGACTTTGAGGAGTCAAAGCTCTATGACGCGGACTTTGAACATATCCTGCGTCTGCCGAAAAAGGCAAACAAGAAGGGCTGAGAGGCAAGCGCCTCTCTGCTCAATACGTGGTTTTCAATGGGGCGATGATATGGGCAAAGGAGCCGTGAACGGATCCGACCCGTTGCCCCATTGATGGTAGCTCCCTGTCAGCGGCGGTCCGGGCTGCAAACAGTGGCGCGGCCTCGTCCATCGCCAGGATGGTTGCATAGTGGAACTCATGGGCGGCAAGCTCAGCCCCCCATGGCAAAGCCGATCGGTGCGAGAGCTTGCGATAGCCAAGCGACAGCTTGGTATCGGCAAAGCTGGTGGTGATCGGCAACAGGCCAAGCATCGGCACTTCGACCCCATCAGCGGAAATGATCGAGCGCCCAAGGGTCATATAGCCACCGCATTCCCCGAAAATCAGCGCGCTTTTTGCGGCAGCCGTTTGCATGGCGTCCCGGAAGGCATTGGCAGTGGCAAGCCGCTCGAGATGCAATTCCGGATAACCGCCCGGAAGATAGATGGCATTGATATCTTCTGCGGGAGCCTCATCCGCAAGGGGAGAGAAGAACGACAGTTCGGCCCCCTGATCCTGCCAGTCGTTGAGGAGATGGGGATAGATGAAACTGAAGGCCTCGTCGCGAGCAATGGCAATACGCTGTCCAAGGGGAGCCAGACGCTGGAGTGGGGCAGCTCCTTCTTGCTTGGCTGTGACCTCTGACGCAATGCCGAGAATGCGATCAAGATCCACATCCGGAGCCATATGATCAGCGATCCGGTCGATCATGTCGTCAAGCGCATCGTGTTCGCCCGCCTGGACAAGCCCGAGATGGCGGGAAGGCAGCTGCAACTGTTCGGATCCGCGCACGGCGCCGACTATCGGCAGATCAACGGAAGCAAATGCCTCTCGCAGCAGATGTTCGTGCGCCGCTGAGCCGACACGGTTGAGCAGAACACCGCCAATCGTGACATTCGGGTCGTAGGAACTGATACCCTTGGCAATGGCCGCTGCGGTTTGGGCCTGCCCCTTGACGTCAAGGACAAGGATAACCGGTAGCCCGAGAGCCTGAGCGAGCGTTGCAGTGGAACCCTGCCCATTGACTGCGCCATCGAACAACCCCATCACGCCTTCGACAAACAGCAGGTCCGCCGTTTGCGCTTGGGTGGCTGCCCGCGCGGTGAGGTCTTCGGTGGTCATGGCCCATGGGTCCAGATTGATCGAGGCGCGACCGGACGCCACTGCATGAAAAGCCGGGTCGATATAATCCGGGCCGCATTTTGCCGGAGCAATGGCAAGCCCGCACCGCACGAGGAGACGTTGTAGACCCAGAGAAAGGGTGGTCTTGCCCGCATTGGAGCTGCTGGCCGCAAGAATCAGGCCTCTGGGCTGGTCGGTGGCACTGCACATCAGGCGTCACGCATCAGGATTTGCTGTGAAGAGGATCGGAGACAAGATGCTTGCCCTCGGAGGCAAAGCCGAGCCAGTCCAGACCATCGCGCAACTTGACCACATTGCCGATCACGATAATCGCCGGAGGATTCATGCTCGAGTTGAGTGCATCGTCCGCAATATGGGCAAGCGTCGAGGTCAGCACTTCCTGTTGCGGAGTGGTCGCATTGCAGATGACCGCTGCGCCTTCTTCCGGGTCGCGTCCTGCGTCCAACAGTTTCTTGGTAATGCCGTGCAGATGCTTCATGGCCATATACATGACAATCACCTGCGAGCCCTTGGCGATGCCATCCCAGTTGAGGGCGGTTGGCATTTCGCCGGTATGATCATGGCCGGTAAGGAAGGTGACAGACTGGTTGATGTCTCGGTGGGTGGCCGGAATGCCGGCATAGCACAGACCGCCGATCCCTGCAGTGATGCCGGGAACCACACGGAAAGGGACACCGGCCTCGACCAGTTGCAGGGCTTCCTCGCCGCCGCGCCCGAAAATGAACGGATCGCCACCCTTGAAACGCAGCACCCGTTTGCCTTCCTTTGCCAGCTCGATCAGGCGCAGATTGATATCCTTCTGCTTGGAGGAGGGGCGACCGCCGCGCTTGCCCGCAAACTCGACAATCACGTCGGGACGGGCAAAGGACAACAGCGCCTCATCGACCAGAGCGTCATAGACAATCGCATCGGCCTGTCGCAAGGCATTGACCGCGTGAAGGGTGAGAAGACCGCGATCTCCTGGCCCGCCACCAACCAGCCAGACCCAGCCAGGTTCGAACTCGGGCAGTCCATCAAAGAGGATTTGGCTGTAGGGATCCGGGGGCGTGGAATTCTGCATTTAACTGAAGTCTCTGGCTCTTTTGATGTGGCGTCGGGATGTGCTCCACTATATACCTAAGTACATGACAGATTACACTGAAAAAGCACCGGATGAGGGAAATTTGAGGCGCGGCTGGACAACTGGAGCCTGTGCAACGGCCGCAACGAAAGCGGCGTTGAACGCTCTGGTTACATCGCACTTCCCGGACCCTGTTTCGATTGTTTTGCCCAAGGGTCAGGAGCCATCATTCGTGCTCGATTGCGAGACGCTGGAGGAAGATTATGCGGAGGCCGGAATCATCAAGGATGCCGGTGACGATCCAGATGTGACACACGGTGCGCTCATTCTGTCCAAGGTTCGTTTTGGTCCGGAAGGGGCTGGCGTACGCTTCTTTGCCGGTGAGGGCGTGGGTATGGTGACCCGGCCCGGACTGCCCATCGCGGTTGGCGAACCGGCCATCAACCCCGTGCCGCGCCAATTGATGTGCGAAGTGGTGCAGGCGTTGGCCGCCGAACACGACTTTGCACCCGATGTCGACATAACGATCTCCGTGCGCAATGGCGAGAAGCTGGCCAAACACACATGGAACCCGCGGCTCGGGATCGTCGGCGGCCTGTCCATACTGGGGACCACGGGGATTGTCGTGCCCTTTTCCTGCTCGGCCTGGATCCATTCGATTCAGCGCGGCATAGATGTAGCCCGCGCCGAAGGGCAGGGGCATGTGGCGGGTTGTACTGGTTCCACGTCGGAAAAGACCGTGCGCGGCCTCTTCGATCTGCCAGACTATGCCATGATCGACATGGGCGATTTCGTCGGTGGCATGCTGAAATATCTGCGCCGCAATCCGGTGGCGCGTGTGACCATCGGCGGCGGTTTTGCCAAGCTGACGAAACTGGCGCAAGGTCACATGGATCTGCACTCAGGCCGCAGTCAGGTCGACTTCGATTGGCTGGCCGACAGGATTGCCTCGCTCGGTGGCGACGCGGAGCTGGTGGCACAGACAAGACAGGCCAATACGGCTCTCGCCGTTCTGCAACTATGCGATGTCGCCGGGGTCAGTATCGTTCCCCTTGTGGCATCCGAAGCACAACGCGCCGCTTTCAGAATTCTCGGGCCTTGCGCCATTGCTCTCGATATTGTCGTAATTGCGAGGGATGGTACACTGCTCGGGCAGTCCGAGATTCTCACCTACGACCAACTGGAGCCTGCTCCATGACGAAACCGCGCCATATTCTCCTTCTGGGTGGCACAGCCGAAGCCAGAGAGTTGCTGGAAACCCTGATCAAGTCGACGGAGCATGACGTCACCTATTCGCTGGCCGGCGTGCTCGGCAGCAAGGCCGAGGAAGTGCTGCGCAGTCGCATGGGGTTTGACAGCGACCATTTCCAGTTTCGCATGGGGGGCTTTGGTGGCCCCGAGGGGTTGCGGCACTATATGGAAGAACATGACATCGATTTGCTGATCGATGCGACCCACCCCTATGCAACAGTCATTTCACGCAATGCCATCGAAGCGTCGAAAGCGGGTGCCGTTCCGCTGGCTCGCTATGTGCGCCATGAATGGACCGAAACTCCCGATGACAGCTGGACGGTCGTCGACCGGCTTTCCGAGGCCGCCGCTGCGTTGCCTTCGGGCGTGACCGCCTTCCTGTCCGTCGGCCGCCAATCCATTGCGCCTTTTGCGAGCCGTAAGGATTGCAGATTCGTGATCCGCTCCATTGCCGAGGCCGAAGAGCATCTGTTCCATTCCGCAACCTTCATTCAGGGCATGCCCGGACGGTCGATGGAAGAAGAAATGACCCTGTTCCAGGAGTATGGCATCGACTATCTGGTGACCAAGAATTCCGGCTCCGGCAAGGCATCCTACAAGATCCTTGCTGCACGGGAGCTGCACATACCCGTCATCATGGTCAAGCGACCGCCGCTTCCCGATTGTCCCGAATTCAGCGAGCTGGAAGCCGTTCTGACCTGGATCGATCACGCACCGGAAGCACACTGACCCGCCGCCCGCCCAAATACTCTTTCAGGAAGACCCCAATGCCAGCCATCATGTTTCAGGGAACCGGGTCCAACGTCGGCAAATCGATGTTGGTCGCAGGCTTCTGTCGCTATCTCAAACGGCAGGGCTACAAAGTTGCCCCGTTCAAACCGCAGAACATGTCAAACAATGCGGCTGTGACGGCGGAAGGCGGCGAGATTGGCCGGGCACAGGCTTTGCAAGCTCTGGCCTGTGGGCTGGAACCGAGTGTACACATGAACCCGGTGCTGCTCAAACCACAGAGCAATGTTGGCAGTCAGGTGGTGGTGCAGGGCAAGGTGGTCGGCCAGATGCAGGCCCGCAACTACAGCCAGAGCAAGCATTCCTTGTTGCAATCAGTCATGGAATCCTATCGAATCCTCTGCGATAGCGCCGATTTCGTGGTTGTGGAGGGCGCGGGCAGCGCCTCCGAGGTCAATCTGCGCAAGGGCGACATTGCCAACATGGGGTTCGCCGAAGCGGCAAGGCTGCCGGTGATCCTGATTGGCGACATCGACCGGGGCGGCGTCATCGCTTCCCTCGTTGGCACCCAGCAGATGCTTTCAGCCTCCGACAATGCACTCATCAAGGGCTATGTGATCAACAAGTTCCGCGGCGACGCCTCGCTTTTCACCTCGGGCCTCGACATCATTACGAAGCAGACCGGCTGGCCGGATTTCGGCATTCTTCCGTGGTTTGACAATGCTGTGCGCCTGCCTGCCGAGGATAGCGAGGATCTGGGTCGCGAAGGGCCTGCCAATCGGTCGGACAAGGCTTTGAAAATCGCAGTGCCCGTCTTGCCGCGCATCGCCAATTTCGACGATCTCGATGCTCTCAAATCCGAACCCGGCATTGCGCTCACCATGGTCAAGCGCGGCGAAACAATCCCGCTCGACAGCGATCTGGTCATCTTGCCCGGATCGAAGTCGACCATTGGTGATCTGCTTGCCATGAAGAGCGAAGGCTGGGACATAGACATCAAGGCCATCGCAAGGCGTGGCGGCTCTGTGCTCGGGCTATGTGGTGGCTATCAGATGCTGGGCAAGCGCATCATGGACCCCGAAGGGGTCGAGACCGAAAAGGGCGCAGTTTGCGAAGGGCTGGGGCTACTCGATATCGAAACCGTCATGGCGGGCGAAAAACGGACGGTTCAGGTTTCCGGTGCGCATATCGCAAGCGGTGCGCCGATGCATGGCTATGAGATCCATGTCGGACGCAGCGATGGCCCCGACCGGACCCGGCCGATCTTCATGATCGACGGCAAGGAGGAGGGGGCGGCCTCTCCGGATGGCCGGATCATGGGCAGCTATATCCATGGTCTGTTCAACGACGACGGATTCCGTGCGGCCTTCCTTGGCTCTCTCGGCCACAAGGCTTCCGGCCATAGCTACCAGCAGGGAGTCGAAATGACCCTTGACGCACTGGCGGATCATTTCACCGAGCACATGGACGTCGAAGGACTGATCCGGGTGGCAAGCAACGGTGTCTGACGACCGCCTGCGCCAGCAGGGCACAAGCGGCGATACGGCATCGGGGACCGCGGCCTGCGGCAACAATGGTGATTGTTGCAGTAGACTTTTTTTCTTTGGCCCTTTAAGACCGTCTGCAAATTGAACATTGGAAATTCGGCAGCTCTATCGCTGGACAACAGATTCGTTGCCAATGAAACAGAAATTTCCTCTATCCGTACGCATAAGGAAAGGCACGGCAAGTCATTGGAAAATATGAAAGAACAATATAAATCAATGACCAAGGTGTTCTCTGTTGCGCCCATGATGGAGTGGACGGATCGGCATTGCCGGTACTTTCATCGGCTGCTCTCGCAGAAGGCGTTGCTCTATACGGAGATGGTGACGGCGCAGGCGGTCATTCATGGCGATCGGGATCATCTGCTTGGGTTCAATGCCGAGGAGCATCCGGTTGCACAGCAGTTGGGCGGATCTGACCCGGATGATCTTGCGGAGGCGACGCGCATCTGCGCCGATTATGGCTATGATGAGATCAATCTCAATGTCGGCTGTCCGTCAGACCGGGTGCAGTCCGGCCGCTTCGGGGCTTGCCTCATGGCGGAACCGGATCTTGTTGCCCGCTGTGTCGAGGCGATGAAAAACGTGACCGACGTGCCAATCACGGTCAAATGCCGGATCGGCATAGATGAGCAGAATGAAGAGGAAGCGCTCGACCTTTTGGTCGATCAGGTTCTGGCTGCGGGATGCGACGGGCTCACCGTTCACGCACGCAAGGCTTGGCTGCAGGGGTTGAGCCCGAAGGAAAACAGGGACATTCCGCCGCTCAACTATGACCGTGTCTATCGTCTGAAACAGCGCTTGCCCAATGTCCACATCGCCATCAATGGCGGTATCAAGACCATTGAGGAGAGCCTCGTCCATCTGCAGCATGTCGATGGGGTGATGCTGGGCCGCGCGGCCTATCAGACCCCGGCCTTGCTTGCCGATGTCGACTCACAGGTCTTCGGGCTTGGAGAGCCAGTTGATCCGTTTGCTGCCGCCGAGGCTATGATCCCGTATATCGATGCCCATGTGGTGCGGGGAGGGCGCGTCAGTCAGGTGACACGGCATATGATTGGCCTGTTTCAGGGGCGCCCGGGGGCCAAGCGCTGGCGTCAGATCCTGACTGTGGAAGCTGTCAAGCCGGGAGCGAGCTCGGCTCTGGTGCATGAAGCCCTTGCCGTCTTGCGGTGAGGTGTCTGGGTTGATTTTGCCTTTGTGGCACCGCAGTGCAGTCAGGTTGCCTGGTTCACGGCGTCAGCGTCAGGCGATCTCCTGCCACGGACCAACTGCCAAGCCGGTTCAGATAGGTCATGCCCAGAAGGCTCTCCCTCAGAGCGCCTTCCTGTGCCACCATGGCGCTGACATTGCGGGCCTCGATTCCACCAACCGAAATACGAGAGAGAGTGATGGGGGCTGTAAACGCCTGTCCATTGGCCGTGTTCACCGGCGACAGATAGGCCAGGTTTGAGGTGTCGATGCCTATGGCTTCCGCATCGGAACGGGTCAGGACCACCGCGCTCGCGCCGCTGTCTAGCAACATGGGCACCGTGGTGCCGTCAATGTCAGCCCTAACCTGAAAATGCCCGTCTGCTGCTCGCCGGAAGAAGACTTCGCCGCTGTTGGTGACAACCGCCGCACCCGGAACAAGCTCGCCGGCCACCCGTTCGAACAGCATCCGCCCGGTATCCTTGAAGCTGTAGCCAAGCACGATGACGAAGCCGATGCCTGCCCAGACAAGGAAGTATTTGAGTGACTGCAAGGGGGCAGATCGGCGTCCGCCGCCGCGTTGGGAGAGCAGAAACAGCAGCAACGTGGAAAGCAGCGCTATGCTGCCAACAGCTTCTATCGGATAGCCAAACAGTTCACCAGACTGATGGTTGACCATCAGCACGGCAACCGAAGTGACGACAATTCCTAGCAAGACATAGAGCATGGCACCTCTCCTGTTTGATCAGGGTGCCTTTCATATAGGGCACACATTATGTCAAATCCATGGATGACAAAATTGACATGAATCGAGCAGGTTCGGGAAGGGTCAACAGGCGCAGGTAGAGAGGATATGTCGCTATTGGCTATGCCGGGCTCCCCCTTATCCGACAGAGGCAAACAGAAGCAGCCCGATGCCGAAAAAGATCTCCCCGACCTGTTGCGACGCACCAAGCACATCACCGGTCTGGCCCTTGATGTGATGATCGGCCAGCCTGGTCATCATCAGGCAGGCCAGAATGATCATCACGAAAGAAGAAACCCCGGCGGCCAGCCCGAATACGGGAACGACCATCAGCGCGGTTGCAAGGCCGCCCAACGCAATGGCGATTGTGTAGGAGGTGGTTGACGGCCGTCCGAGGCTGGCGGAAAGCCCGTTAAGGCGTGCCGCTGGCAGGGTGTGCCAGACATGCATAAGCGGAACGCGCGAGACAACCCCGGCAGCCAGATAGGCGATCCCGCCTTTGGTGACGCCATAATTCTCGAACAGGTAATAAACGATGCTGATCCGCATCAGCAGTGACATGCAAAGTGCGGTTGCGCCATAGCTGCCAAGGCGGCTGTCTTTCATGATTTCCAGCTTGCGGGTGATGGTGTGCCCACCCCAGAAGCCATCTGCGACATCGGCAAGGCCATCTTCGTGCAGCCCGCCGGTAACAATCGACATGGTGACGATGGTCATGCACGCCAGCAGGAAAGATGGCAACGGCGACGTCCAGGCAAGGGCGTCAAACAGGGTTGCCGGAATAAGGGCCAGAAACGCGAGAATCAGACCGATGATCGGCATCGCCCGAGAGGTGCGCCGCATTTTGGGCAGATCCTGACTGGCCTTGCCAAGAAAGGTCGGAACCGGCAGACGCGTGAAGAAAGCCAGCGAATCCAGTATGTCCTGCCGCCACAACATCAGAAATCTGATAACCTGCTTGATCGGAGACGGCTTTCCATTTGGCGTGGACATTTCGGACATTTGATCCCCCTGGGGAGCTTTGGTGGCAATTGCGTATTGCTCAGCGTCGGGACGCTCATTATACCTCGTTGCGAGATTGATCTGAAATGAGCAAATTCGGCAAGGCAAGGCAAGTGCTTTTCACGGCTGTGTGCCATTCAGCTGAGTCCGCTGTGCACTTCATCACTGCAGCGGCTGTGAATTCGGATTGGCAAGATTTCTGCAGCGTTGCCAAAGCTGGGCGGCTGCAGTCCAGACAGAGAAATGAAGGTAGTCCAAAATGATTTCCACTTCTTCCGCCCTTCCTTTTGACGATATCCTTGCGCTGCTGGACAAGATGCCGGCCGCAGATGAGGAATTGCGCGCCAAGGTGCGTGCTCGCGACGCTCAGCTGACCAAACCTGCCGGTTCTCTCGGAAAGCTTGAAGATCTGGCCGAATGGGTTGCTGTCTGGCAGCACAATGAAAAGCCTCAGATCCTGCGCCCGCTGGTAGCTGTCTTTGCCTGCCAGCATGGCATTGCAAAGCACGGTGTCTCGGCGTTCCCCAATGAACTGAACCAGATCATGGTCGATAACTTCTCTCAGGGTGGAGCCGCCATCAACCAGCTCTGCACGGCCTTCGATCTGGGCCTGAAGGTTTTCGATCTGGCAATCGAACATCCAACCGGAGACATCACGGTTGAGCCAGCCATGTCCGAGAAGGACTGTGTTGCAACCATGGCCTACGGCATGGAAGCGATCGCGGGTGGCACCGACCTGCTCTGCCTTGGTGAAATGGGCATCGGCAACACGACGATTTCCGCTGCCATTTTCTGCGCCCTGTTTGGGGGGACGGCTGCTGACTGGTGTGGTCGCGGTTCAGGGGTTGACGACAAGGGTCTGCAGCTCAAGATCGACCTCGTCAACAAGGCACTCGATACCCACAAGGACTATCTGGACAAGCCGCTGGAAGTTCTGGCTCGTCTCGGTGGTCGTGAATTCGCAGCCATGTGTGGCGCGGTCATTGCCGCTCGCCTCAACAACGTTCCGGTGATCGTTGACGGTTTCAACACCACCGCCGCGGTTGCTGTACTGCACAAGCTTGATCCGCGTACCCTTGACCACTGCATCTTCTCTCATTGCTCTGCTGAGGGCGCTCACCGTCGTGCACTCGATGCAATGGGCAAGACTGCGATTGTTGATCTTGGCTTCCGTCTCGGCGAGGGCACAGGTGCCGCCGTTGTGGCTGGCCTTGCCAAAGCTGCCTGCCAGATGCACAACGGCATGGCAACCTTCGCCGACGTCGGGCTCTAGGTCCATCGGTCGGTTATCGCCACCAGATAGGCAAATCAATCAAAAGCCGGCTTCATGCCGGCTTTTTCTTTTGGGTCATCCTGTGCATTTCATGGTGAGCCGATATTTACAGGGCCGAGGCAGGCTGATAGCGTTCAATGGCTTATCCATGTTCAGCTAGGGTTCCGCTGCTTGTGCAGGTCTGGACCGAGCGCTGCTATGAGCCCGAGTGGGCAGACACCTGAAAGACGAAAAATCTAGGGGGGATGGACAAGGCACGTAACTCGTGTGTCCAAACCAATCGTTTAAAGGTATTCCATGTCACTTCTCGGATTTATGCTCGTGTTGGCCGCTGCTGTCTGTCACGCCACCTGGAACTTCTTCGTCAAACGCATCAATGCCGGACCGGAACTGGTCTGGCTGTTTTCCGTTATCACCGTAGTCATCTACAGCCCGTTGGCGGTTTACTTCGCCTTGACGATGGAGACGATCGATCGCGTCGGAATCAGCTTCATTGTCGGCAGTTGCATCATTCACCTGGGTTATTTCCTTCTGTTGCAAAAGGGCTATCGCACCGGTGATCTCTCTGTGGTCTATCCGACCGCTCGGGCGACGGGCCCCATGCTGTCGACCATCTTTGCCATTGTTCTGCTCGGTGAGCAGGCCACGATTCAGGGTGGTCTCGGCGCTCTGGTCATCATCTTTGGTGTTCTGATGCTGGCAGGCGGGCTCAAGGTGCGCTCGGCCGAACAGGTCACGTCGCTGTTGTTCGGTGTCGGGGCTGGAACCCTGATCGGCAGCTATACGGTCTGGGATGCCTACGCAGTCTCGGTACTGGCTCTGCCACCGCTGCTGCTCGACTACAGTTCATCGTTCGGTCGGATGCTGTTGCTGGCTCCCGTCGCTGCGAGGCGAAAGGGGTCTGTTGCCGAGATCTGGCGCAAGCACAAGCCGGGGCTTTTCGTCATCGCCATCTTCAACCCGCTTGCCTACATTCTGGCACTGGTGGCCATGACCTTCACGCCGGTGACCTATATCGCCCCCATCCGCGAAGTCAGCGTCGTGCTGACGGTGCTGCTGGGGAGCCTTGTGCTGGGAGAGGGGAACCTCAGGAGCAGGCTAACCTGGTCTTGCGTCATTCTGGCCGGGGTCTCCATTCTGGCTTCGGCCTGAGACTTGCCCACTGCATGAAAAGGCTGGTCGCGGATAGTCGTGACCGGCCATATGGGATTGTGTGATGCGCGGGAAGGGTTGCTATCCGGCTCTCTTGAGCAGGATGCGCGGTTTTTTGGGCTGGATGACATCCATGACGCGAGTCGGCGGGAATTTGGCGGTGACCGTCGTGCCCTTGCGCAACTCCGATTTGAGGTCGAATGAGCCGTCGTGCATGGCGACCAGCGCCTGCACGATGGAGAGACCAAGCCCGGAGCCTTCCTCTGCGCTCTGAATGGCCGCAGACCCCTGACCAAAGGCGCTGAGAACCGTTGCGATTTCACGCTCGGGAATGCCGATTCCGGTGTCCTTTACGGCAATCATCTGGCCACCGTCCTCGGTGGATTTGACCGTAAGCGTGATCACGCCGCCATTGGGCGTGAATTTGACGGCGTTGGTCAGCAGATTGAGAATGACCTGCCGCACGGCGCGTTCATCGGCCCAAAGTTTCGGCAAGGTCTGATCGGCGTCCAGTACGATGGAGATATCCTTGGCCTTGGCCCTGATCCGCAACAGATTTTCGCAGTCCTCAGCGACAAGCGCCAAGGTTACGGCTTCTTCATTGAGCTTGTAACGACCAGCCTCGATGCGGGACAGGTCGAGAATCTCGTTGATGAGATTGAGCAAATGCGACCCGGAAGCGTGGATGTCGTTCGAGTATTCCTTGTATTTCTCGTTCGGCATCGGCCCAAACACTTCGCTTTTCATCATTTCCGAAAAGCCGAGAATGGCGTTGAGTGGCGTGCGCAACTCGTGGCTCATGGTCGCCAGAAAGCGGCTCTTGGCCGTGTTGGCTTCCTCTGCCTGCCGTCGCGATTCATCCGAGATCGCCTTGGCCTGTTCCAGTTCGGTGATCAGATAGTCCTTTTCAAGCCGGAAATTGAGCATGGCGACGGTAGAGCTGTAGAGCCGCTTCGAGAGCAGGATGAAAAAGACGATAGCACCTATCGACATTAGCGACAGGGTCGTGTCGATCTGACGCGAATGAATGAGAATGGAATGGTTGATCACCAGCGCGATGGGCAGGGAACCCGCCCACACCGCCGCCGGTATGGGGAAACTCAGCATGGTCGTGATCGCAATGACGACCAGCATCACGGCAAATTGGTATTCCTCCAGATAGCCAACGTCCTTTGCGGTCGGCAGCAACAGAATGGCTGCCCAGACAATGCCGTCAACGGCTTCCAGAAACAGAAAGCGCCGTTGCCATACATTGAGTGCTATGTCATTGCCGGAATAGCGCACGAAGCTTTTGGCAAAGATGGTCTTCGCCGAATGGGTGAAGATGGCCGCGATTAGCCAAAAAAGCGAATAGATGGGGGTTGTCCAGAGCGTGGAAATCGCCGCGGAAATGAGAAACAGTACCGGTATGGCAAATGCCGCAGAGATCCGGTTCTCCGCATACATCATCATCAGTTCATGGCGAAAGGATGGGCGGTAGCCATTTTTGTTGTTGAGCTGTTCGCGCACGTCATGAACAGTGCGCAACACCGCGCGCCTTTTTGCGGCGCGAGCGCTGTTCACTTCCCGCGTATCCCCATTTGACCGATCAGTGTTGAAGACACCGGTCATGCCTGACGCCCTTTTTGATTTTTATACAAATTGCTCCAAACGGCATCATTTCCCATTTGTATTAAGATCACGCTGAAAAAGTTGGTAAATGAATGGTAAATTGTAAAATGTCTTCTGAGCGGATAGTTTTAAGTCGTTGAACCCGTTGAAGGAGATTGAACAGCTTTGGAATCGGATAGCGGCTTGGAGCCGAAACGGCAACAGCATCCGACCGCCGAATTTCGAGCCTCTTTGGTGGCGCTCGAGGAGGAGGTTGTGCGCTGTCTCGCCTGCGTCATCGAGCCCATTGGTTCCCCATTGCCACATCAGCCAAGGCCGGTGGTCCGCCTGTCGTCTACCGCGCGTGTCTGCATCGCCGGACAGGCGCCAGGCATGCGTGTTCACCAGACCGGCATTCCCTTCAACGATCCTTCCGGGGACCGGTTGAGGGACTGGATGGGGATCGATCGGGAAACCTTTTATGACCAGAGCCGGATCGCCATCGTACCGATGGGATTCTGCTTTCCCGGATATGACGCCAAGGGCGGCGATCTTCCGCCGCGCAAGGAATGCGTCGGCCTCTGGCATGACCAGATCTTCGCCGCCATGCCACAGATCGAGCTGGTCCTTGCCATCGGGCAATATGCCCAGCGATACCATCTTGGGTCCCTGCGTAAAAAGTCGCTGACCGACACAGTGAAGGCCGCACGGGACTTCTGGGACAGGGAGGAAAGACCACGCGTGTTGCCCTTGCCCCATCCGTCCTGGCGGAACACCGCCTGGCTCAAGAAAAACCCATGGTTCGAGCGCGAAATCCTGCCGTTGCTCAAGAAAGAGATCCAAAGGCACACCGCTGCCGCAGTCTGAAATGGTTTTGCTCAGTCTGGAAGAGAGCCAAAAGAATGAGGTGTTTGGTGATATTTCTCCCATTGATTTGAGAATATTCTTTCGGTAGCATGTTTCTTATGACTGATTTGGGGTAATTTTTTGTCTTGCCCAAAAGGGAGGTCGTTCAGGAGAGGGATCGGAGAGAACCATGCTCGATCGTTTGGATCGGCGCATCCTGCAAATTCTGCAGGAAGATGCCACAATGCCCGTAGCAGAAATCGGACGCAGGGTTGGATTGTCAACCACGCCGTGCTGGCGCCGCATTCAGAAAATGGAAGAGGAAGGCGTGATCACCGGTCGCGTTGTTCTGCTTGACCCCGAAAAGGTGAACACCAAGGTGACGGCCTTTGTCGCCGTGACCACCAATGAGCACTCCTCCGACTGGCTCAAACGCTTTGCTGACGTGATCAGGGACTTCCCGGAAGTGGTGGAATTCTATCGCATGGCCGGGCAGGTGGACTACCTGCTGCGGGTCGTTGTTCCAGATATCGATGCCTATGATACTTTCTACAAGAAACTCATCTCGCGCATCGAGGTTGGCGATATTTCAACGACCTTCGCGATGGAGCAGATCAAATACACCACAGCTCTGCCGCTCAACTATCTGCCAGACAAGGAAGCGCGGTGACGGTGGCAGAACCCAAACTGAGATTATGAGAACAGATAAGCCCGCAGCCATAATGGCGCGGGCTTATCTGTATCTGCTTGCTTTGGTCTACCAGCTATTTCCGGTCAAGCAGAGCGATGAGGGAAGATGTATCCCAACGATTGCCGCCCACCAGATGCGCCTTTGCGAAGCAAAGCCGAGCGCATTGCCAGAGATAGCATGGGCGGCAGCCGAGTTTTATGAGAACTATTTCCGGTCAAGCAGAGCGATGAGGGAAGATGTATCCCAACGATTGCCGCCCACCAGATGCGCCTTTGCGGAGCAAAGCCAAGCGCATCGCCAGAGATAGATGGGCAGCAGCCGAGTTTTATAAGAACTATTTCCTGTCGAGCAGGGCGATGAGGGAAGACGTATCCCAGCGATTGCCGCCCATAGCCTGAACCTGGCTATAGAACTGGTCGACTGTGGCGGTTACCGGCAGATGGGCGCCATTGCTGCGGGCCTCGTCAAGCACGATGGACAGATCCTTGCGCATCCAGTCAACGGCAAAGCCGAACTCGAATTCGCCCTTGGCCATGGTCGCTGCGCGGTTTTCCATCTGCCACGATCCGGCTGCTCCCTTGGAGATCACATCGATCACTGCGGCAACGTCTAGCCCGGCTTCCTTGGCGAAGTGAACGCCCTCAGACAGCGCCTGAACGAGGCCTGCGATGCAGATCTGGTTGACCATCTTGGTGAGCTGGCCTGAACCGGAAGGGCCCATCAGGCCGACCATACGGGCAAACGCTTCGATGACCGGCTTGGCCTTGCCGAAAACATCCTGATCGCCACCGCACATCACGGTGAGCACGCCGTTTTCCGCGCCAGCCTGACCGCCGGAAACAGGAGCATCGATGAAACCGACGTCCTGAGCCTTGGCCACTTCATAAAGCTCGCGGGCAACCTTGGCGCTGGCCGTCGTGTTGTCGATGAAAATGGCGCCTTCCTTCATGGTGGTAAGGGCTCCGTCTTCGCCGATGGTCACTTCGCGCAAATCATCGTCGTTGCCGACGCAGCAAAACACAAAATCGGCACCGTCTGCCGCGGCTGCTGGCGTCAGGGCCATGGCGCCACCATGCTCGGCGACCCACTTTTCCGCCTTGGCAGCAGTACGGTTATAGACAGTGACCTCGTGTCCTCCCTTGTGCATCAGGTGAGCGGCCATTGGGTAGCCCATGACACCGAGACCGAGAAATGTAACTTTGGCCATATCAAATACCTCATATCGCTAGAGCGGAACGCTGGGTTCCCGAAAACAAAGAGGGCGGCCCGATAAGCCGCCCTTCATGAATTTGTAAAATCTCAGCCGGCGATCTTTGAAAAATCGGCCACTGTCAGGGTGGTGGCACGGATCTGGTTTAGCATCTTCAGCCGGTTTTCGCGAACATCCGGACGCTCGTCATTGACCAGAACCTTCTCGAAGAAAGCATCCACCGGCGCTCGCAACGTGGCAAGCGCCGACATGGCGGCTTCAAAATTCTCGGCCGACACAGCTTCCTCGGCGGCCACTCGTGCCGTTTCGATGGCGGCGGCGAGGGCAACTTCCTCAGGCTCATGCAGATGGGCGCCCTCTACGAGGCCTTCAAAGCTGGCGTCAGACTTTTTCTCTTCGGCGCGCAGGATGTTGGCGGCTCGGCGATAACCTGCGAGCAGGTTGGCCCCGTCATCGCTGGCAAGGAACGAACCCAGTGCCTCGACGCGCTTGGAAATCATCACGATATCGTCCTGTCCGCCAAGGGCGAACACGGCATCGAGCAGATCGTGGCGGGCGCCCTTGTCCTTGAGATAGACGCTGAGGCGGTCGACGAAGAAGGACAACAGGTCATCGCCCTGGGCAAAATCGGCGCGGGCCGTCTTGAAGCTGTCGAGCAGCGACAGGCGGATGCCGTTTTCTTCCAGAATGCGGATGACACCAAGAGCAGCACGGCGCAGCGCAAACGGGTCTTTGGAGCCGGTCGGTTTTTCGTCGATGGCCCAGAAGCCGGTCAGAAGGTCCAGCTTGTCTGCGAGAGCAACGGAAATGGATACCGGTTCTGTCGGAACTTCGTCGCTCGGGCCCTGCGGCTTGTAATGCATCTCGATGGCGTCGGCGACCTTGGGGTCCTCGTTCTGTGCCAGAGCATAGTAACGGCCCATCAGGCCCTGCAGTTCGGTAAATTCGAACACCATGTCGGTGACAAGGTCTGCTTTGGCAAGTTTTGCAGCACGCGCGGCGAGGGCCGCATCGGCACCAACCTTGGGCGCCAGTGCTTCAGACAGCGCCACCAGGCGGGCAACGCGCTGGCTCTGGGTGCCAAGCTTTTCATGGAACACCATGCTGTCGAGCTTGTAGAGGCGGGTTTCGAGGCCGGTCTTGAGGTCGGTTTCCCAGAAGAACTTGGCGTCGGACAGGCGGGCGCGCACGACCTTCTGGTTGCCGGCGACGATGGTTTTGCCATCATCGGGAGCAATCAGGTTGGACACCAGAACAAACTTGTTTGCCAGCTTGCCGGTCTTCGCGTCCTTCAACACGAAACATTTCTGGTTTTCGCGAATGGTGGTCTGAATCACTTCCTCTGGGATGGCAAGGAAGGCTTCCTCGAAGGACCCCATCAGGGCAACAGGCCATTCGACAAGGCCCGCGACCTCTTCAAGGAGGCCCATGTCTTCGATCAGCTCAAGCCCCTGCGCAAAGGCGAGGGTCTTGGCGTCGTTGAGAATGATCTCCTTGCGTTCGTCAAGGTCAAGGATCACCTTGCGAGCGCGCAGACCTGCTTCATAGTCATCAAAGCGTTTGACGGCAAAGCTTTCCTTGCCGTGGAAGCGATGGCCTTGCGTCTCGTTGCCACTGACGATGCCCTCGATAGAGAATGGCACGACTTCGGAGCCTTCGCCTTCCGTGGAAAGGGTGCAGACGATGGAATGCAGCGGACGAACCCAGCGCAGGGCGCCTTCACCGGCAACACCCCACTTCTGGCTTTTCGGCCATGGGAACTTGCGCACGACATCCGGAACGAGGTCTGCAATGATCTCTTCGGCCTTGCGACCCGGCTTGTTGATCACGGCAACGTAGAAATCGCCCTTTTTGGGGTCGGACTGAATGGTTGCTTCATCGATGGAGGAAAGTCCGGCGCTGCGCAAAAAGCCCTGCAGGGCCTGTTCCGGCACGCCGACGCGAGGGCCCTTGCGCTCTTCCGAAATATCGGGAGAGGAAGCCAAGAGGCCGGTGATCGAAAGCGTCAGGCGACGCGGGGTGGCAAAGGCGCGTGCACCCTCGTAGGTCAAACCGGCATCCACCAGACCCCCGGTGATCAGTTTTTTCAAATCTTCAGCGGCCCGGCGCTGCATGCGGGCCGGGATTTCTTCGGAAAATAGCTCAAGCAGAAGGTCTGGCATGGTCTTCTCGATTTACAACAGAAACAGGAATTGTCTTTGGGTTTTTGAACTAGCAAGCCGAGGCGGCTTTGTCACTGATAAAATGTCTGTTTGGGCAAAGTCAGCCATAAAGCGCACAAGCCAGTTCGGCTCTTCCTGCCTGAATTTGCCTGTAGCGGGAACGGCAGGGCAGGACGGAGGCTGCAAGGCCCAAGCGGAGCTGTTCTTCCTTGCCCGAGCCTGCCGTATCGATGTGCGTCAGCCGTTGTCGCGCCTCAGGTGTCGCGTCAGGCGCTGTTCGATGAGATCCCAAAGGCGGCGCAGGATTTCGACGCAGATCAGGTAGAAGATGGCTGCGTAGATATAGGCCTGAAAGTCATAGGTCTGAGAAAAGGCCCGGCGGGTTTCGCCCATCAGGTCATAGACCGAGATAATCGACACAACGGCGGAACCCTTGATCATCAGGATGAATTCGTTGCCATAGGGGCGCAGAGCAACAATCAGCGCCTGCGGCAGAATAATCTTGAAAAAGGTGACGAATTTCGGCAGTCCGAGACTTTGAGCCCCTTCAATCTGGCCCTTGGGCACGTTCATGATGGCTCCTCGCAGGATTTCCGCCTGATAGGCTGCGGTGTTCAGCGTGAAGGACAGCAGTGCAATCGACCAACTGTCGCGGAACAGCCACCACATGTTGATGTCCTGCCAGAAGTGGCGGAACTGGCCGAAGCCGTAGTAGAGCAGAAACAGCTGCGCCAGCAGAGGAGTGCCGCGGAAGAAATAGATATAGCCGAAGGCCATCCTGTTGAAGAGCTTGATCTTCGACATGCGGCCAAAGGCGATCGGCAGAGACAGGATACCCCCGAGCGCAACGGACATGGCCACCAGTTCAATGGTCGTCAGAAAGCCATAGAGATACTTCGGCCGGTAGCGGCTCATATAGTCGGGATCGTAGCTGACATAAAGAAACACGGCGATACTGAGGAAGAACACGGCCCAGATGGCGAGTAGCACATAGCCAGTGATCTTGCGACCGCTGAGCAGCTTTTCACGCATGCTTTCCGGGCGGGGTCTGGATTCCAGAAGCGTCTTGGCAACATAGCTTGTCTCAATCGTCATCAGCGAACCTCCCCGCGGCGCGCGCGCTTTTCGATGGCTTCCAGCGCCATGGAGGAGACGAAGGTCAGCGCGAGATAGACCACGCAAGCCAGCGCAAAGAAGAAGAAGGCTTCCTTGGTGTTGCGGGCAGCAAGGCCGGTTGCGAACATTGTGTCGGTCAGTCCGATGATGGAGACCAGAGACGTGTCCTTGAGCAGAATGAGCCACAGGTTGGAAAGACCGGGCAGGGCGAGCTTGATCAATTGCGGCACGATGACCAGACGCATGGTCTTGAACCATGGCAGGCCCAGCGCAAAGGCGCCCTCATATTGTCCCTGCGGAATGCCCTTGAAGGCAGACAGAAACACTTCGCTGGCATAGGAAGAAAATACGAAGGCAAGGGCAATCATCCCGGCGAGGAATGAGTTGACCTCGATTTCCATGCCCAGCACATGCTGAAACAGCAGGTTGAGCAGGATCTGGCCACCGTAATAGACGATGAACAGGGTCAGGAGTTCGGGCAATCCGCGAAAGATGATGGTGAACAGCTTTGCTGCTCTCTGAATGCTCGGTTCTTTGGAGTTGATGCCAAGGGCCAGGAAAAAGCCCATGAACAAGCCAACCGGCAGGGTGCATATGGCCAGCGAGACCGTAAAGAGCACACCATGGGCGATCTCGTCGCCCCAGCCTGTGGCTCCGAAGGAGAGAAGGGTCAGATAATAATCCATATTGAATTGCCAGCTTCACTAAAGAGCCCGGCAGGGTCGCTGCCGGGCTTGTTTTCAACCGTATCGATTATTCGTCGCCACCATATACGTCGAAGTCGAAATACTTGTCGTTGATTTCCTTGTATTTGCCATTGGCACGGATTGCCTTGATGGCAGCGGAGAAGCGATCGGCAAGCTCGGTTTCACCCTTGCGGACAGCGATACCTGCGCCCTGACCGTAGATTTCTTCAATGGCAGGGAAGGTGCCCAGGATCTTGCAGCAGGCGCCAGATTCGGATTTTACCCACTCGTCGAGCACGACAACGTCGTCGGTAACGCCGTCAAGACGGCCTGCTTCGAGGTCGAGCTTGTATTCATCAGAGGTCGGATAGAGCTTCAGCTCGGTGTCCGGCAGCTTCTGTTCGGCAAAGTTGGAGTGGGTGGTAGAAGACTGTGCACCGATGGTCAGGCCCTTGAGCTCAGCAACGGCAGCGGGCAGATCCTTCGGATCGATTGCGGCGAGCTTGGAGTCCTTGGGAACAGCCAGAGCACCCGGCGTGTTGTAATATTTCTTGGAGAAGTCGACCTTCTTCAGACGATCCGGAGTGATGGACATGGATGCGATGACCGCATCGAACTTGCCAGCCATCAGGGCAGGGATCATGCCGTCCCAATCCTGGACGACGAATTCGCATTCGGCCTTCATTTCTTCGCACAGCGCATTTGCCATGTCGATGTCGAAGCCGATCAGTTTGCCGTCAGCGGTCAGTTCGTTGAACGGAGGATAGGCACCTTCGGTACCGATACGGATTTTATCAGCAGCCTGTGCGCCACCGGCAACCATCATCAAAGCGGTTGCAGCGACTGCAAATTTCGTGAAAAGACGCATAATATTTTCCCTCTTGTATATTGTATAAACATCTCGACCGCGGCATCAGCCAATGGTCATACACAATATAGAGCCCTATTGGGGCTTCTCTGGATTAGGCGGACCCTAGCCGCTTGGGGGGCATATTCCCATTATTTTGCCGGACTTGACAACAGGCAATCCCATGAAATCCGGTAACACGGCGGATTTTGCCCAAATTATAGACGAATGTGAAATAAAAGCATATTTTGAGATGTTGTGGCGAAATGAAATTTGGCGTAGCTGGTGAAAATTTTCAAATTTGGCGTGGGCTCCCGTCGTGGGTTATCGTCATGGTTGTTAGGGCAGTATAAAAAATGTGCAATATTGACGATTTTTGCGGGTTGGGGCGGTAAGGAACTTCGGTAAATCGGCAAAAAACCGAGAGCTTGATAGCAAAATGCCGGACACCAAGGGTATCCGGCATTCCCGTCTGCGTCTGTGGCTAAGCCAACCTAGTCGCCATAAACATCGAAGTCGAAGTATTTGGCGTTGATTTCCTGATATTTGCCGTTGGCGCGAATGGCTGCAATCGCAGCCGTCAATTTGTCGGCCAGTTCCGTGTTGCCCTTCTTGACGGCAATACCGGCGCCTTCGCCATTGATCTTTGGATCCGGGGTCAACTGCATCAGGATCTTGCAGCAGGCACCGGCTTCGGACTTGACCCACTCGGAAAGCACGACGCCATCATCGATGACGGCATCAACGCGGCCCGATTCCAGTTCCATCTTGTATTCGTCAGCGGTCGGATAGAGCTTCAGATCAATGTCGGGAATTTTCTGTTCGGCATAGTTGGCGTGGGTCGTGGAGACCTGTGCGCCAATGGTCAGGCCTGCCAGCTCGCTGATGTCAGTGCCTTTGAGGTCGCTGTCCTTGAGAACGGCAACAGCCGGAGGGGTGTTGTAGTATTTCTTGGAGAAGTCGACCTTCTTCAGGCGGTCTTCTGTAATCGACATCGAGGCAACGACAGCATCGATCTTGCCGGCAATCAGCGCAGGGATCATGCCATCCCAATCCTGAATGACAAACTCGCAGTCGGTCTTCATTTCCGCGCACAGGGCGTTGGTGATATCAACGTCAAAGCCACTCAGTTCACCCGAAGCGGAAAGCTGGTTGAACGGAGGGTAGGCGCCATCGATGCCAACGCGGATTTTTTCCGCGGCGGAAGCCGCGCTGCATGCCATCAGCGCAGCAGCCGCAGCAAGTGCGATTTTTTTCGTGAGTTTCATGACTCTTGTCCCATTGCGAAGTCGAAATTTCGGCGAGGTCCTCCAGGAACCATCTGCAGGCACGGTTGGCCAAGGCCAGACCCGCTACCGGACGGATGGTTTTGATCACCTGTCTCGCGTGAGGCAAGTCTTCGACCATTCCCGGTGTCATAACAATAAGAATTTTGCGTATCAGTCAGCAAATTTGGAAGAGAATTGGCAATTTGCCGAAACGGAGCATAATCACCTGTCGTATTGCCGAACTCGCTGCAAAATGTCGTTTTTGCTACAAACTCAGAGTTTCATGGTGTTGATAACGAATTCAGCCATCGCTTCGACATCGTCGATCTGGAACATAGGCAGGCCATGTCCTGCGTCCATTTTCTCGGGCTGATCGCTCGCCACGGCGACAATCAGGTGATCCTTCTGGGCAAGGGGCGTGGTGTTGACCGCATCGGCGCGTCTGACTTCGATCTTCGGAAAGGCCTCGCTCTTGTAGCCTTCTACGATCACCAGATCACAGGGCGACATGCGCGCCAGAACATCGCTCAACAGCGGTTCGTCTTCATCCCGGCATTCATGCATGATGGCCCAGCGGGTTCCTGCTGCGACAAGCGCTACCTCGGACGATCCCGCTTCGCGGTGGCGGTAGCTGTCGGTGCCTTCCTTGTCGATGTCACATTGATGATGGGCGTGCTTGACCGAGGATATGCGATAGCCCTTGTCGCAAAGGCTCTTGATGAGGCGGGTCGCCAAAGTCGTCTTGCCCGAGTTCTTCCAGCCCGTGACACCAAAGATCTTGTGACCATGGGTCGCGATCTGTGCCAGCTGGGTGGTATCCGTGACGCTAGACTTGTCAGACATTGCCTTCTTCCTTCCCGATTTCTGCGAGTAGCCCTTCTGCCAGGGCGAGATCTTCGGCGGTATTGATGTTGAAAAACGGATCTACAGACCTTCCGTGACCGACGAGCGGTTCGAACGCAACGGACAGTGCTCCCTGCTGCTCGGCCCACAGCAGCATCTTGCGATCACCCGCTGCCAGATAAGCCTCAAGCGAGCCCAAAAGCCCCACGGGCCACAGGCCGAATGTCGGATGCAACCGCCCACCCGACATCGCCAGAACCGGCCGCTCCGGGGCAGCTTCGGCGACATCGCACAGACGCTGTGCCAGTGTGACGGGGAAAAACGGCGTATCGACGGCGACGCTCAGCACATGACTAGAAGCGTGCGTCTGTCGTGCCCATTGCAGGGCTTTCAGAATGCCGGCAAGCGGCCCGGCATGGTCGTCGTTGTCGTCAGGCAGTAGCGGATGGTCGGCCGGATAGGAAGCGGGATCGCCATTGGCACTGATGACAATCGTTCCGACCTGCGGTGCCAGCCTTGCAAGGCAATGCTCAAGCAGGGGACGACCATCAAGAGGAACAAAGGCCTTGTCCCTTCCGAGCATGCGACGGGACTGGCCACCCGCCAGCAAAACGGCCGCGACATCCGTTGCGAGAGTTTGTTGGTTCATCATGTACTCGATTGATTTAGCACACGGGAAAGGAGCCCGCGTTCATTCCTGGATGCTGGATGATAAACACGCTGTCAGACGGGGTGCAACGAAATTCCGGATTTAGCCGCGGCTTCAACGGACTGCCCTCGACCTTCTCCCGTGCACGGCGACTTATTTGCACTTTGTCATCCTTGACCCTTGACGCCGGACCGAAAGCGTTCCAGCTATGAGAACAGAGATCGTAAATCAGGAAAGACGAAGAGTCGTGTTCTGGAAAAACAAGAGTGAGCAAGCCGTGACTGAAGACAAGATCCTGAAGCTGCTGCGGCAGATAAAGTCTGCCCCGGGGGCGGGCGACATCGTGTCGGAAGGGATGGTATCCGATATCATCATCCGGGATGGCACCGTCATGTTCTCCATCTCGGTTCCGGCTGAAAAGGCCGAAGCCTGCGAGCCATTGCGCAAACAGGCGGAAGACGCTGTTGCGGGGATGGAAGGGGTCAACAAGGCGATGGTCGTGCTGACCGCCGAGCGCGCGCCGTCTGCGCAGCAGTCTTCAAGTCCCGCATCCGCACCTAGGCCGGCTCCCGGAGCACCATCCGTATCGCAACAGCCCAAAGGCCCCAATCATATCGATATCGCCGGCGTCAAACAGATCATTGCCGTTTCCTCGGCCAAGGGTGGGGTTGGCAAGTCGACCACGGCGGTCAATCTGGCGCTTGCCCTTCAGGCCAACGGCCTCAAGGTGGGTATTCTGGATGCCGACATCTACGGCCCGTCGATTCCGCGTCTATTGAAGATCACCGACAAGCCGACAGCTGTCGCCAACTCCCGACGAATGAACCCGATCAAGGCCTATGGCCTCATGGCCATGTCGATCGGCCTGCTGGTTGATCCCGATACCCCGATGGTCTGGCGCGGTCCCATGGCCGTCTCGGCACTGACCCAGATGATCCGCGATGTCAACTGGGACGTCGAGGGCAAACTGGATGTTCTCGTCGTCGATATGCCTCCGGGAACCGGTGACATTCAGCTGACCATGGCCCAGCAGGTGCCGCTGTCCGGATCGGTGATCGTGTCAACGCCTCAGGATCTGGCGCTGATCGACGCCCGCAAGGGCATAGCCATGTTCCGCAAGGTCAATATTCCCATCCTCGGAATTGTCGAGAACATGAGCTATTTCTCCTGCCCGACCTGCGGTACGCGTCATGATATCTTCGGACATGGTGGCGCCCATGCCACGGCAACTGAAATCGGCGTGCCGTTCCTTGGCGAAATTCCGCTCCATATGGAAATCCGCGAGCGCTCAGATGCCGGCGAGCCGATCATTGTCGCCGAACCGGAAAGCGATCACACCGCGATCTATCTGCAGATTGCCAATGCCATGATGAAGCAGATTGCTGGCGTTACGAGACCGGCTCCTGCCATCGTCGTAGAATAGCTCACGGAAACGGGCTCCAATGTGCCGCCGATGGGCACAAGCTTGGCAATTGAATAACGAAAAGGCCCGGGATCCTGTCGGAAGCCCGGGCCTTTGTTGTAAAGAGGATCGCTTATTCAATCCCTGTGTTGGCGGCATAGAGATTGTTCGGGTCGCCCTCCCGCTTGCCCTGACGTTGCAACCGTGCCACCTGTCGTTCGCGATATATGGTGTAGATGCCCGATGCCAAAATGAGGACGATACCGAACCAGGTCAGGCTATCGGGTACTTCACCCCAGATCAGGTAGCCATAGACCAGAGCAATCGGCATAGAGACATACCGGAAAGAGGATACGACCGAGATCTGGCCATTCTTCATTGCGATGGAAACATAGTATTGCCCCAGCGTAAGGAACAATGCGGCCCCCGCGACATAGAGCAGCTTGAGGGTCGTCGGGTCCTGCCAACCCTGATCACCTTCAACGGTAATCTGGAACAACGCCAGGATGCCACCGCCCAATGCGGACACAATCATGGTCGTCAACGTGACGACCCAGAGCGAGATATCCGCCTTGATCTGCCGGGTGAAAAGGTCGCGTGAAGAGGCCAGTAGCGCAGCAGATACGGCAAAGAGAGAATAGAAGTTGAAGCCGTCCAGCCCGGGGCGCACGATTGCCATGACGCCGACAAAGCCGACAAGGATCGCGAGCCAGCGACGAATGCCGACAGCTTCGCGCAAGAAGACAGCGGCAAAGGCCGTGGTGATCAGCGGGATCGACTGCAACACTGCATAGACGTTGGCCAAAGGCAGATACTTGAGAGCCACCAGACAACTGATTGCGGACAGGGCTTCGCAAAGGCCTCGTAGCAACAGGATCGGATTGAGACCCTGATAGATATATTTGTGGTGCCGCATGGCAACACACAGGATCAGCACCATGACAGTGGCGAACAGGCTGCGGAACAAGATCATCTGGCCCGTCGCCAGCCCATCTGCGACAAGCTTGTTGAACACATCATTCGTGCCGAAGAAGAAAACCGAAAACTGCATCATGATGATGCCGTGGATGTTTCCTTTGTCCTCGGTTTGGGAGGGCGCATTCACTGCCCCAGCAGCGCTGCCCTTGGGACCAGTTGCCATGAAATTAGACCTATATAATGAGGAGAGCGGGGCCGGGAGCAAAGTGGGTTGCGCTTGGCCTTGTATTGCCTAGCCGCCAGTCACAGACATATGTCTGCCAATAGAGGGACGATTGTTTTTCCTGTCAATGACAAAATCGTGGCCCTTCGGCTTTCTTTCGATGGCCTGTCGAATTGCGTTGATAACGGGCTCATTGCCTTCGGACTGGCGCAGCGGCTTCCTCAGGTCGGCGGCATCTTCCTGCCCGAGACACATGAACAGGGTGCCTGTACAGGTGATCCTGACCCGGTTGCAGCTTTCGCAGAAATTGTGGCTCAATGGCGTGATGAAGCCGATCCGGCCACCGGTTTCCGCGACCGTCACATAGCTCGCCGGGCCACCTGTCTTGTGGTGAGAGGGGGATAGTGTCCACGACCCTTGCAGTGACTTTTTCACGTCAGACAGGGGCAGATACATGTCGGTGCGGTCAAAATCGATTTCACCCATCGGCATTGTCTCGATGAAGGTGATGTCCATCCCCCGCTCATGGCAGAAACGGATCATGTCATCATACTCGTCATCATTGACGCCCTTGAGGGCCACCACATTCAACTTGACCTTGATGTCATGGGCAAGCGCGGTTTCGATGCCGTCAAGCACCTGTGCAAACCGGCCCCAGCGTGTGATTTCTCGGAACCGGTCTTCTCTCAGCGTGTCGAGGGAAACGTTGATCCGTCGAACACCACAGGCGGAAAGATCGGCAGCAAAGCGGGAGAGCTGGGAGCCGTTCGTCGTCAGCGTCAGCTCGTCAAGAGCGCCGCTTGCAAGGTGGCGGGACAGGGAGGAAATCAGTGTCATGATCCCCTTGCGGACAAGCGGTTCGCCACCGGTCAGCCGCAGGCGCCGGACACCATGCTCGATGAAGACCGTGGAAAGCCGATCCAGCTCTTCCAGCGTCAGGATTTCCGCCTTGGGAAGAAAGTGCATGTTTTCTGCCATGCAATAGACACAACGAAAATCGCAACGATCCGTTACCGACAGCCGCAAATAATTGATGTGACGCCCGAAGGGGTCCACCAAAGATGCGGTCTGCGAGGCGCTGGCGTCTTCAAATTGCATCATGTCTTCCTTGAAACAAATTGTGACTCTGGTCATCATCTTTAAACAGAGGGGGATGGTTGCGCATCTCTCATTGCCAAGTCAATCACAGAATGCTGCAATCGCGGCATTAACCGTGCAGTCTCACACACATGTGAGCGTTAGTGGCACGGGGGTGGGGTGTCACTTCTGTTGCCGACCGGGACAGCGGGTTGGTGACCCCCTTGATGCAACGACAACAAGGATGCCCGACATGACGGACGCATGGCCGACCGAAATCCGCTTGAAGAAAGACAAGAAGACCCTCAGCATTCGCTTTGACGACGGCAGTGCCTACGATTTCCCGGCCGAGTTCCTGCGAGTGACGTCGCCCAGTGCCGAGGTTCAGGGCCACAGTCCGGATCAGAAAAAGACTCTTGGCAACAAGCGCAATGTCGAGATCATGAAGGTGGAACCGGTCGGCAACTATGCTGTCCGGCTGCATTTCACGGATCTGCATGATTCCGGCTTTTTCACCTGGGACTATTTCAAGCGTTCAGGCGAGGCCATGGATGAAATATGGAGCCAGTATCTCAAGGACCTCGAGGCCAAGGGCCTCAGTCGCGGCTGACGATCGGGCAGATAAGGGGCATCGTGCTCGTTTGCGCTTTGGCTTTGATGCAAATGAAAAAGCCGATCTCGCTGGAGATCGGCTTTTGTCAAATCTTATGAGGCGCAGCCAGATTATTTCTGGGTAGCCTGGATCACATGCACCTGAGCGCCAACCTTGACGCGTTCATACAGGTCGATCACGTCTTCGTTTGCAAGACGGATGCAGCCGGAAGAAACGGCCTGACCAATGCTCCATGGCTCATTGGAGCCGTGAATGCGGTAGATGGTGGAACCGATATACATGGCACGTGCACCCAGCGGGTTGTTCGGGCCGCCTTCCATGTAGGAAGGAAGGTTCGGAACGCGCTTGCGCATTGCAGGAGGAGGAGTCCAGCCTGGCCATTCAGCCTTGCGGCTCACGCGATGGGTGCCGGTCCACTGGAAGCCAGGACGGCCAACGCCGATGCCATATTTAACGGCCTTGCCATCGCCCATGATGTAATAGAGGCGACGTTCTTGGGTATTGATGACGATGGTACCTTCTGGGGAATTCGCAAATTTCCCGTCATAGGAAACAGTGGTGCGCTTGATCGGGGATTTGCCCCCGTGAGCGTATCCGCTGACGTCTTTCCAGGTCTGAGATTCCATGTCGAAATATTTAGAAGCGTTGGCGTTTGTTACTGCAACGGCCAGGCCGAGCAGCAGACCAGCGCCAAGAGTGATCAGTTTGCGCATTGGTTAGTCCCGAAATAAAAAATGGTCTGACTTTGCCTGCACAACTCCGAGAGCTGTCCCGGTTGAAGCAAAGCCGGACATCATCATTGCCACACGAGTGTTAACGGTATTTTCTAAATATGACGTGTTTTCGCAAGAGTTTTTGAAAAAGTTGCGTTCACAATTTTGTTTTTAGGGAAAGAATGCGGATTTGTTGTCATTTTGCAACAAAGCGAGGCAGGGCAATTGCAGACCCTTGCAAATAGCCCTCTGTAATCACTTCTTACTAGTGTCAAAATTGGCGTTATTCAGGTCAAGACAAATACTGATTGAATTTATCTGATTCGAATTTGCTTGGTAATTTTGTCGAGTGCTGGTGAATTGGCACCACCAATTCCGTGGTCGGCAGTCATCAAAAGTGGTTAAATGCAACTTGGAGACAAACAAAACTGCATGCCATCATTTGCGCACAACGTGAGTTGTGTTATCAAAAATTGTATTGGTGTCTTTTTGTAATTCTTTCCAGCTTCCCGTTTCCTGTCCGGTTTTTCGACTTGCGGGCTAAGCTTTCGGGTTAATCACTTTGGTTGACGCTCCTCTATGGAATGAAAAGGGGGCGGCATTCGTTGAGTTTGAACATGCGCTTGCGTCATTTGGCATTTGTTTTTGTCTGTTCTGCCAGTTTGCTGCCGCAACTGGCGCATTCGGCTTCGTCGTCGAATGCGGGTGGCAACGGAAACCAGAACAGTTCCGATAACGCCAACTGTCATGCCTCCTGGTTGAACAATTGTGAGGGCGAAGATACCGGCGATGATACGTCAAATAGCGGCGGTGATGACGAGGCTTCCGATAATAACACTGGCGACACTGGCGGCACTGGAGACAGTGGTAACGAGACGGAAGCTCCGACCGATTCCGGTGGCGACGATACGGTCATTGTTGATCAGGATGATCCGACCGACACTGATAGCAAACAGGCAGCCGGCACAACGGTAGCCTCGACAACGACAGCGGCCAACACGGCCATCGGTGGTCTGGTGGGGCAAATGATGTCCGCCAGCGGCACCAATGGCTTTGGCGGCGGGATGCCCTCAGGGGGCGGATCGGATGCGAAGCCTTCCCATGTTTCCTCCTATGTCGTCCGGCTTTCGGAGGAACCCGGCGTGAGTGCCATCACCTCCACATATGGAGACGGGGGGCAGCCGTCACTGGCGCCGCTCGATCGTTATGCCTGGATCAAGCCAATGGGGGGCTGGTCGCGCAAGGAAGCAACGGCCAACGGGCCAAGCGCAGAAGCTGCCTTTGGCGGCATGATGTCCGGAATGGATATCTATTCCGACGCCTTTTATCGGCTCGGTGTGATTGGCGCGCTCGCCCGGGTCAATGTCTCTGCGGACGTCAATGACAGCCACGTGCAGATGACGCTGGCCAAGGTTGGCTTGACCAACAGTGTCGAGTGGGGACACGCCTATTTCGATAACATGCTGCTTTACGGACCGGAATTTACCCACACCAAGCGTTCTGTCGTCTCTGGCGGAACACAAAGCCTGATGACGTCCGACTATACGAACCAGCGCGTCACGAATGCTTTTGAAGTCGGGTATCGTACTGTGCTGTCCGGTGTCGTGATCCAGCCAAGTGCCGGAGTCCAGCTCGACTGGGTCTATCAGGATGAAGCCCGCGAGAAAGGGTTGGCTGGAGCGGCAATCTACACCAAGGCGAGCAGCTACTGGAACGGCAATACCAAACTCGGGGTCAATCTTTCTACGGCCTTTTTCCTCGGTGACTATGCACTCGCCCCAAGTCTCGGTGCCTATTGGATTCATCGGTTCGGACAGTTGTCCGGAACGTCGATGATGTCATTCGATTCCGGCAGTACCTATCAGGCCATGGGCGAAGCGCCCATTCGTGACGTGACCAAACTGCAGACGGGGCTAACCCTGACGATGAAAAGCAACGTCAGTCTGTCGGCCAACTATGCCGTTTCCTTTACCGCCAAGGAACAGAACCACGCCGCCAACCTCGGTTTCAGATATCGATTCTAGATCAACAAGATCGCCTGGTTGGATGACTCAATCTATGAGGAGCGATTGAGTAAGTTTTGGTGGAAATTGCATGACTGCAATCTATTCCATCCGTTTTTTAAAGCAAAGCGTGAAGAAGACTCGGATATCGAAGCGCGCAGCCGTGGTTGCCGCCGGGTGTTCACAGCAATCCCTTGGCCTTTAGCGTGATCCGCGTTGCCTCGTTCAGGTCATAGCTGGCGAGGTCCTCTGGACGGACCCAGGCTACCGACTCGAACTCTTCGTTGAACGCAATCTCCCGATTGGCCGCATGGCAGTCAAAGATCAGGTAGATCATGTAGATCTCTTCGGTCGTCCCGTCCGGATAAGCCTTGGTGCGGGTGTCATCGCGGAAGGTCCATGGCGTCACGCGATCGATGATCAGGTGTTCGCCCAGTTCCTCGCGAATTTCCCGGCGAAGCCCTTCCTCGATGGTTTCGCCTTCCTCCAGACCACCACCCGAAAGAGCCCATTGGCCCGGAAAGACACCACGATGCGAAGGCATCTTGCAGAGCAGATAGGCGCCACCATTTTCGATTAGCGGGCAAAGGATCGTTCTCGTGCGCATGGTAGGTTTCCTCTCTGGAGCAGGCGATTCAAGCGGGAAAGAAGCTAAATCAAAACAGGCCCGACCTTGTAAGATCGGGCCTGCAAGACGCGTAGGAGTTATTACGGCTGAATGAAATGCCGAAATTATCCCAGATTCAGTTCAGCGAAGAAGTCGTTGCCCTTGTCGTCGACGACGATAAAGGCCGGGAAGTCTTCCACTTCAATGCGCCATACAGCTTCCATGCCAAGTTCAGGATATTCGATGCACTCGACTTTCTTGATGCAATCCTTGGCAAGACGGGCAGCCGGGCCGCCGATTGAGCCGAGGTAGAAGCCGCCATGTTTCGCGCAGGCATTGGTGACAGCCTTGGAGCGGTTGCCCTTTGCCAGCATGATCATGGAACCGCCGAAGGACTGGAACTGGTCAACGAAGCTGTCCATGCGGCCTGCGGTGGTCGGACCGAAGGAGCCGGATGCATAGTTGGCAGGAGTCTTGGCCGGACCGGCGTAATAGACCGGATGGTTCTTCAGATATTCTGGCATCGGTTCGCCAGCTTCCAGACGTGCGCGGATCTTGGCATGAGCAAGGTCGCGAGCCACGATGAGCGGACCGGAAAGGCTGAGGCGGGTCTTGACCGGGTATTGGGTCAGAACAGCCAGCTGTTCAGCCATTGGCAGGTTGAGGTCGAGCTTGACGACATCGCCGCCCAGTGCTTCCTCGTCCACTTCCGGCAGATACTGTGCCGGATTGGTTTCCAGTTCTTCGATGAAGATGCCGTCCTTGGTGATCTTGCCCTTGCACTGACGGTCAGCCGAGCAGGAAACGCCGATCGAGATCGGCAGGGATGCACCATGGCGCGGCAGACGAATGACGCGAACGTCGTGGCAGAAATACTTGCCGCCGAACTGGGCGCCGATGCCGGTGCTGCGAGCGAGCTTCAGGATTTCCTCTTCCATTTCCAGGTCGCGGAAGGCGTTTGCCAACTCGGACCCTTCGGTCGGAAGGGCATCATAATAGTGGGCGGAGGCCAGCTTGGTGGTCTTCAGGTTCTGTTCAGCGGAAAGACCGCCAACCGTGATGGCCAGATGGTATGGAGGACAGGCAGCCGTACCGAGCGTCTTGATCTTTTCTTCAAGGAATGCCAGCAGACGGTCTTTGGTCAAAAGGGAAGGAGTGCCCTGATAAAGGAAGGTCTTGTTGGCAGAACCGCCGCCCTTTGCCATGAACAGGAACTTGTAGGCATCTTCACCCTCGGAGAAGATGTCGATCTGTGCCGGCAGGTTGTTGGCGGTGTTCTTTTCCTCGAACATGGTCAGCGGAGCGAGCTGGCTGTAACGCAGGTTCTTCTTGTCATAGGCGTCGAACACGCCCTGGCTGAGAGCTGCTTCCTCGTCGCCTTCGACCCAGACATTTTTGCCCTTCTTGCCGACGACAATGCCGGTGCCGGTGTCCTGGCACATCGGCAGGATGCCTGCGGAAGAAATGCAGGCGTTCTTGAGCAGGTCAAGCGCAACGAATTTGTCGTTGTTGGTTGCTTCGTCGTCTTCCAGAATTTTCTGCAGCTGTGCCAAATGGTCAGGGCGCAGAAGATGGGCGATATCGATGAATGCCGTTTCGCTCAGAAGACGGATGCCTTCTTCCTGGACCACAAGGACGTCCTTGCCCTTGAACGATTCGACCGAAACATAGTCGGAGGTCAGTTTGCGATAAGTGGTTTCATCCTTTCCCATAGGAAAGAGCTTATATGCTTTAGTGCTCATTGTCGGTCCTTGTTTGCAGTTCCGATGACGGGGTGCCACCCGTTTCCGTTATATGGTGATCTGATTGCATCAATGGGGTGATCTGTCTTTGATCGGTATCACCTCTGTGCAAAGGAGAATCCGCAAATCAATGAGTGCAAGGCTTTGTACCCAATTTCAAGTCCTTCTTATGGTAAAAGCGGTCCCAAATTTTGGGCAGTTTCATCCACATTCTCCCGCAAGTGCGGGGCAGGACTGCACATGTGCCCCGTGTTGGCTGCCTTTTCTGCGGCAATTCACAATCGAGCGCACTGTGTCAATTTGTTCTCTTGAAATGTTCTAATATAAGAAATAAATAAAATACCAATTTCCATCATGAGCAACGGGGCGTTATTTTCCCACCGCTCAAATCCCATTTCATAATTCTGCAAGGACGAAATAATGGCCAAACAAACCGATTATGTCAGCACCCTGTTCAGCAATGCCGACGATCCCAACAAGGTGACCGTTGCCTATACCATGGGGGTGCAAGCTCTGGCTCAGGGGCATAGTGCCACGATCATGCTGATGGTGGATGCCGTTCATCTGGCAAAGAAGGGGGCGCTGGAAGGCATTGATATCGGGGCTCCGTTTCAGCCAGCCTTGCCGCTTCAGGAACAGTTCTTCAAGCAGGGTGGACAGATTCTGGTCTGCAAGGCCTGCATGATACACAATGGTGTCGCCGAGGATGAAATCGACGAGCGCATGCAGGTAATTTCGGCAGAAGAGGTCATTCCGATGCTGATGGGTGCCAAAGGCAGTCTTCAGCTGACCTGAGCCGATTGAACGCAGATCGACAAAGCCGCCCGCTCGGGGCGGCTTTTTTGTTGGTGGCGAAATGCCGCCAGTCCGGGGCGCTAGAAGACCTTTTTCATGAAGTGGTCCACGGACAGGCGCCCGCCGCCAAATGCCGCATAGAGGAAGGCACCACCCGACCAGAACAGGGAGTTGGTCACGGCTTTTTCCTGCATCATTCGCAGGAAGGATGCGCCCCCGTCCTTGAGCATGCCAAGGCCACCACCAGAGAAGAGATCCGGCGAGCCGGTCAGGGCCGCGATTCCCGCCTCGGAAAGAAAGGATGGCGGATAGGGATGCGTGACGTGATAATAAAGGGTCACAAGCAGCATCAGGCCATTGGCGAGGGCCGCCGGGCGTGTGAACAGTCCGATCGCAATCAGCAGACCGCCGACAAAATTGGCAATTGCCATCAGCGGCGACCACAGCCAGCCAGGATAGAAGCCAAGGCTCTCGACGAATCCAGACATGGCCATGGGTGCCATGATCTTGCTCCATCCCGAATAGGCAAGTGACAATCCGATGGCGACCCGCAAAACCGTCCATGCGAGCGGTTGGGCGAAGGCTTTGTAAAGAGGGGCGAGGGCTGGAAAGTATAGATCCTCCTCACTGCTCTGGGGAATGGCTTTGCTCGGTGTGGTCTCTGAGTTTGACATCGCGCTCTCTCTCTGTTGATGTGGGGTGTTGCTGGTTGGTGAAGGATGTCTTTACTTGTTTGAGTTGTTATTTTTGATATTTTCTTTAATACTGTAATTTCTGAAAATTCACCCGTGAATGGCTGAAGGAATTCTCAGCAAGTAGGTAAAATAACCTATCACGTTACATTGAGAGAGTCTTTCTGAATTTTCGAGCCTGAAATTGATCTCGTTACTACCCTTAAATTGCAGCCTCCTTGTCCCCATCTGTTTGATAGGCCTCTCCGACAAAGCTTCGGAAGCAGGCCGTTTACCCGAACGATGGAGAAAGTGATGACCGAAATACGCGTGGAAACGGATTCCTTTGGCCCCCTGGAAGTCCCGTCAGACAAATATTACGGAGCCCAGACGGCGCGATCTCTCATCAATTTCCCGATCGGTGAGGAAACCATGCCGGCGCCGATTATCCGGGCTCTCGGCATTATCAAGCTGTCGGCCGCAAGGGCCAATCTGGCGCTCGACAATATCGAACCCCGTATCGGTAACGCCATCATCAGCGCTGCAGAAGACGTGGCCGAGGGCAAGCTCAACGATCACTTCCCGCTTTCGGTCTGGCAGACCGGTTCTGGCACCCAGTCGAACATGAATGCCAACGAGGTGATTTCCAATCGGGCCATTGAGTTGCTGGGCGGTGTTCTGGGGTCGAAGGATCCCGTTCACCCCAATGATCACTGCAACAAAAGCCAGTCTTCCAATGATACCTTCCCGACGGCAATGCATATCGCTACCGCCGAGCAGATCAGCAATCACCTCATTCCGGCGCTCGAAAAGCTGCACGCCGCCTTGGCTGAAAAATCCGAGAGTTTCAAGGATATCATCAAGATTGGCCGCACCCACTTGCAAGATGCCACCCCTTTGACACTGGGGCAGGAGTTCTCCGGCTATGCAGCCATGGTCGAGAATGGCATTCGCCGTGTTTCCAGCGCTCTGCCTGCTCTCTATGCGCTTGCTCAGGGCGGGACTGCTGTCGGCACCGGGCTCAACGCCAAGATCGGATTCGCCGAGACTTTCGCCGAGCAAGTGGCCGCCTACACGGGTTTGCCTTTCATCACCGCGCCCAACAAGTTCGAGGCCCTGGCGACCCATGACGCCATGGTGGAAGCCCATGGCATGCTCAATACGTTGGCCGCAAGCCTGTTCAAGATTGCCAGCGACATTCGTCTGCTCGGTTCCGGGCCTCGGTCCGGGCTTGGCGAAATCTCGTTGCCGGAGAACGAGCCGGGGTCGTCGATCATGCCCGGCAAGGTCAATCCCACTCAATGTGAGGCCATGACCATGGTTTGCACTCAGGTGATGGGCAACAATGCCGCGGTTTCTATGGCCGGGTCGCAGGGGCACTTCGAACTCAACGTGTTCAAGCCGATCATCGCCTACAACACCATCCAGTCCATCCGGTTGCTGACCGATGCAGCCACCAGCTTTACCGACAAGTGCGTCGTCGGCATCAAGGCCAATGAAGAGCAGATAGGCGCCCTTATGCAGCGTTCGCTGATGCTGGTGACCGCCCTTGCACCTCACATCGGTTATGACAACGCCACCAAAATCGCCAAAACGGCGCACAAGAACGGCACGACCCTCAAGGAAGAGGCGGTCAAACTGGGGTATGTCTCCGCAGAGGACTATGACCTTTGGGTCCGTCCGGAGAAGATGATCGCGCCGCAATGACCCCGGCACCCAGCCAATCCCCAATGGCAGATTGACGGCCTGTCTGGCAATCCGGTTGCCGATCTCGAAATGGCCTTTTCAAGGAACGAGGCAGAGATCGGCGATGCTCTATCGAACTCTGTTGTGCCCGTCTGTATCGATACGTTTTTTCTCGACCCGACCGAATTTTTCATGATAGTTTTTTCTTATGAATTCGGTTCGATTTTCAAACGAATCCTGCAGATGAAAACGGCAATCCCCCGCGAAAGAGCCGTATTAAAGACTCGGAACAGGCCAAATGGCTCAAATACAAAGACGAACCACAACCAGCATTGTGGCTGATGAACTGCGCAAGCGCATTCAGAATGGCGCAATCAAGGAAGGCGAACAGATCCGGCAGGAAGCAATTGCCAGCCAGTTGGGGGTAAGTCGCATTCCTGTGCGCGAAGCTCTGCGGCTTTTGGAAGCAGAGGGTCTGATCACGTTGGTCTCCCACAAGGGAGCGGAGGTCACCCGGCTGGAGCCATCAGAGATCGAGGAACTGTTCGAGATCCGCACCATGATTGAGGTCTGGCTCTTTGAGCATTCCGTGGCCGCCATAACGGACGAGGATCTTGCCGAGGCGCAGGAATGCCTCGATGCGATGCGAAAGGCCGACGTCAAGGACTGGGGGCCTCTTAATTGGCAATTCCACGTTGCCCTCTATCGTGCAGCCAACAAGCCCACCACCATCAAATTGCTGAAACGCGTTCACGATAATGCCGATCGTTATGTGCGGCTGCATCTTACCCTGTCACGCGATGCGCAGGATCTTGCTCATCGGCAGCATCAGGCGATGATTGATGCCGCCCACATGAGGGATGCCTATCTGGCGGGGCGGCTGCTGTGCGACCATATCAATCAGGTCAAGGGGCAGTTGATCGCCTCGGTCGAGAAAAGGCGCAAGAGCGCCTGATCGCGCCCTTCTCAGTCTAGCCACCCATTTCCAATTCAACGTCGAAAACCGGGTTGTGCTGCATTCCCGGCCGTTAGGCCTCGCCATACAGGTTGCAACGAGGTCCTGCATTATTCTGGTTCTTGATGAGCAAGGGGAAGGGGCCCCGTGATTGGACCCTGTTGACTGCGCCCTTTTGATTGGGCCTACAGGACAGGGGTCTCAGGCTGGCCACTTGGCAAGGGCGCTCGGGATGTCGGCGAAGCTGTCGAGGACAAGGTCTGCACCCAGTTCGCTCGCTGGTGTGGCAGTGTATCCATAGCTCATGACGATCACCGGAATATCGGCAGCTCTGGCTGCCTCGACGTCTGCCTGACTGTCGCCGATCATGATTGCCCGCTCGCAAACGCCGCCAGCCCGGCTGATGGCCGTATAAATGTGGTCCGGGTGTGGCTTCTTGTTGGGAACAGTGTCCGAGCCGCAGATGGTGTCGAAATAGGAGGCCACGCCGATCTGGTCAAGCAGGTCTATGGAGAGATGCTCGGTTTTGTTGGTGCAGACGCCCATCGAAACGCCATTGGCCTTGAGATCCCTCAGAACCTCCATGACGCCGGGAAAGAGCTGGCTGTCCTTGCAGATATTGTCGCTGTAGTGAGCGAGAAAAAGCGCGTGGGCGAGATCGAGATCGTCATCGGTGACAGGGTGATCATAATGGGCGAAACTGCGCTCCAGCGTTATCCTTGCTCCAAAACCCACCGTGTTGCGGACCTTCTCGACAGTGAAGGGCTCCAGACCATGCTGCGTCAGAACATGGTTGAGTGCGCCCGTCAGGTCTGGTGCGGTATCCACCAAAGTACCGTCGAGATCAAACAGGATGCAGGAAAAGGGGCCAGCGGTCATGAATTGGTTTCCGTCAAATTCGAATAAAGCAACACAGTCAGGCCAATAGCCTCCCGATTGAAGAGGCCATCACCGTCCATCGATGGATGACAATTTGCCAAATCATGGCCAAAAAATCCAGATTATTCGAAAAACGGCACAAGACTTGGCCGCAAGCCCCTTTAGGGCACTTGGCGTCCTGCCGGTGGCGTGATATGAGCGGAGCAGGGTGGCCGCAGGCAAGTGTGCAGGATTTGTCGCTCAACCGCCCCGGGTGGAGCCAAGCCGCTGTCAGGGAGATGCATGGCAGCGGGCCCGCAGGACCGAATAGAAAGAAGTTTATAGCCATGAGTGAACAGCTTAAGAGACAGGCCGCCGCAGCCGCACTGGAATTTGTTGAGGATGGAATGAAGCTCGGTATCGGAACCGGGTCCACGGCTCTTCACTTTGTTGAACTGCTCGGGGAAAAGGTTGCCGCCGGCATGAAGGTGATTGGCGTGCCGACCTCCGAGAGAACCGCCGAATTGTGCAAGAAGAACGGCGTGCCGCTGACGACGCTCGAAGAAACTCCAGAGCTCGATCTGACCGTTGATGGCGCCGACGAAATTGATCCGCAGATGCGTTTGATCAAGGGTGGCGGTGGTGCGCTGCTGCGGGAGAAGATCGTTGCTTCCGCTTCAGCCAACATGATTGTCATTGCCGACAAAACCAAGATCGTCGATACCCTTGGCGCGTTCCCGCTGCCGATCGAGGTCATGCCGTTCGGGCTGGGGTCGACAACGATCGCGGTCCAGAAGGTCTGCGACCAATATGGGATGCAGGGCTCGCTGAGCCTGCGCAAGGCCGCCGATGGCTCGAATTTTGTGACAGATGGCAAGCATTATATCATTGATGCCACATTTGGCCGTATTTCTGATGTAGAGGGTTTGGACGCGGCTTTGCGGGCGATTCCGGGTGTTGTGGAAACCGGATTGTTCATTGGTATCGCCTCCAAAGCCGTTGTGGCTGGCGCAGACGGCGTTTCGATTATCGAGCCGGCCAGCTGAGACATCTAATTTGAGAAAAGTCTAGGATTTTCGCAAAAGGACTGAAACATGAAAAAATCTGCCCTTGCTTCCATGCTGTCGGCTGTTGTGCTCTGCGCAGGCATGTCTGCTTCTGCTCTGGCTCAGGACGCCAAAACGAACGCGGACGCCAATGCTGCCCAGCCGGTAGCGGTTGATACGCATTTGCAGGCGGCCATCGCGGTCGTGAAACAGACAGGCACTCTGCCTGCCTATTCAGATGCGTTGAAAAACATCGTGCTGAATTCCAAACGGTGGCTGATCCGCGAAAATCCGTCTGCTGAAAAGGACATCATTGCCACTGTTGACGAAATTGCTCAGCAGTACAAGGATGACAACGATCAGATGGCCCAGTCGGTAGCCGTGGCCTGGACCCGCTATCTGAAGGAAGACGAACTCAAGGAAGTTCTGGCCTTCTTCAAGACCCCGACCGGTCAGAAGTTTGCAAGCTACCAGCCGCGCATCCTCGGCGAATCCGTTCGCGGCATTCAGGAGTTCTCCGCGATCATGACGAACCTCATCGTCAAGGCAGCCAAGGAACAGCTGAACACCAAAGGCTACAAGTTCTCCGAATAGGCGAATTGGGGCTGTTTGATGTAATTTGGAAAGGCACGGGTCTGGAACGGGCGCCGTGCCTTTTTCGTGCGGTAGAGGCACTGGAAGCAGCGTTTGCCAATCGTCGAGGCTTGGTGAGGCTATGTTTGTGCGTGCGCAAGTTGAGAATTAATTTCCCGCAGGCTCTTTCATTCCTGCCCAGTCTCATTATGTTCAACCCGGGAGACTGTTGTTGCAGCACATAGAAGAGCATCCGCTCGTCCTTGCGTCAGGATGCTTTCTGCTGTCGAAAATTGAAGAGGCAAGACTATGAGCGACTATGATTATGATCTGTTTGTGATCGGAGCAGGCTCCGGCGGTGTCCGGGCGGCCCGCATGGCAGCAACCTATGGCGCCAGGGTCGCTGTAGCCGAAGAATATCGCGTCGGTGGGACATGCGTGATCCGCGGCTGCGTGCCCAAGAAACTCATGGTCTATGCCTCCAAATTCTCCCACGACTTTGCCGACGCTGCCGGGTTCGGATGGACCGTTGGGGAAACTTCGTTTGACTGGTCGACGCTCATCAAGCGCAAGGATGCCGAGATCGATCGTCTCAATGGTCTTTACGTCAAGAATCTCGAGCGCCACAATGTCGAGATCATCCAGTCTCGTGCCGAAATTCAGGCACCGCACCGGATCTGGCTGTCACGCGAGGAGCGTCACGTCACCGCAAAATATATTCTGGTGGCAACCGGTGGGCGTCCAAACATGCCGCAGGATCTGCCCGGCGTGGAACATCTCATCACCTCCAACGAAGTCTTCCATCTGGACGAAATGCCCAAGCGTGTTGTCGTCGTTGGCGCTGGCTATATCGCCCTCGAATTTGCGTGCATTTTCAACGGGCTGGGTGCGGAAACCACCGTGCTTTACCGGGGTGAGGAAATCCTGCGCGGCTTTGATGATGAAATCCGTGCGACGCTGCACGAGGAAATGGAAGGGCGCGGCATTACGATCATCACCGAGGACAATCTGGCTTCCGTCGAAAAGCATGACAACGGCCTGACGGTCAAGACGATTGCCGGTCGGTCGCTGGAGGCTGATCAGGTTCTCTCTGCCATCGGTCGTTCGCCTTATACCAACGGGCTTGGCCTCAACAGGGTCGGGGTGGAACTCGGTCGCAACGGTGCCATCAAGGTCGATGAATACAACCGCACCAACGTTGATCACATCTTCGCCGTCGGCGACGTGACGGACCGGGTCAACCTTACTCCTGTCGCGATCCGGGAAGGGGCTGCGCTCGCAGAAACCCTGTTCAACAACAATCCGACGACGACGGATTACGAGAATATCGCCACAGCCGTCTTCACCCAGCCTGAAATCGGCACGGTCGGCATGACGGAGGCGCAAGCCAAGGAGGCGTTCGGCAATCTTGACATCTATTCGGCCAAGTTCCGTCCGATGAAAAACACGCTGGCAGGCAACGACGAAAAGATGCTGATGAAGATCATCGTCGCAGCCGATAGCGGCAAGGTTGTCGGCTGTCACATTCTTGGCCCTGATGCCGGCGAGATGTCCCAGCTTCTCGGGATCGCCATCAAGATGGGCGCGACCAAGGCCGACTTTGACGCAACGGTTGCCGTCCATCCAACAGCAGCCGAAGAGCTTGTCACCATGAAGGAACCGTCCCGGCGGGTACGCAAGGACGGGTGATCCGAGGATGCCATCACCGCGCAGCATCAACGAAGAGGGGCGAGAAACATCCTCGTCTCTCTCCGCAGGAGATTTGACCTTCGATCTGTTGAGCGGCGCAGATGTCGAAGCGGCGACCCGATGCGGCCTTGACGCATGGTGCGGCGTGATCGGCGGCAATTCCTTTGATTTTTCTGCTAATGACATCACGGAGATGGAGGCACAACTCCATGCCTTCATGATGTATTATGCCGCAGGTCAAGCCGATCCGCATGATCTGCTGACCCTTGCCAAGGTTGATGGAGCTGTTGTCGGCTTTTGTGCGCTGGATTGTTCCGCCGCCTATCTATCGGATCTGTGTGTCGATCCGCTCTGGCAGAGGCACGGGGTCGGAGCGGCTCTGATGGAGGATGCTCGCGGCAAGCTGCGACAGGCGGGACAAGACCATCTGATGCTGGAAGTTTTTGCGCAAAACACCCGCGCCTGCGGCTTTTATCGCAAGCAGGGGCTTGAGGTGGTGGAACGCAAGGTGAAATATGATCCCCTGTTGAAACGCAATCTGCTTAAAATGGTTATGCGGCAGCCTTTGTAGCCGGTTCGATGATGACCCGGCCGGATCGCTGATGCGCGTGCCATTGTCCTCCCTGATACTGGATCGATTATCGTGACATTTGAAGATCTTCTGGCTAACCCTTCTGACTGGGTCGCCTATTTCGGCTATGGTTCTCTGGTCAATGACAAAACAAGAAATGCCGAAAGCTTTGGTGTGGCCGGACGGCTCAAGGGTTATCGTCGCCACTGGTCGATCTGGGAAGCCAGCCCGGAACGGCGCGCCTTCGGGATGCATGGAGCGGCTGCCCTTTCGGTAACCCCGAAACCCGATGCCTATTGTGACGGGCTGTTGGTCTTTGACCAGAAGAGCCACCTGCCGCAAGTGGACATCAGGGAAGCGCACTATAGTCGTGTGAAGATCGACCTTGCTGATTTCCAGACCGATCAACCGCTGCCAGACCAGATCGATTGCTATATCTATGTTGGTCAGCCAGCGCTCACCAGCGAAGCCGACCCGAAATTCCCCATTCTGCAATCGTATATCGATGCGGTCATGCAGGGGTTTCTGCAAAAGTTCGGCGAAGTCGGCATGATGCGGTTTGTCGAGGAAACCGATGGCTGGCACACTCCGATTCTCAAGGACAGGGACAGGCCTTTCTACCCGCGCAGTGTCGAATTGTCGCTGGAAGAGGCGCGGCTGGTGGATCTCTATGTTTCAACCACCGGCGCTCCCATGGTAACGCCAGACCAGTTGCTGCCCTGATCTCTGCCAGAAACGGTGTGAGCCGAACGGCAGTGGCTGTCTGACCGGACCTGGCAGGTGAAAGGGACGTTGGGGGAGGGCTCTGATCGTCAGGAACTTGCACAGAATGCTTATGGTGACTTGGCGGGGCCGGAAACTTTCGCTAAAAGCTTTGTTCAAACCGGGTCTGCGTGTGCCGTCGCACCCATGCACTATGTTTGCAGCGTGCCTAGCTGCATCTGGGCACGCACCCCCAGCGACCGAAGGAAGGCCGAGCACCATGACGATCATTGATTCCATTCGCAAGAGTGTGGTTCCCATTCATCCCGAAGGGCACAAGTTCATCGCGATCTTTGCCGTTATTACCGTCATTCTTGGCTGGTTCGTCTCGGCGCTGTTCTGGATCGGTCTGTTCCTGACGCTTTGGTGCTGCTACTTCTTCCGCGATCCGGCCCGTGTGACCCCGCTGAAGAAAGGTCTTGTCATTTCTCCGGCCGATGGCATCGTTTCCGGCGTCGGACTGGCAACGCCTCCCAAGGAGCTGGGCCTAAGCGATCAGCCGATGATGCGCGTCTCCGTTTTCATGAATGTCTTCAACGTTCACGTCAATCGCGCCCCGATCAAGGGCAGGGTGCGCAAGGTGGCTTACAAGCCGGGCAAATTTCTCAACGCCGAACTCGACAAGGCCAGTGAGGACAATGAGCGTAACAGCTTGATTCTCGACACAGAATATGGTCCCGTCGGTGTAACCCAGATTGCCGGTCTGATCGCCCGCCGTATCGTCTGCTGGACAGCTGAGGGCGAGGAACTGCCGGTTGGTGAACGCTTTGGCCTCATCCGCTTTGGCAGCCGAGTTGACGTATATCTGCCGTCCACCATCGTGCCGACGGTTGTTGTCGGCCAGACCATGATCGCCGGAGAATCCATTCTGGCGAACATGGAAGGCGAACAGGGCGACATTGGCGCTCACAGAGAGCAGTAATTGCTGACGGGCAGGGGCGGCAGAGCGGATTCTTCGCAACGCTGGCCCGGCCATAACCAACCGCAGGACCGAGTTCCAAATGGCAGACGATCAAGACCATGGCATCAATAATCCGTTTCAGGCTTTTGATCCGGATGAAAACCCGAGACGGCGCTTCAAGGCAGTTCCCTTCCGGCTGATCGCACCCAATCTGGTGACGCTGATGGCTTTGTGTGCCGGTCTTACGGGCATCCGCATGGCGATTGATGGCCGGTTTGAAACGGCGCTGGTTTCCATCGCAGCGGCTGCCTTTCTCGACGGTATCGACGGCCGAGTGGCCCGGATGCTGAAGGGCACGTCGCGTTTCGGGGCTGAACTCGATTCTCTGACGGACTTCGTCAATTTCGGCGTCGCGCCTGCCCTGATCCTCCATGTCTGGATCCTGCATGCCTTCCAGTCAATCGGCTGGATCGGCTCGCTGATCTTTGCCATTGCCATGGTGCTGCGTCTGGCGCGGTTCAATGTGGCGCTTGATGATCGGAACCAGCCTGCGTGGAAGAAGAATTTCTTTGTAGGCGTGCCAGCGCCCGCCGGAGCGTTGGCAGTGCTTGCTCCGATCTATCTGGAGCTGTCGGGCCTGCCTCATACGGATCTGGCCGCGCCCGTTGTGCTGATCTACACCATCCTCATTGCCATGCTGGTGGTCTCGACCCTACCGACCTATTCGGGCAAGACCATTGGTCTACGCATTCCGCGGGCCAATGTGCTGCCGCTGATCCTTGGTGTCGTGGCGGCCGTTGCCATCCTCTTTTCCTACCCTTGGATAACCATGACGGTGCTTGTGGTGGTCTATCTGGCTTCGATCCCCTTTGCGCGCCGCTCCTGGTTCCTGCATGACCGCCAGATGCCAGATGACAATCCGATCACCGATGGCATGGTGGCAGACGCCAAAGATTGTGCCGAAGACGACAAGGACGATTAGTGGAGTAACCGCATTTTTCTTGTGACATGTCGCCTGATACATCAAAGGCCCCTTTTCGCGCCGGGAGTAGCGAAAAGGGGCCTTTGCTTTGTCTCCGGTCAGGCTTGCCGGAGTATGGGCCGTATCGGTTTGGTTAGAGGTCTTCGGCCAGTTGCAACAGCTTCTGAACGATCTTGCTGGAGACCGCAGGGTCCTGCTTGATCCGCTCTGCAGCGGTCTCGCGCAGATTGAGCAGTGCGGTCTCGACGCTGAGCGGCAGGGAGGGAGCTGCCTGCTGGCTGTTTTCGCTTTCCTGCCTTGCCCGTTCGCCCATCGCCTTGAGAAGATCGAGGATGCGGGTGACCTCTGAGCGCTGTTCTTCCAGTTGGGCAGCCCCTTCCGGAGTGATGGCATACCGCTTCTTGTTGCCTTCCGTCTCGACATTGCACTGTCCGGCTTCTTCCAGATAGGTCAAGGTCGGATAGATCACACCCGGGCTGGGAGCGTAGGAGCCATTGGTCAGGGTCTCCACTTCCTTGATGATGTCATAGCCGTGGCGGGGTTCCTGCTCGATAAGGGCAAGGGCCAGAAGACGGATGTCACCCTGACCGAGAAACCGTCCACGTCGCTGGCCACGACCGTCGCCGCCATGGCCACCGCGACCGCCGCCAGATCCGCCCCTGTGTCGTCCTCGCGGGCCACCGCCCATGAACCCGGGATGGAACGGGCCGCCCTCGGGAGTTCCCCATGCCTCGGGGCCTCGTCCTCTTCCCCGACCTGCGTGGCTTTCTTCGCACCATTCATTACGCCAACCTGGGCCACGACCGCGTCGGATGGCTTCATCCGAGTCATCGGCAGGTCCATGAATTGGGCCATCACCTCGGCGTCCATTGGCGTTCATGCGTCCATGCGGACCGCGGTTGTCGCAGTTATTGCGCCAACGCCCGCCGCTACGCATCTCTTGAAAATTATGTTCTCTCATTGGTTTCTCCAAATAGATATAACTAAGATATATCTTAAATAGCGTGGTTCGTTCAAACTTTCAAGATATATCTTAAATATATTTAGAACAAAAAAGACCCGTCAGTGAATCCGCTGACGGGCCTTGTCTTTTTAAACCGCTTGGCTGGAGAAAACCGACTATTCAGCTGCCTCCGGGCTGTGCGGCCGGTTGCGTCCGAAGCCAATCAACCGTCCCATGTAGCCGAACATCGGTTTCAGGGTTACGGTCGGGAAGGCCAGAAGCACCGGTATGAGGATCAGCGTCAGAACGGTGGAGAAGCCAAGACCGGCAATCACCGCCGTTGACAGCTGGATCCACCAGGCCGCGGTGATCGAGCCCACGGCAATCACGCGGTTGAAGAAATCCAGGTTGATGCCTGTCGCCATCGGGATCAGACCGGCAATCGTCGTGATCGTCGTCAGCAGGATGGGGCGAATACGCTGGGCCGCCGTCTTGATAACGGCTTCAACCACTTCCACATCCTCTGACCGGAACCGGTTGTAGGTGTCGATGAGCACAATGGCGTTGTTGACCACGATCCCTGCCAGCGCCATGACCCCTGTACCGGTCATGATGATGGAGAACGTCTGACCGGTAACAACGATACCCAACAGCACACCGAAGATCGAGAAGACCACGGTCATCAGCGTCAGCGCCGTTTGATAGAAGCTGTTGAACTGGGTGATCAGGATCATCGCCATGATGAACAGGGCAGCAAGCGCCGCCTTGCCGAGAAACTCGCCAGATTCCTTCTGGTCTTCATCAGCGCCCCGGAACTTGAAGTGTACGCCGTTGGGCCATTCCTGTGCCTTGATCCATTCATCCAGTTCCCGCACCTTGGCATCGACCGTCGTGCCGTCACTCTGATCAACCGTCGCCTTGACGCTCATGGCATAGAGACCATCCTTGCGGGTGATCGAGGATACCTTCTGCCTGGCTTCGGTCTGCACGAAGTTGCTGATCGGCACCATGCCGTTGCTGGTCGGCAGTTTCAGCTCGCCAAGATGGTCAAGGTTGCGCTGCTCCCTGGGCAGACGCACACGAATGTCCACTTCGTCCTCGGAATCGTCAGGACGATATTTGCCGATCATGACACCGTTGGTCAGAAGCTGGACCATCGAGCCGACCGTGGCAATGGATGCGTTGTAACGGCCCGCCTGTTCGCGGTCGATCTTGAGTTCCCACTCGATTCCGGGCAGGGGACGGCCGTCCTCGATATCAACCAGATTGTTGATCCCGTCGACGCGCTTGCGCACGATGCCGGTGATGCTTGAGACCAGATCGTAATTGTTCGAGGTGATCTCGAGGTTGATGTCCTTGCCGGTCGGAGGGCCTTCTTCGGTCTTGGCCACCGCAACCAGTATACCGGGATACTGCGCCGTCCTGTCCCTGATTTCGGTGAAGATCTCCTCGGCCGGCCTGCGGCAGCAGAAGTCGGAGAGTTCAAGCGCCAGCGAGCCGATGGCATCAGACGGGCGGCTGCTGTCCGAACTGAGGCTGTTGCCGCCGCTGCTCGTGCCAGATGGCGCCGATGTGGCAACCACATCCTTGATGCCCCTGACCTGTAGCACTTCGTCTTCCACACGCTTCACGATGTCGCGGCTTTCCTGCGCGGACATGTTGCCTCGTGCCGAGACATAGACCATCGCATAGCGGGGCTCTTCATTGACGAACAGCTCGGCCTTGAATTCCCGCCCGAGGAAAAACGGGCTGACAATCGATGCCATGATGGCGATCACGCCGACGATGGCGATGATGTTGCCCGCCGGGTGACGCACCAGCACATGCAGGAAGCGGGCATAGACACCGGTCATGCCAGTCACTTCAGCCGGGTTGAAATGGCGCCCGCCGGAGAGATGCTTGGCATTCTCGATTTCTTCCTGCGTGGCAGTTTTCTTGCCGATGAAGCCACCTATGACGGGCAGGAACACCATGGCCGAAAGCAGGGCAGAAGACAGGACGATGATCACCATGATCGGCAGATAGCTCATGAACTCGCCGATGATTCCCGGCCACAGCAGCATGGGCAGGAAGGCAGCCAGCGTCGTGCCGGTCGAGGCGGCAATCGGCCAGAACATCAGTTTTGCTGCACGAATATAGGCTTCCTGTCGTGGCATGCCCTCGGCAACCTTGCGGTCGGCATATTCCACGATGACGATGGCGCCATCAACGAGCATCCCGACGGTCAGCACAAGGCCATACATCACCATGGTGTTGAGTGTCATGCCCAGCAGCGACAACACGAGGAAACCCATCATGAAGGAGGTCGGGATGGCGATGCCGATCATCAGGGCCGACCGGAAGCCAAGGGACGCCAGCACAAGCATCATGACAAGGGCAATGGCGGTCATGATGGAAGACTCGAGCGACCCAAGCGTATCATTGACCGGCTCGGACTGATCGAGCAGGAATCCGACCTTGATGGCCGGGTTCCAGTCGCTGGTCACATTCTTGACCACCTGCCGCACCGCATCGTTGTTCTCGATGATGTTGGTGCCAAGACGCTTGGAGATCTCGATGGTGATCGCGGTCTTGCCATTCACCCTTGTGATTGTGGTCGGGTCCTTGAAGGTCCGCTTGATCGTGGCGATATCGCCGAGCGTAACCACACCTTCGCCACTTTGCTTGATGGGAATGGAATAGACGTCCTGTGCGCTCTCGATGAGGCCCGGGACCTTGAGATTGAACCGCCCCATGCCATTGTCGAGAAAGCCTGCCGGCACGAGCTGGTTGTTGAGCGTTACGGCATTGATCAGCTCGGTCTGGGTGACATTGTAGGATTCCAGCCGCAGCTGGTCGATCTCCACTTCGAGCAGTTCGTCTCGGTTGCCGGAAAGATTGGCTTCCAGCACCGAGGAAATGCCTTCGATCTCGTCCTTCAGCTGGCGCGCATGCTGATAGAGCGTCCGTTCCGGCACCGAGCCGGACAGGGTCACATACAGGGTTGGCTGCTGCGACATGTTCATTTCGGAGATGGTCGGTTCATCTGCGTCAGACGGCATTTCGGCCTTGGCCTGGTCCACCTTGTCGCGCACGTCGGCAAGGGCCGACTCCTTGTCGAAATCAACCGTGAATTCAAGCAGAACCCCGCCATGGCCTTCCGAGGCAAAGCTGGTCATTTCCTTGAGGCCGTCAAGGCTCTGCAGCTTGTTCTCCATCGGTTTGACCAGAAGCCGCACGGCATCCTCGGGCGAAATGCCCTGCTGGGAAACCGAAATATAGAAGATCGGAATATCGATGTCCGGGTTGGCTTCCTTGGGCACGTTGATGTAACTGACGATACCGCCCAGAAGCAGCACGACCATCAGGGTCATGACGACCCTTCGGGCGCGCAGAATGGTTTCAAGAGCGCTCTGCATCAGTTCGGCTCCCCGCCACCGGTCTTGCCATCTGCTTTGCTGGCCGACCTGTTCTCGGCGCTGCTTTCGGGCATCGCATCAGCGGGAACGGGCACAACCTTCTGACCGGATTTGACGTATTCCTGGCCAACCGTGATGAGATCGACCTCGTCGGGCAGCCCGGTAAGCCAGACGCCATTTTCGTCATTGGAAACGATATTGACCGGCGCGAACAGGGCTGTATCGTCAACAACCTGCATGGCACCGACAATGCCCTCGTCAGACAGGGTCAGCAACGCCGGGCTCATCAGATGGGCCTTGATTGGCGGCAGGGCGAGATTGGCAATGGCTGTCACACCGTCGCGCAGCGCCCTGTCCGGGTTGGGGATCTCGACCTCAACCAGAAAAGTCCGGGTCTCCACATCGGAAACGGAACTGACAAAACGCACGCGTCCTTCGGTCTTCTCGCCGGTGACCAGATTGACCTGAGCCTTGTTGCCAACTTCAACCTGGGCAATATCACGCTCTGAGACCTGCCCGACAACGAGCATTGGATCCGGGTTCACGAGCTCGGCGCAGGCCCCGCCAATGCTTAGCTGATCGCCAATCTCGGCAATATCGCCCTGTACCAGACCATCAACGGGAGCAAGAATATTGGTGCGGTCGAGTTCCAGAGCCGCTTCCTTGACACCGGCAATCGCCGCATCACGCGAGGCGCGCAGAGCTGCCAGCTGGGTCTTGGACGCAAATCCCTTGGTTGCCAGTGTCTCCTTGGCCTGAAGGTCGAATTCGGCCTGTTCAAGGGCAGCTCTGGCCTTGGCCAGACTTGCCTCCCGCGAGCCGATGTCGAGTTTGCATAGCAGATCGCCCTTGTGCACCCACTGGCCCTTTTCAACGGCGATGGACAGGACGATGGCCGAAGTTTCTGCGCGTACCGTCACCTTCGTATCGGCTTCGGTGCGGCCGCGAATGGTCAAGGTGGATAGTCTCGGCTTGGCAGAAAAATGCTGAACCGCGACACGGAAGAGCGCATTCTCCTGATTTTCAGTACGAACGGCGGGAGGCGGGGTTGCCTCGGCCGTTTCCTGACCGCTGAAGACGGCTTCTCCGGTTGCCATCCATCCAACGATCCCAGCAGTACACAGCAGCGCCAGGCCGTATGAGCCTTTCAGTCGCAACGCCATGGGTAGTCCCTCGCTATCGGCGCCCCACAGGAATTGGGGCAATAGGTCAAATCAAATGAAAGCCGCAGGCAGATCTTGCGCTCCACGACAATTCGGCTTCAAAATTTATGTTATTCACTCAGACCGGTCTGTGCTTGCGGTTCGGTCTGGTTGCCTTGTCTTGCGATTTCAACCAGGGCTTCACCATGCATCTTCAGATAGTCAATGCTGGCCTGAACACAATAGAGCCCGTAGCTCTTTGCCCATTCAGCCGCTTGGAGATCCAGCTCGTTGCGGCCACAATCACTTGGCTCCAGATCAGTCTGAAGCTCGGATTCGCTACATGAAGAGATGAGTGCAAGCTCTTCATTTAGTTGTTGAACCTGTCTGTCGATTGCCTCTCTTATCGCTTCGGGTCCGATAAGGCGTGCAAACAACGATATAAGTAGGAATTCGGACTTGTAGATATCTGGCCGATGAGGCTGCAAAAGTTCCTCGAACAGAGCCCTCCGTCCGCTCTCGGTGATGGAATAGACCTTGCGCGCCGGCTTGCCTTCTTCGGCTACATGGCGGCAGGTGACCAGCCCTTCCGTTTCCAGCTTGTTCAATGCAGGATAGATCGAACCATATGACGCGTCGATGAAGAAGCTGAAATTGCCCTCCGTCGAGAATTTGCGGATGTCATAGCCGGTTCTGTCGGAACAGTATAGGATGGCAAGACAGATGCTGCGAACATTCATTGGTCTATCCGTTGGCTTGGCTTTGGTCCTTGAAACTCATGATTTCAGTATCAAGGTGTATGTCTAAAGTATATATAACGGTTTGATATATGTGTCTAGTGAATATATCAAACCGGCATATCCCTTGCCGGGCCTGGTCTCCTTATTGTGATCGCAGGTTGCCTCATGGTCTGATTTACAGCTAGGGAAAACTGACTATAATTGCGAAGCTTTGCAGAAATGGCGACCAGAATGGCGCCACGGAATGGCTGCCGAGCGATTTCAGACCTTCGAGACAAGGAACGTAAAACCAATGCCAATAACGGATCTGGTGCCGCCGTCGCGTAGACAGGAAAAAGGGGTGAAAGGTGTTTTCAGCAATCCCCTGATGCGGCTGCTGGCGATCAACTGGCTGATTGGTTTTGCTGTGACCGTAATGATATTTTGCGGCTTGCTGCTGACAAATGCCGCAGGTCTTCAGGACCTGATTTTCAACAGTGATGAGCCCTGGATACCGATGGCTCTATTGTTCTTTGGCCTGCTGATCACCATCTGCAGCGTGGCCATGGGGGCGGCTGTCATGAGCCTTCCCAAGGACGATTGATGCACAGGGCAGTGCGACGTTGGCCCGGTCAAATTGTCGGCCGGGTTCTTGCCCCATTTCCTTGTCTGTACGATCAGAGTTTGAACAATCAGAGACCGACCCTCGGGCTGCGTCGTTCATAAAGGGCAACGTCCCGCCATTGGCCCTTGTTGGCGCCGTAGGAGATCTGGGCGATACGCTCGCGAATGCCGACCAGTTTGAAGCCGAACTTCTCATGCAGATGGATGCTGACCGCATTATTGGCAAAGATGCCCGCCTGAAGTGTCCAGAAACCATTCGCTTCCGAGGCTTCAATCAGCTTTTCCATCAGGAACGAGCCGACACCGGCACCCTTGGCGCTGTTGGCGATGTAGATGCTCATTTCTGCAACACCGCGATAGACGCTGCGGCCTGAATAGGCAGACAAAGCGACCCACCCTGCGATTTCACCATTCATCACTGCCACCATGCGGCACTCGGGAAGGTGACCCTTGTCCCATGCTTCCCAGGTCGGAGCTGCATCCGTGAAGGTCGCCATGCCCGTATCGATGCCTTCCTGATAGATCCTCAACATCGTGTCTGCATCGGCGGCAACAAGAGGGCGAACGGAAAGGACGACAGACGGGTGAAGATTTGGTGAGGACATGAATTTGGAACTTTCTGCAGGCGGTAAGACTTTCATTCATGACACGGACGAAATGTCGAGACAATTGCTCTCTGCATGGGAATGAACAATTTCGGTGCACGATGTTTCTGTAAAGCTTTTTTATAAGACACGCCACTTGCATATAGATCACATTAACCATGGCGGCGGTGAGTTCCTTCGATATGAAGCATGATTAAAATATTCGATAAGATATGAGCGATCGTATTAACGGTTTGAGAACCCTGTTTTCAAGTATGTCGAGGATGGGGCGTGGAAATGAATGATCTTTATATTTGAGAGAGAATTGCTGGCAAATATTTACATTCAGAAAATCAAAAATGATCCGAATGGTTAAAACAGATCGATGGCTTTGTGACAGATGGGGACGCTGAAATGAATGCGCGGGACGGCAACAGGATAGAAAATCCAACGCTTTTGAAAAAGGCCGAGCGAGTCTTCGATAATGCTTTGGAAGCGCTGACAGATTGCCATGGCCCCAAAGTGCTGGCCATTCTGCTGGATGCATCCGGGCGCATCGGTCGCTCGGTAACAAATCAGGTTCTCGCGATCAATCTGCGGCGGCTGGTGCTACAGACCGGTCTCTATTGTCTGGTTCTGGGTTTTGCCATTGGCACTGCGCTGGTTGGCTCCAGGGTCATGTTTTCTCTGATCCATCAGGAAATGAGCGCGATGGGCAGTGATGTTGCTCGGGCCAACCTGCCCAAGGGCGTGGAGACAGCAGATTTGCGACCAACCATGCAACTGGCCTCGCAATAGGCGACGCCGACGACAGTCTCGGTATGCGTGGATACTAAAAAGGCTTTGTGAGGGTTTCACAAAGCCTTTATGCGTTATGCTATTCCTCGACCTTGAACGGCAGAGAAAACTCCGCAGTCTTGTCTGAGTTCTTGTCTTTCAGCACATAGTGCGACACATAATTGCCAGGTTTCATACCGTGCAGATTGATCGTCATCTTGAGGAAGATTTCGCGATTGTGCCGTTGGAGTGGAACGACCAGATCAACGAAATTCTCGGTGTCGAGCAGGGTGGTGCCGTTCGGGCCAACGAGCGAGTAATCTACACTCCAGCTGGCGACGCTATTGCCATCATCGGTTTTGCCATAGGAGAAGGCGACCGGTTCAATGTAGATCAACTGGGCTGCATCGGGTTTGAAAACGGCGTCCTTTTCGATGAAGTTGCCATAGCCGGTCACGTCACTGACGAAAACGGCCTTGCGAACAAACATCGGGGACTTGTTCCAGAAGTCCTCAATGATCCCGTCCAACTGATCGAACGCGGCTGCCGGTTTGCCAGAGGACAACAGGGCTTCCGCTGCTTCAACCTGATCAGACAGCGCGCTTGCCTGTCCATATGAAGGGAGCAACGTCAGAGCAAGCAATGTGGCCATGGTCCGAAGTTTGCGCATCAATCCAATCCTTCCAGCGATTATAAGTGCTTATCTTGTTTTTCACTAGCTTGATCTTCTACAGACTGATGAAGGATAAATCCATCATTTCGCGCAGTATTTTCTCACAAACAGGCCGATTTTGCGCGATTCAAACAAGTTTTGCATGGCTTTGACGAAATTCGATGCTTGATTGCCTTAGGATCAATTGGGCCGAGCGCAGGAACAGGCCTGCCATGACAAGTGCAACGGCGATATCAGGAATGGCGGACGTGGTGAAATAGACGCACACACTGGCGGCCATCACCGCGACATTGCCGATGGCGTCATTGCGCGAACAGAGCCAGACGGAGCGGACATTGGCATCGCCATCCTTGTAGCGCGAAAGCAGTATCACCGAGCCGACATTAGCCGCCAAAGCCATAAAGCTGATGATACCCATTACCTCAGCGCGTGGAACAGTCAGGTATATCGCCTGATAGAGCGTAGAGCCGAAGATCCACAGGCCCATGCACAGTAGGCTGAAGCCCTTGATAAGGGCAGCGGTTGAACGGACGCGCAAGCTCATGCCGATAACGGCCAGACTGATGCCATAGGTCAGGGAATCGCCAAGGAAGTCCAGTGCGTCAGCCTGCAGCGCCTGAGATCCGGCAATGTGACCGGCAATCATTTCAACGAAAAACATACCTGCGTTGAGTGCTATCACCGTCCAGAGGATCGACTTATAGCGTTTGTCGACGCCATCAAACACCGGATTGCCCGAGCATCCGCAGGCAGCACCCGCCGAATGGCAGTGGTCGGTTTCCTTGTGGGCATGTTGTACATGCGAGTGGTCAGAACATGTCGACTGACCGCCACAACAGCTATTGCTTGCTTCGGGATGAGAGTGATGATCAGTGCTGCCGCAGCCGCAGGACGATGCATCAGAATGCTTGGGGAGTGCTTCGCTCATCTATTGTGCCTTCGGTCTTGAAACAATTACATGAGCATCACTATAATAGCTCTAGTGACTATAGCTTCAAGCGAAATTCGCTCTCACTTGCAGGAAAAATGAAAATGCTGTCGATCGGTGAACTGTCAAAGACCAGCGGCGTCAAGGTGCCGACCATCCGTTACTACGAGCAGATTGGCCTGATCGCCGCCGCAGACCGCAGCGAAGGCAATCAGCGCCGTTATGAAGCGGAGGATCTCAAGCGGCTCACCTTCGTAAAGCACGCCCGCGATCTCGGCTTTTCCCTTGACGATATCAAATCACTGTTGGCGCTCAAGGATGACGAGAAATGTCCCTGCAAGGGGGCAGACGAAATTCTCGCCCGCCACCTGTCCGATGTTCGCGACCGGATTGCCCGGCTGCAGCGTTTGGAAACAGAGCTTGAGCGCATGTCTCATTGTCAGGGCGAATGCGTCGCCGAATGCGAGGTCATAGAAAGCCTCGCCGACCATAGCCATTGCATTCACGAACATTGATGGCGGGAAAACTGAGACAATGGGGATGGTTTTGTCTCGCAGATGATTTGGTAAAATACTTGGTATATCTATCAGAAACTATTGATAAATCTCTTGGGTCCGTCAGGTGTTGCGCGATTTGCTTCAGCTGTTTTTGCGTCTGCATGGTATCCGGGTTGTCGGCCAAGACTGCAACTTATCATTTCCCGTTATGGCTGCTTGAAAACTATTGATAGGACTGGCCGCGACATTTGCCTTATAGAAGCGATATGACTGGAAAAAGATTACCCGATGACAGTATGACACCCCGCTTGCTCTTCCTTCAGGGAATGAAGCTCGGCGTGCCTATCGTGATTACTGCCGGACCATTCGGTGCGCTATTCGGAGCGTTGGCCGTTGATGGCGGCATGTCTGTATTTGATGCGGTTCTGATGAGCGCGACGATTTTTGCCGGAGCTAGCCAGCTGGTCGGTCTCAATCTTTTCGGGCAGCATATTCCCGCCTGGATTGTTGTTCTGTCGATACTGGCCGTCAATTTCCGCCACATTCTCTATTCTGCCTCGATGGGGCAGCATCTGTCGCAATGGTCGATCCTCAAGCAGGCCTTCGGCTTTTTCTTCCTGGTCGATCCGGCCTATGCCGAAACGGAACGCAGGGTTGAGCAGGGCGAGGAAATCCAGTTTTCCTGGTATATGGGCCTTGTTTTTGTGGTCTATGTCGGCTGGGTTACGATGACCTTCCTTGGAGCAATCTTCGGTAATTTCCTCGAAAACTCCCACGCCTGGGGTATCGATTTCATCCTGCCGGTCTATTTCATGGCCATGCTGATGGGCTTCAGAAAGCGTCCCTTCTGGTATCCTGTCGTTGCGGTCAGTGCGGTTGCCTCGGTGATTGCCAGCTACACGGTCGGCTCGCCCTGGCATGTCTCGATCGGTGCTGCCGCCGGTATTCTGGTGGCGGCCATCTTTGCGCCTGCAGCGAGGGGGCATGGGGCTGGTGATATCGGTGAGCCCGTGAAACTGGAAGGGGAGGCATGATGTCGTCAACCGTCTGGATCATCATTGGCGGCGCCATTGTGACCTACCTGACCCGCATTGGCGGACATGTCATCCTGACGCGTTTCAAGCAAATCCATCCGCGCGCGAGAGCCGGTCTCGACGCCGTTCCTGCTGCGGTATTGACGACGCTGGTGGCACCGGCCGTGGTGCAGGGTGGTCCCAATGAATGGGCTGCATTTGCGATCGCAGTGATTGCAGGCCTCAGGGTTTCCGTTATATGGATGGTGGTGATTGGCACTGTCGCCATTGCGGTTTTGCGTCACATCAGTGGGTAAGTCAGGCCTCGTGCCATGATGACGCCGCTGCAAGACGCCTGAAGAGCTGGAGCTTTGAGTGGAATGAAAATCGGTATTCTGGTTGCAGGACCTCTGCCGGAAGACCTCGTGAAGGCCTATGGTACATTTGATGACATGTTTCGGGAGTTGCTCCTGAAACAGGACCCCGATCTCACCTTTCAAAGCTATGACGTTTTCAAGGATGTGTTTCCGGTCGACAAGGGCGAATGCGACGGCTGGATCGTGACCGGCTCTCTGCATAGCGCCTACGAAAAGCTGCCATGGATGCTGCGCCTCGAAGCCTTCATTCGTGACGCCATTAAAGCCAACAGCCCGATTATCGGTATCTGTTTCGGTCACCAGATCATGGCGACGGCCATGGGGGGCGTCGTTGAAAAGGCACCGTCTGGCAAGTGGGGCGCTGCGGTGCATCACTACAGGATCGACGCCGACAAGCGCCCGCAATGGATGGATGCCGAAAGTGAAGAATTCGCCCTGCAGGCAAGCCATCAGGATCAGGTCACAGTTCTGCCCGAAAGCGGGTGTCTGATTGCTGGCAACAGCTTCTGCCCGAATGGCATGATCGCCTATGGGCAATCCGGTCTCTCCATTCAGCTCCATCCCGAGTTGTCCGCCCCTCTCATCGAGACACTTCTTGAGCAGCGGCGCGGGCAGTCAATGACAGAAGAGGATGCCGATGCGGCACTCTCTCATGTGCATGATGCCGTGGATGCTGATAGGGTGGCCAAATGGATGGTGCGCTTCTTCCGTCAGCCGCGCGGTTGAGGCCTGCCAATTCGATTATCCATCTCCGGGTTCGTCGTTCGGTGAGAGCCAGACCCCACCCGATTGCAAACAAGAACAACAACGAGAATGACTATGGTCAAGGCTATCGTACCCGTCTTTGACGGCCACAATGACACATTGCTCCGGCTGGAAATGTCCGAAAGGGAAGGGGCTCAGATTTCTTTCCTCGAAGGCAACGAAAAGCTCAATATCGATTATCCCAAAGCCGTCGAAGGAGGCTTTGCTGGTGGTTTGTTCGCCATCTTTGTCCCTCCGATGAAGAAGCAGGACAGCAAGCCGGACTTTCAATCCATGGTGAATGAAGTCGAGCAGCCCTATGCGCTTGAGATGACCAATGCGATGATGGCCCGCGCCCTGCGCCTTGCGCAGAAATCGGAAGGGCGGGTACGCATCTGCCTCACAAGCGCAGACATCAGGCAGGCCATGGCAGACAAGGTTATTGCCCTGATGCTGCATATAGAAGGGGCAGAGGCCATTGACGCCGACTTCAACGCCCTTGATGTGCTCCATGCTGCCGGTCTACGGTCCATTGGTCCGGTCTGGAGCCGCAGCAACATTTTCGGTCATGGCGTCCCATTCGATTTTCCCGGCAGTCCTGATTCCGGTCCAGGCCTTACCGACCTTGGCAAGGAATTGGTTCGGCGCTGTGGTGCTCTGAATATGCTGATTGATCTGTCCCACATCAATGAGAAGGGCTTTTGGGATGTGCACACCGTCAGCGAAAAGCCGCTGTTGGCGACCCATTCCAATGTCCATGCCATCTGCCCGTCGCGTCGCAATCTGACGGACAAGCAGCTGGCAGCGATTGCCGAGACCAGGGGATTGGTCGGGCTCAATTATTCCGTCGGCTTCTTGCGCCCGGATGGTGACAAGAAGCAGATCGACATGGATCTCGACATCATGGTCGATCATCTGGCCTATCTGGTCGAGAAGCTTGGGGAGGATGGCGTCGGTCTGGGATCCGATTTCGACGGCACCACCATTCCGCAGCGCATTGGCTCCTGTGCAGGCAATCCCGCTCTCATCGAGCGGATGCGGGCGCGCGACTTTGGCGAAGAACTGATTGCGAAGATCGCCCACAAGAATTGGATTGCCATGCTGGAGCGGTCCGGCATCTAACGCGCGTTCCGTTAAATCGATCTCGATTGAACGAAAAGAATTCGCGCCCAAACAAATAGATGGAGCAAGTCAAGCGAATGCTAATGAACGAGACAAGCTCTAGGTGTGTGGCCACCGGCCAGCCTTCTTGTTACCCGGCGCCGAGACAAAAAAAAGCCCCGCATCATGCGGGGCTTTCTACATTTCTAACAGACTGATCGCACAATCAGTCATCATATTCAGAGTCTTCATAGTCGTTCTGAACCGGGGCGCGCTGTGGGCGCTCATTCGCATCGCGGCCGATACGGTCGGCGATGTGGGCCAGATCGATGAAATGGTCAGCCTGTCGACGCAATTCGTCAGCGATCATCGGCGGCTGGGTCGACATGGTGGAAACCACGCTCACCTTGCGCCCGCGACGCTGAAGTGCTTCAACAAGTTTACGGAAATCGCCGTCACCGGAGAAGATGACGAAGTGATCCACATGATCCACCAGCTCCATCGCGTCGATGGTCAGCTCGATGTCCATGTTGCCCTTGATTTTCCGACGCCCCGCAGAATCAGTAAATTCCTTGGTTGGCTTGGTAACAACATGGTATCCGTTGTAATCAAGCCAGTCGATCAAAGGTCTGATGGAAGAATATTCCTGGTCTTCGGCCAGAGCCGTATAATAATACGTCCGCAGGAGATATCCTTTGCCACGAAATTCTTTCAGAAGTCGTTTGTAATCAATATCGAAGCCAAGTGTCTTGGTTGTTGCATACAGATTGGCGCCGTCGATGAATAAAGCAACTTTTTCTCTAGGATCAAACACGGATTCACCCTTTATGCTGGTTTTTCGTTGGATTCAATTTCAGGATGAGTGTTGTAATTTAACACGCTCAATCAAAGCCTTGGCAATTGTACTAAGATATAGAATTTAAGTTTTTGAATATCTTAACCATTCAAAACAATGAAATGCATTCACGTGAAATCAAATCGATTCTGACTTTATACGGATTTATATTCAATAACCACCAAGAAAAACAGATTATAAACGAAAACACAACAACGTTACCTAGTCTATGGTATCCAAAATTTTTACAAAATGTAGTGAAATCGGTTTCACTCGGCAATTTGCCAAGGTTCACACTTGTCAAACAAAAAAAATCGCTCTATTTAAGGGGAAATTCCCCCAAGTAGGAGATCGTCTATGGCACGCGTCACTGTTGAGGACTGCGTTGATAAGGTTGAGAATCGTTTCGAGCTGGTGCTGCTGTCCGGTCATCGCGCACGTATGATTTCTAGTGGCTCTGCAATTACGGTTGATCGTGACAATGACAAGAACCCGGTTGTTGCCCTGAGGGAAATTGCCGACGAGACTGTTTCTCCGGGTGACCTGAAGGAAGATCTCATTCACTCTCTGCAGAAATATGTTGAGGTTGATGAGCCTGAAACCGAAGAAGTACAGCTGATCACCGCAGACGAAGCCGCCACGAACGACTATGAAGGCGTCGTTGGTGAACCAAAGAGCGACGTCGTGTTCGACCAGATGTCCGAAGAAGAACTGCTGCGTGGTCTGGAGAGCCTTGTGCCGCCGGATCGTACCGACGACTGATCTTTTTCGATCTTTCAGAAAAATTCAAAAGGTGGACGTCAAACGTCCGCCTTTTTTATTGGCATTTTTACCTTTGTTCTGCAATTCTGGCAACTCTATGCATAAGGGTTGAATCGCAGCCTTGCTGATGGCGCGACCGATCGGTTGTCTTCCCGTTGATAGCTGTTTAAATCCGGCAGCTCACCTTATATGTATAGAGATACCAGGTACAATGTTCTCAAGAGAACAGGTGGTGTCCGGAAAGCCGGGCATTCAACAATCGAGGTTTCTTTCTCGCCATGATGCGTCAGTACGAGCTCGTTGAAAGAGTTGTAAGCTATAATCCAAATGCTGACGAAGCCCTGTTGAACAAGGCTTATGTCTATTCCATGCGCAAGCATGGCAAGCAGAAGAGGGCGTCTGGCGATCCCTATTTTGTTCATCCCCTTGAAGTTGCTGGTATCCTGACCGATCTGCGGCTTGATGACGGTACCATTGCTGTCGGGCTCCTGCACGATACCCTTGAAGACACCGATGCCACCCGCGCCGAGCTGGATTCGATGTTTGGTCCGGAAATTGGCAAGCTGGTTGAGGGCCTCACCAAGATCAGTAAGCTCGATCTTGTCTCACGTCGCACGGCGCAGGCCGAGAATATCCGCAAGCTGCTGCTGGCCATCTCCGATGACGTGCGCGTGCTGATCGTCAAGCTGGCTGACCGCCTGCACAATATGCGCACCCTGCATTTCGTTCCCGAGCACAAGCGCCACAGGATCGCACAGGAAACCATCGACATCTATGCGCCGCTCGCCGAGCGCATGGGCATGCAGGACATCCGCGAAGAGCTGGAAGGCCTGTCGTTCAAATATATCAATCCGGAGGCCTATCAGGCGATTTCCGAACGTCTTGAGGAAGTGCGCCAGCGCAACAAGACAATCATCACGGAAATCGAAGGCGAACTGGAAAAGACATTTCTCGAGAAAGGCCTCAAGGCCACCGTGCGTGGTCGCGAGAAAAAGGCCTATTCGATCTTCCGCAAGATGCAGCGTCAGAATATCGGCTTTGAGCAATTGTCGGACATCTATGCCTTCCGCGTGCTGGTCGACAATATTGACGACTGCTATCGGACGCTGGGCATCGTTCATACGATCTGGCCTTGCGTGCCGGGACGGTTCAAGGACTATGTTTCGACCCCGAAGCCGAACGACTATCGCTCGATCCATACCACGGTCATCGGACCGGGCCGCCAGCGCGTGGAGTTGCAGATCCGAACCTATGAAATGCATCAATTCGCCGAATATGGTGTCGCTGCCCACGCTCTCTACAAGGACGTGACTGGCAAGACAAAGGGTGGCCGGTCTCTCGGGCGTCTGGCCAAGGACAGCAACGCCTATTCGTGGCTGCGTCAGACCGTTGAACTGTTGTCTTCGGGCAATTCGGCCGAAGAGTTCCTCGAACACACCAAACTCGAGCTGTTTCAGGATCAGGTCTTCTGCTTCACCCCCAAGGGGCGGGTTATCGCGCTACCGCGTGGAGCCATTCCGATTGACTTTGCCTACGCTGTGCATACGGATATTGGCGATACCTGCATCGGCTGCAAGATCAACGGTGCGGTGATGCCTCTGGTGACCGAGCTCAACAACGGTGATGAAGTCGAGATCATCTGCTCCAAAGCCCAGACACCACCGCCAGCCTGGGAAAATATCGCCGCCACCGGCAAGGCCAGGGCTGCCATACGCAAGGCCACCCGCGCAGCAGTCCGCAAACAATATGCCGGGCTTGGCGAGCAGATCCTGCAGAATGCCTTCAAGCGGGCAGGGCAGGAATATTCCGCCGAGCAGATCAAGGTTGCCCTGTCCCGTCTAGGCTTTCAGGCTCTTGACGAGGCGCTGGCCGCTGTCGGTCGCGGCGAGTTGCAATCGCGCATGGTGATCGAGGCGGTCTTCCCGGACTATCAGGATCAGCGTGCCGCCCAGAGCGAGGGCGAACGCGGCGAAGGCTGGTTCGGTCTGCCGCATGCTTCGGCGATGAAATTCCGGATTCCCGGATCAAGCCGCAAGAATGGCAAGAATGGCCATCAGCCCGGACAGCGGTCCATTCCGATTCGTGGTCTGTCTGCCGACATCCCCGTTACCTTCGCGCCAGAAGGCGGTGCTGTTCCGGGGGACCGCATCGTTGGCATCCATACGCCGGGCAAGGGGGTGACGATCTATCCGATCCATTCGCCGGCCCTCAGCCAGTTTGATGATGCGCCGGAACGTTGGCTCGATGTGCGCTGGGATATCGATGAGGAAAACATCGAGCGCTTCCCGGCCCGGATCGAGGTGAGCATCCTCAATGAACCGGGCAGTCTGGCGGCCATCGCCAATGTCATCGCGGAAAATGACGGCAACATCGAGAACATCAAGATGGAGCATCAGCTCAACGATTTCCATGACATGACGATTGATCTGTCGGTCTGGAACCTCAACCATCTCAACCGGATCATCGAGCAGATCCGCAGCAAAAAGACCGTATCCAAGGCATGGCGCGTCAACTGACCGGGGTTGCCGACCAGTCTGGCCGTCTATCCCGCCCTCTGAGTGACGTTGGCGGGATGGATTGGAACAACAGGGAAATTTGACAGGATGATTATTGGCACCGGAAATGACCTGATTGATATCAGGCGGGTTGAAAAATCACTGGAGCGCTTTGGTGAGCGGTTCATCAACCGCATCTTCACCGAAAAGGAAATCGCCCGATCCGAGCGCAAGGCCCAGAGGGCAGCATCCTATGCCAAACGGTTCGCTGCCAAGGAAGCCTGTTCCAAGGCATTGGGTACCGGCCTGTCGCATGGGGTCTTCTGGCGCGACATGGGGGTTAGCAATCTGGCATCGGGCAAACCGACAATGGTGCTGACCAACGGCGCACTTGTCCGCATGTTGTCGATGATCCCGCAAGGCTTCGTCCCCCAGATCGATCTGACAATTACCGATGAATATCCCATTGCTCAGGCCTATGTGATCATTTCCGCAGTGCCGGAAAACTGGCCATCAGCACAATAGTGCCACATTTTCGTTGCAAGGAAGCGTCGAAATTGGCCTTTTGGGCTGAGGGAAACCCTCATATTTACACAGAAATGACGGACTTTTCGGTCAAGCTATTTTCTTGATTGTATCGGCGGAACTGTGCCGCTATTACCAGATGTGAAGAAACCTAAATAAATGTTCTGCTGCGCCCCCGTGGCCGTGTCTTTCCGAACAGACTTGCCGGACATGATTGAAAAAGAGATTGAGTGTGTCAGACGATAGCATGAAAGAAAACGAGGGTGGCCTTGGCGAAACCATCAAGGTCATTATCCAGGCACTTGTTCTAGCGCTCGTGGTAAGAACGCTCCTGTTTCAGCCCTTCTCGATTCCCTCCGGTTCCATGAAGTCGACGCTCCTGATCGGCGACTACCTGTTCGTGTCCAAATACAGCTACGGCTATTCGCGTTATTCGCTGCCTTTCGGACTGCCGCTTTTTTCGGGCCGCATTCTGGCCAGCGAACCCAATCGCGGCGACATCGTGGTGTTCAAACTGCCACGTGATCCGTCCATCGACTATATCAAGCGCGTGATCGGGCTGCCAGGCGACAAGATCCAGATGATCGAAGGCCAGCTCTACATCAACGGCCAGGCGGTCAAACATGAGCGGATCGAAGATTTCATCGACACCGATGAGCAAGGCCGCAAGGAACGGGTCGAGCGGTTCCGCGAAACGCTGCCGAACGGGGTGAGCTACACGACGCTCAACCTCACGGACAACAACTATCTCGACAACACGCCGGTCTATGAAGTGCCTGCCGGGCATTATTTCATGATGGGTGACAACCGGGACAACTCGTCTGACAGCCGGGTGCTGAGCAATGTCGGCTATGTGCCGTTCGAAAATCTCGTCGGCAAGGCGCAGGTCATCTTCTTCTCGATTGGCGATGGCAAGGCTCCTTGGGAAATCTGGAGCTGGCCGAGTGCTGCGCGCTGGGAACGCTGGTTCACCAGCCTGAAGCCAGGCACAAGCGAGTGATCTGTCTTTATCTGGCGGTGCCAAATTGCAAAAAGGCCTTGCCAAGCGGGGCCGATTGCGACACAAGCGTCTGCTACGATTGGCGAGACTGAAATAGGCCCTTTTTCGGGTAAAATGCCGCACAGACCCGGTCTGTGTGGCATTCTCTGTATCGGGCTTCGCTGAATGGTGGCAACCGAAAATCTGAAAATGAAAGGAAAAGGTTGGACTTCAATGAAAAAGAGAGATGTTGGCAAACTTGAAGAGCATCTCGGCTACCAGTTCAAGGACAAGACGCATCTGGAACGGGCATTGAGCCACTCCAGCACAGTTGCTTCGCCGCGCCTTCAGGTCGATCAGACTTACCAGCGCCACGAGTTTCTGGGTGACCGCGTTCTGGCCGTAACGATTGCCGAAATGCTGCTGAAAGCCTTTCCCAAGGCAGATGAAGGGGAATTGGCCCGCCGGTTCAATGGCCTTGTCCGCAACGAAACATGTGCGGATGTTGCCAGAGAAATCGGTTTGGGTCCCTTTATCCGTCTCGGCGAGGGAGAAGCGCAGGCCGGAGGTCGCAAGAAGGAGGCGATCCTCGGTGATGTCTGCGAGGCTGTGATCGGGGCCATCTACATGGATGGTGGTTTTGATCGGGCGCGCGATCTCATCAAGCAGTATTGGGAACGACGCATGCTGGACTGGACCGGTCCGCTGCGCGACGCCAAGACGACCCTGCAGGAATGGGTGCAGGGCAACAAGCTTCCGCCGCCAACCTACCGGTTGATTGAGCGGACAGGTCCGGACCACGAGCCCGAGTTCACGCTGAGTGTCGAAGTGCCGACCCTCGAACCGGCCCGTGGCAAGGGACCATCAAAACGCATTGCCGAGCAGGATGCTGCCCGGACAATGCTGATCAGAGAAGGACAGTGGAGTGCGGACACCAAGTAGGGTCCCCTTCGATTACCTCACACGGCGTGTGCTGGAGGCAGCGTGCGCCAAACCAAAAGGACAGGCATGTCGGATACATCCTCTCATGAAGCCGGTTTCCAGCCGGACCACAAGATCCGCTGCGGCTATGTCGCACTGATCGGAGCGCCAAACGCAGGCAAGTCGACCCTGGTCAACCAGATCGTCGGCTCCAAGGTTTCCATTGTCACCCACAAGGTGCAGACCACCCGTTCGCTCATCCGGGGCATCGCGCTCAAGGACGAAAATCAGGTCATTTTCGTCGATACGCCGGGTATTTTTGCGCCCAAGCGTCGGCTGGAAACAGCCATGGTCAACGCCGCCTGGGGCGGGGCGAGGGACGCCGATGTCATCGGCATGATCGTTGACGCCCGCAAGGGCCTCAATGAGCAGATCGAAACCATTCTCGATCGCCTTGCGGACATCAAGCTGCCCAAGGTGCTGATCCTCAACAAGATCGACCTCGTCAAGCGCGACACGCTGCTGGCTCTGGCCCAGGAGATCAACGAGCGGCTGACGTTCGATGAAACCTTCATGGTATCGGCGCTCAATGGTGACCATACCAACGACCTGTTGGACTATTTCTCCGAGCATATGCCGGAGGGGCCGTGGCTCTATCCCGAGGACATGATTTCCGACCTGCCGATGCGCCAGCTGGCCTCCGAGATCACGCGGGAGAAGGTCTTCCTGCGCCTGCATCAGGAGCTGCCCTATGCCTCTACGGTGGAAACCGAGAAGTGGGAGCAGAAAAAGGATGGCTCCGTTCGTATCGAACAGGTCATCTATGTCGAGCGCGACAACCAGAAAATGATCGTTCTTGGCAAGGGGGGCGCCACCATCAAGGCGATCTCCATGGCCGCCCGCAAGGAGTTGAGCGAGCTTCTGGAAGCCAACGTCCATCTGTTCCTGTTCGTCAAGGTGCGGGAACGCTGGGTCGATGATCCGGAGCGCTACCGCGAAATGGGCATCGATTTCCCGATCTGACCGCAGATACGGACATTTGGTAAAACCAATCCTATCGTGATGACCTAAGGGCTTGTGCGATGCTTCCACATCGTAACAGCCTCAGACGATCTATCTCGCGCCCCAGAAAGGGCGCGAGTTTGGAAAGCCAGTGCTCCATGGATAATATGGGGCGCCACAGAGGTTGCCAAGAAGACGCGTCTTCCTCTTCGCTGGCCAACAAACCACCGATGCCTCATGGGTTCTATGGCGCGCCATGAGGGTCACCAGACAGACACATCTTCTGTCTCGTCGGTGCGATGACATGCCAAGGGTAGGACAGAGTGCCCTGACAGTTGCCGGATGGACACACACAGCTCCTCCATCCTGTCACGTTTCAATCATACGCTTTGTTTTTCCTTCGTTGCAATGCCGGAATGGAATTCTGCCATGAAGGTGATTTTGACCTCTTCCCTTTTTTGACAAATCGACGCATCTTTCGCACATGGAATGGACTGACGAAGCAATCGTTCTGGGCACGAAAAGGCACGGCGAAACCTCGGTTTTACTGGAGGTGATGACGCGCAATCATGGCCGCATCATGGGGCTGGTCAAAGGCGGCCGTTCCAAGCGGCAGCAACCGGTGCTGCAGTCGGGCAACAGTCTCGAAGTCACCTGGCGGGCGCGGCTTGAAAATCACCTCGGGCAGATGACGACGGAATTGCTCACCTCCCGTGCTGCCCGTCTGATGGCCCTGCCGCTGGGCACCTATGGCATGCAGTTCATAGCCGAACTCACCCGGTTGCTGCCCGAGCGCGATCCACACCCCTATATCTTTCAGGCTCTGAGCGTGATCGTCGACGCCTTCGAGGAAGGCGATGTCGCGGGCGAAATGATGGTGCGCTACGAGCTGGCCATGCTGTCCGAACTTGGGTTCGGTCTGGACCTCGAACAATGCGCGGCAACGGGTCAAAGCAACGATCTCATCTATGTTTCGCCGAAATCCGGCCGGGCCGTTTGCCGGGAAGCGGGCAAACCCTACCACGACCGTCTGCTGCCATTGCCTTCCTTCCTTGGCGGGGCTTCCACGTCCAACCGCATGACTTATGACGAGTTGGCGCAGGGCTTCACCTTGACTGAGTATTTTCTTGAGCGCTACGTCTATGGGCCTTTGGGTCGGCAGGCGCCTGAGCTTCGGCTCAGCTTCATCGAGGCTGTCCGCAAGGATCTATCTCTTGAAGACTAGTTGGCCTCGGCAGCAGATCGCTTGAATTCAGGAAAGCGTATGGTAATAAGGAATAATACTGATTTCTATTTTCCATATCGGAGCCCATTGCTCAATGAAGCATCTGTTTAGTAATGATTTTTGGTCCATCCGACTTGCTCTGATGGCCGTGATGTTCTTTTCGCCGGTTCATGGTCTCTCGGTTCAGGCGCAGGAAGCCGATTATCCCGGCTGGGCTGAAAAGGCCTGTGTGGGCAGTAAGGCCGATTATGCGCGACTCAAGAGCGCCGCACTTGATGAAGAGGACAGTGTCGCGATGCTGTGGCTGCGCTGGACCTATCTCAACCCGGACTGCAAGGGTCTCTACAAGGGGTTTGGGCAGGAAGCCCGTGACTTGCTGGAGCGGGCGGCCCAATCGGACAATGCCGACGCCGCAAGGATTCTTGGCAACAATCTGCTGACCGGGCGCAATGGCTATTCCCGCGCCCCGGAGCAGGGCATGGAATGGCTCGAGGAAGCATCAGTGCTTGGCGAGGAACGGGCCGATCTGGATATGGCGCGGGAATACCTTAGCGGCCAGAATGTGCCAACCGATCTCGTCAAGGCACGGACGAAGCTTGAGAGTTACAAGAAAGCCTATGGCGCCAACAATACGAGCAATGGCATCGAGCGTGATTTGAGGAAGGCGGAAGCCAGGAGTGGCATTGTCCGCCCTGAGGCGAAGACTGCTGACGCATCGAGGCCGAGTGGCAAAGACACGGCTTCACCAACAAGAAAGGCGGATGCTCAGAAACGCCAAGCTAGCAATCCTTCAGGTCAAAACACTGGCAAAATTGCTGGCAAGGTTGGCGGGGCTCTACCCGGTGAATTGGTCTATCGTGATCTGCCGCTGTTGCGGGACTGCTGGCTCTACAGTGACTTCAGCATGCCAGAAGCCTATTTCGGCTCGAAATATGTCGATAGCATCATCGGCTACAAGGGTGCAAAAATGGAACGGGTTGCGGCTGGTAACGAGGTGCTGACCGTGCGCAACTACTATTGGTATGATGTTGATATCGTGCCAAATGGAAAATACGCCCGCACCGTTACGCTGACGGCCCAGCATATTGCCGACTACGGCAGCAAGGGCGAGACCAAATGCAAGGAAGAGCCGGTCTATGGCTTCAGCACCCGCGATGCCTTGATGAAATATGCCTATGCGCGGAACGCCAACCGCAAGTCGAAAAACGAAAACTGGCGCCCTGTTCCTCTGAGCAAGGATGTGCTGCAACAGCTCACCCAATACGGCGTCGTGCGGCAATAGAGGCCCGAAAGGGCGGTGAAACTGCGATTGTGGGCAGATTGTCTTTGGAATTTGGCAGCCACTTGACACGCATGCAATTGCACGAATCGCCCTTTTTCTATAACCAAGGCCCATGGGAAAAGAAACTGAACAGTCAGGCGAGTTTGAAAGCATCAACCTGCGCGAAGCGCTGGAAGAGCGGTACCTTGCCTACGCCTTGTCCACGATTACGCAGCGAGCGCTGCCAGATGTGCGCGACGGCCTGAAGCCGGTGCATCGTCGTATTCTTTACGCGATGCGTCAGCTCAAGATGGATCCAACTGGCGGCTTCAAGAAGTCCGCCCGTGTGGTCGGTGACGTGATCGGTAAATATCACCCGCATGGTGATACCGCCGTCTATGACGCCATGGTGCGTCTGGCGCAGGATTTCGCGTCGCGTTATCCGATGGTCGACGGACAGGGCAACTTTGGTAACATCGATGGTGACAGTGCCGCCGCTATGCGTTACACCGAAGCGCGCATGACCGAGGTCGCCCGCCTGATGATGGAGGGGCTTGACGAGGACGCGGTCGATTTTCGCGAGACCTATGACAACGAGGACAAGGAGCCTGTTGTCATGCCCGCGAACTTCCCCAATCTGTTGGCCAACGGGTCAAGTGGCATTGCCGTCGGCATGGCCACCTCTATCCCTCCGCACAACGTTTCGGAACTGTGCGAAGCTTCGCTCTATCTCATAAAGAACCCTGATTGCGAAGACGAGAAGATTCTCGAGTTGATGCCGGGACCGGATTTCCCGACCGGCGGCGTGATTGTCGAGGACAAGGCCCAGATCCTTGAGGCCTATCGCACCGGTCGCGGCGGGTTCCGCGTGCGGGCCAAGTGGGAACTGGAACAGCTCGGACGCGGCTCCTGGCAGATCATCGTCACGGAAATCCCCTATCAGGTGCAGAAATCGCGTCTGATCGAGCGGATCGCTGATCTGATTCAGAACCGAAAGCTGCCGCTGCTGGTGGATGTACGGGACGAGTCGGCTGAAGATATCCGTATCGTGCTGGAACCCAAGAGCCGTACCGTCGATCCCGATCTGATGATGGAAGCTCTGTTCAAGCTGACGGATCTGGAAGGCCGCATCTCGCTCAACATGAACGTGCTGACCTCGCACGGCGTACCTCGGGTGCTCGGCGTGCGCGAAGTGCTCAGGCAGTGGCTGGATCATCGTCGGGAAGTCCTGCAGCGCCGTTCACGCTACCGTCTTGGCAAGATCGAGCATCGCCTCGAAGTGCTCGACGGCTATCTGATCGCCTATCTCAATCTCGACGAGGTCATCCGCATCATCCGCTACGAGGATGAACCCAAGGCGGAACTGATGAAAACCTTCAGCCTTTCTGAAATTCAGGCTGAGGCGATCCTCAACATGCGCTTGCGGTCCTTGCGCAAGCTTGAGGAAATCGAGATCCGCACCGAGCACGATGCACTCAGCAAGGAGCGCGCCGAGCTCATCGAAATGCTTGGTTCGGATGCTTTGCAGTGGGAGCGGATTTCTCAACAGATTCGTGAGATCTACAAGCTGTTCGGACCGGATACCGAACTGGGCCGTCGCCGGTCGCAGTTTGGTGAGGCAAGCGAACGCGATATCGAGGATATCAATCTGGCCATGGTGGAACGGGAGCCAGTGACACTGGTCCTGTCCGAAAAGGGCTGGATCCGTGCTCTCAAGGGTCACATCACTGACCTCAGCGGCCTCAATTTCAAGGATGGCGACAAGCTTAAATTCGCCGTTCAGGCAGAGACGACAGACAAGCTGTTGCTTATGGCCACCAACGGAAAGTTCTTCACGATACAGGCGGACAAGTTGCCCGGTGGACGTGGCCACGGTGAGCCGATCCGCGTGATCGTCGATATGGAGCCCGGCGTCGATGTGGTCGAGATGTTCGTGCATGTGCCCGAGCGAAAGGTGTTGATTGCCGCGACCGACGGCCGGGGCTTTGTCACCACCGAAGAAAGCCTTGTTGCCAATACGCGCAAGGGCAAGCAGGTGCTCAACGTGACCATGCCGGTGGAGGCCAAGCTCTGCAAGACCGCCGATGGTGACCGCATCGCCGTTATTGGCGAGAACCGCAAGCTGCTGATCTTCAATGCCGAGCAGTTGCCGGAAATGGCACGTGGACGCGGCGTCATGCTGCAACGCTACAAGGATGGCGGCATTTCGGACGTCAAGGTCTTCAAGGCTGAGGAAGGGCTGGTCTGGAAAGACAGCTCCGGCCGCAGCTATCAGCGCTCGCTGGATGATTTGGCTGAATGGTGTGGCGATCGTGGTCAGGCCGGGCGATTGCCGCCGAATGGCTTCCCGCGAAGCAACAAGTTTGAAAACTGAAAAGGCGCCGGGGTTAATCCCGGCGTTTCTATTTCTGCGGCAGGTAGAGCGTTGTCCTGATCGGCCAATGATCGCCTATGGGCGAGCGCACGCGCACAACGGCACCAGCTTCGATGTCCGGGCTGGTCAGGATGTGATCAAGGCTGAGGAAGGCTGGCAGGCGCAACCGCTTGATGAGAGAATTGGGGGAGGGGAAGGTCGGCACGAAGCGATCCCGTCGCTCGAGATAGGCCTTGCGGGCAAACTGGTCGACACGGAAGGCCCAGCCGGTCGAGTTGAAATCGCCCGAGACCACTTGCATTGGCGTGTCCTTGCGATCACTTTCGATGATCTCGAGAAGCCTGTCGAGCTGCTTGAGTTTTTCCGCCAATGGCAAAGGCCAGGCCAGGTGCACATTGTAGAGACGGAACGGGACCGCGCCCGGCATATGCACAGTGGCCGCCAGCAGCTTGCCGTGCAGGGGATTGTTCTGGTCAGATGATCCCAACTGGTAGGACTTGATGTCGGTCAGGGGATGTTTTGAAAGAATCGTCAGCGTGCAGACCCGCCATGACTGGCACTTGGCCTGATGGGGGTAGACCCGCTTGAGATCGGGCTGGTTCTTGAAACGGTTGGGTGCAAACTCCTGCAGGGCTGCAACATCCGGGTCGGCGTTGATGACGGTGCCTGCAAGCGCCTTACGGTCCCATGTTCCCATATAGATATTGAAGCTGAGGAGCTTCAGCGGCTGTTTGCCGGTGTCGAGTGCCAGTGCCTCATCGGCATTGCGATGGCTAAAGCGTCCCCAGAGCTCGGGCCCCAGCAAAACCGCTGAACAACACAGGATGAAGATCACTATGATGCGGCCGTAGGATTTGAGAGCGCCCAAGGTGCTTGGCCAGACAAAACTCATGGCGAGGGCGAAAAGGCCAAGGAGCGCTATGATGATCTGGAAGTGATTGATGACATCGAATACGGGAATGAATGCACCCAGCAGCGCCAGAACCGAAATCGCAGCACCTGTCACAAGGCCCATCAGGATACAAATGTCGAGTATGTGTCTGATCAGCCTTATCATTCAGTCCTCATAATGGATGCAAACATGTCTTCTTGGTGCCCGGTGCGCAGGAAGGCCCGGCGCATTGTGGCATTCAAGGGCAGACAAACATCACAAATGAGAATTAATCAAGGCAGGTCCAGCCATCCATGCCCAAAACTTCCAAAGGCTTGAAGCGGGTCTTGTAGGCCATCTTGGCAGAGTTCTCGACCCAATAGCCCAGATAGACATAACTGAGCCCCGCATGGATCGCTTGCCGGATGTGGTCGAGGATAAGATAGGTGCCAAGGCTACGCTTTTCCTCTTCCGGAGAATAGAAACTGTAGACCATCGAGGTTGCATCGTCGAGGACATCGGTAAGCGCAACGGCAACCAGCTCGCCGCGCGGCTTTGCGGCGATGCCGTCGCCTTCCACCCGCTTGCGATATTCCACGACAATGGTTTCGATATGGGTTTCCTCAACCATGGCGATATAGTCGGCTTCCGTCATCTCCACCATGCCGCCGTCATTGTGGCGGGATTGGAGGTAGCGTTTGAACAGGGCATATTGCTCGGAAGAGGCGATTGCGGGCCGGATAGTGCGCACAAGATCAGCGTTGTGGCCGATGATCTTGCGCTGATTCCGCGAGAAGGAGAAATCGGGCACGACAACCCGCACCGATTTGCAGGCCTTGCAGTCTGCACAGGCAGGACGATAGGCGATGGTCTGGCTGCGTCTGAAGCCGCCGACCGACAGCAGATTGTTGAGATTCCGCGCTTCTTCGCCGACAAGATACGTAAAGATCTTTCTCTCCTGCCGATCATCCAGATACGGGCAGTCCTGTGCTGACGTGAGATAGAACTGAGGATTCTCGAGGGCGTGTCTTGTCATATGGTTCAATGCTTTCAGATGGATAAACATCAAATCATGATTGGTGAAGCAAGAAAAGACCGACTGAGGTCTATAAAGGTTTCACCTATAGTATATTACCGGAAGGTCGAAAAATCACTCGGATTGTTGCAAGCGGAATGCTGCGGTGGCGTGCGCATGACATGGAAACGGAATGCGACTCAGATGTCTGCAAAAAGAAGATCTGGCAAGGCCGACTGCTGCTGCGACTAGAAACCGTAATACCACGGCGCGATCAGTGTGAAACTGAGCCAGACGATGATCATCAGCGGTATACCCGCTATCAGGAAGTCGGCAAAGCGATAGTGGCCTGGGCCCATCACCAACAGGTTGGTCTGATACCCGATCGGGGTGGCAAACGAGCAGTTGGCCGCAAGGATGACGCAGACGACGAAGGGCTCCACGGGCAGTCCGGTTTGCGTGGCGATGGAAATCGCGATGGGGGAAAACAGGACGGCTGTGGCGTTGTTCGACAGAATGTTGGTGAGCACGGCGATCAGCAGGAAAAGGCCCGATAGCAGCACCCAACCTTCCTGCCCCTGCATCGCATCGACGACAGCGCCTGCGATGAACCGGGCGCCGCCCGTGTTCTGCAAAGCCACCGCGCTGGCAAGGGACGAGCCGACCAGCATGTAGATTCGGCTATCGAGCGCACGCACCGCCTGGCGCAGGTTGAGACATTTGAAAACGATCATGCAGAAGGCACCGGCAAGGGCCGCAGTTGCAATGGGCAGCAGACCGGTAGCCGTGGCGAAAGCTGTGGCAAGAAAGATCATGATCGCTCGCGGCGCATAGCGGCGCTGGGGCATATCGGTGCTCGAAAGCTCGATCAGCAGCAGATCCTTGTTGAGGCGCAGGCCTTCGACATCGTCCCGCGCCCCGCCGACGAGCAAAACATCACCCGGTTCTAGCCGGATGTCGCTCATCGCCATGCGTGGCATGCGTGACCGTCGCTGAACGCCAAGAACAATACAATTGGTCTTGGAACGGAAGGACGCTTGGGCGATCGTCTGGCCCGAAAGGCGTGAAGCCGGGGGAACGATCACTTCGGCAAGCGTGATGTCTGTTTTCGGTGAAATCTGGCTGAGATGGCGGTCTTCTGCAACCTTGGCCATCTTGTGCCCACCCTTGAGCGCAGCTGTCAGGGCGTGGCGCGTCGCCGCAACTACAACCGTATCGCCCGGTTGCAGGGTCACATTGTCAAAAGGGGGCAGATAGGGTGTTTCTCCGCGCTGCACAAGGCGCACGGTCATGTCCTTCAGGTCGGGGAACATGCCAGCCACAGCGGACTTGCCAACCAGAGCATCGCCTTCGCTGAGCGGGATCTGGGCAATGAATTGCTTGCCGGTGCTCTGGCTCAACTGATCGGCCATGCTTTTGCGATCTTGCAATATGCGTGGCATGACGAGAATGGCATAGATCGCGCCGATGCCCGACACCATCACGCCGATTTCCGTGAAGTCGAAGAATTTGAGATCCAGCACGCCCGCCTTGCGCGCGGCTTCCGCGACCAGAAGGTTGGTCGAGGAACCGATGAGGGTGGTCATGCCGCCGAGGATCGAGATGAAGGACAGTGGCATCAGCACCTTGGACGACGAAAAGCGCAGGTTGCTGGCGACAACTGCCATGATCGGGATGAACATCACCACCACAGGGGTGTTGTTGATGAAGGCACTGATGAAGGCTGCGGACAGATAAACACCGACAAAGGCGATATAACGATGCCGCTTGGCCAGCCTGGTGATGAATTGCGCAGGCTTGTCGAGGGCGTCGGTCTGAAACAGGCCCTGACCGATGATGAGCAGCGCCAACACCGCCAGAAGGGCCGGGTTCGAGAAACCGGCGACAAGATCGTCGAGGGTGACCAGATTGGCCGCATCACTCGCGGCAGGCAAGCCGACAAAGATGAGCATCAGGACCAGCAATGACCCCAACGCTGTAATTTCGATAGCAAAATACTCGAGACTATAGGCAATGATAGAAGCAACAATGACGGCAAACGTGAGCCACATTTGAACTTCAGCAGTTAGGTACATAAGAAAGACAGTCCTTGCCCGACCGACACGCGGCGTCAGACGGTGCCCCCACAAAAAAACAGATGACCAAATTTTATTATGCATTTGGAAGCACCCAAGTGCTTCAGAGCCTTAGAAAATCAGATTATCAGGCCATTTGCAAAGGCAAACTCGAAAAACACATGCGGAAATTGGCAGATTGAAATCGACGGAATTGTTTTCTTGAGGACTGGACAAAAAATTGCCCGCGTCAAGCGGGCAATAAGGCCATCTTTCAATGGATTGGCTTAGAACCGGTCATAGCCTTCGAGCTGTCTCAGGGCGTCGCTATCCATGATCATGGTTCCAAGAATCATGTCATGCAGCAGCTGCTTGCGCCTTGTGAACAGGCCCACAAGGATGATCAGGGGCGTAAGGATGGTATTGCCGAACCAGAACAACAGGCTGTGCATGATGGCCAGCATCGCATAAGGTTTTGCGCCGTACCACAGACGCATTTCCAGCCCCATCATCTTCATGCCGGGCGTTGCGGCACTGTAGCCGCCAAGACTCAAGGCAATGTAAGGCAGCGCCACAAGTGGTAGCAGGATGGCATAAAGCAGCCAGCCGAGTCCGAAGGTGATGACACCGATCACCGCAATGGCCATGGAGGCAATGACCATAAGAATGAGGATCACGAAGGCATCGATGAGAAAAGCCAGAACACGCCGGGAGAGGACGCCATCGAACAGGGCAGGGTGCAGCCCCGGATCAAAGGCATTTCTGCGCTCATCGCTATTGTCATAGGCCGTATGGGCGTTGTTCATCGCTCAGATATTCCTTTCGGTTTCACACGGGCAGTCGGTCAGAATGAACATGAAGACGTCGCAATCTTCACAAAATAGGTGAGGTCGTTTCTCTCCCTTTTCAAGTTTTTGTTACAAGATTGTTTGAAAAATAGTTCTGGTTGTGCCCTTGAAAGACGCTGTGAAAATCACGGGTGAGGGGATGGGGCGGACCGATCGGGAAAAATCGAGCAGAGAATGCGGCAATTCAATAAGGTGAGGGCATCGATGGGCAGGCGTCCGCCGCGAAACGAAACAAGCGCCCGTTTGGGCGCTTGTTGTGTGTCATCCTGTCAGGAGCATCGCCTTGTGCGAACTGGGACCAATCAGGCTGCTACCCTGCGTCGTTCCCTCTGTTCCAACGTCTGCGCCAGCTTGTTGATGCAGTTGATCACAGCCTCACTGGCGTCCTCCAGCGACCGAAGCTGGGCGAAGGCCTCATCCTTGCGTCCCTCCGCACAATCCTTGACCATCTGCTTGGCCAGGTCATGGACCCGCTGGTGCGGTGCCTTGAGAGCGGTGAACGCTGGATGGTTGCGAATGTCCGGATCGTTGATGCCATCATACCAGACACCGAGGCGGCAGTTGTGGTGACCGGCCAGAGTAGCTGAACTGGCATTTTCGCGCCCGGTCAGGATGTTGACCACGCGCTTTGTGAAAAGGACATGATCGATCTTCGCCATCTCGCACAGGGACAGGGCCTGACCATCCTGGAACCAGTTGGTTGCGTTTTGCGAGAAGTGATCGTTGCTGTTCTGCAGCGTGTCCGACATGCCGTTGAGCATCGTCTCGTTTTCTGAGTTGAGGTCCGCCACACCGGCAACGGATTCAGAGATCTCCTGCGTGGCAACCGTCTGCTGCTGGATGATCTGGGAGACCTCCTGCATGTTCCGGTTGACCTCGCCAACCTGCGTTCCGATTGCCTCCATCAAATGGTTTGCGCCATCGATGGCTGTTTCCCCGTCGCCGATGGCGTGGCGGGTACTGGATACCGCCTTTTGAATGGTCCGCATGCCTTCGCTCAAGGCATTGATGCGGTTGGTGATGTCTTCGGTTGCCTTGGTGGTCTGACCGGCGAGGGCCTTGACCTCACTGGCAACAACGGCAAATCCCTTGCCAGCCTCTCCGGCTCGGGCCGCCTCGATGGTGGCATTAAGTGCCAGTAGATTGGTCTGGTTGGCGATCTTGTCGATGACCGTCAGGAACGATCCGATCTGTTCGGATGCCTGAACGAGTTCGTTGAGACTGTTCTCTGTCTGGGACGAAGCCGATGCGATATTGGTGATGGCGGAAGAGACCGCCTGCATGGTGGCTAGGCCCTTGGAGACCGTCTCATAGGTCTTCCTGGCTCCATCCGCAGTCAGCTCTGAAGTCTCCGAGATCTGACCAATTGACCCGGCAAGCTCGGAAACGGCTGCGGAAATGGCCTGTACGTTGGTTGTCGCGATATGGGTGTTACGGGACAATAGAGCCATGTCTGCGCAGATTTCGTTGATTTCAACGACAGAATTGGCAAGACCGCGCAAATTGCCCAATTGGCAATTGTCTTCACCGTTGGCATTCATGCCGCGGGCAAGGTTGAAGGATTGCAGCGAGCCCATCATGTCAGCAAAGGCAAGCGCTATGGCCGATTGCATGTCATCGACAAAGGCAGAACCCGCACCTTTGTGAACCTTTGCGAGCGTCGGTACCATTTCCAGCAGCAGGCGGGCATAGATCGCCATGATGTGCGAGGTTTCAAGAGCCGTTTCGCCAAGAGCTGCACCATTTTCTGCGCTGTTTCTGGCGATTGCGCTTGCATCCGCAGTTTGAAACAGACGGGTCACATAGCGGGATTGGCCAAGCGATGCCGTTGCAGTGCTGGCCTGGGAGGAGCGGAACGCTTCTGCTATGGCCGGATGGGGGGTGGTCGATGTGCTGAGCTTGTCAAAAAGCGCCGGCAGGTCCTTTTGCGCTTTGACGGAAACGGGTTTCAAAGCCTTCTGTTGCAAGCCTGCAGTCATGAAGGCAAGGATCGGCTCGATTTCTTTCAACACCGGAGCGGGTGTTGCGGAGGGGGTCGGTCTCATTGTTTTCTCGTCTGGTCGGGGGTCGTCAGACAAGTATGACAAGGAGGCATGACTGAAATGGTTAATGAATATTTCTGGTTGTGCAAAACATGCTGAATTCACAACAAAATTACAAGTCATGTGTGGTTGAAACGGAAAAATGAAGCCGGAGATTTTAGTCAATTTTGTCCGGTTTGTTCAGATTCTCGACACTGTGTCCTGCCGATTCGATTGCCATGATGATTTCGTTTGCATGCGCGGCATCTCGTGTTTCGATCGTGATGTCGATGGAAGCACCCTTCACCGGAACATTGAGGAAGGTTCGATGGTGGTCCACCTCCAGGATGTTGCCGCCACGGTCTCCGATAATCTTGGCCAGTTCAGCAAGAATGCCCGGGCGATCCGGGATGGTGATGCGCAGCCCGACGATCTGCTGCTTGCGGCCAAGCTGCCGGACGATGATGGACGAAAGCAGACGCGGGTCGATGTTGCCGCCGCCAAGGACGAGACCGACCTTCTTGCCCTTGAACCGTTCCGGTGTGGCAATGACTGCGGCAAGACCAGCCGCTCCGGCGCCTTCGGCCATTGTCTTGAGATAGGTGGCATAGGCATTGATGGCCCGCTCGATGTCCCGTTCCGTAACCAGCAGGACATCGCTCAACAGCTCTGCGGCGATGGCGGCAGTCAGCTTGCCAGCCTTCTTGACGGCGATGCCTTCCGCCAGGGATTGCCCGCCGCAATAGAGATCGGTCTTCTTCAGCTCATTATACATGGTCGGATAGAGCTCGCTCTCCACACCGATCACTTCAATTGCCGGATTGATGGCCTTGGCTGCGATGGCGATGCCCGAGATCATTCCACCTCCGCCAATCGGCACGAGCAACACTTCAAGGTCCGGCACATCGGCTAGCATTTCAAGGGCAATGGTGCCCTGACCAGCAATGACCTGATAGTCATCGTAGGGGTGCACGAATGTGAGACCGCGCTGGGTGGCCAGCCGCATCGCGGCTTCCCCGGCCTCGGCGACGGTTTCGCCCTCCAGAATGACCTCGGCGCCAAATCCTTTCGTGGCTGCCACCTTCACGAACGGCGTGAATTCGGGCATTACGATTAGGGAAGGGATGCCGAGACGTGTCGCATGCAATGCGACTGCCTGGGCGTGATTGCCTGCCGACATGGCGATGACGCCACGCTTACGTTCCTCTTCTGTCAAGGACAGGAGCTTGTTAAGCGCGCCGCGTTCCTTGAAAGCATTGGTGACCTGCATGTTGTCGTATTTGACGTAGATGTCGGAGCCAAGTTCATCCGAGAGCTGTTTTGCCGGCAGCGTCGGTGTGCGCAGAACGGCCCCCTTGATGGCTTCGGCCGCACGCATGACGTCTGAAAGGGTCGGGCGATTGGGAAGAGAGGAATGATCAGACATGAAACGGCTCGCTGGGTTTGGCTGCAAGATGCTTTGGGTCAACATTTGGGGGCGGCAAATATGCGCAGACAATGCCTCAACGGACGGGCGCTTTCAAATGAATTTGAGGCATCTATCACATGCAGGTTTGCCGATGAGATGAGTATAGCACCGAAATTTCGTGGTATTTCTCATGCTTTTAGCCAAAGAGGGCCGTTTTTTGGTTGATGGCCTGACAATGGGCTGTCTTGCCCCATTGCTCTGGGTTAGGGTTCGCCGCAAGAAAGACGCGGCAGGATAGACGCGTTGCAATGACAAATGGAGTACTGCGTGACCGAGATCGTATATGAATTGCTTGCTGCTGAAGAGCTGGCAGAAACGCTTGAAGACCTGGCGAGCATCCTGCATGCCTGCGTGGAAAACGGCGCCAGTGTCAGTTTCATCCAGCCGTTCGAGGTCACTGACGCCCTTGCTTTCTGGGCAGGCAGTGTTTTCCCGAAGGTCGAAGCAGGCAGTACTGCGCTGTTCGTTGCGAAGTCCGATCATCGCATTGTCGGCACTGTTCAATTGCAGACAGAATTGCCCCCCAATCAGGCCCATCGTTGCGAGGTCGCAAAACTTCTGGTGCATCCGGACTATCGCAAGCGGGGCATCGCCACGACGCTTATGGAGTTGTTGGAACAGGAAGCCCGTCGTCTGGGCAAGAGCCTCATCACGCTCGACACGCGATCCGGTGACCAGGCCGAACCACTTTATATATTGCTGGATTACAAGATCGCTGGCCGTATTCCCAATTTTGCACGGGCAACCGACAGCGACCGGCTCGATTCCACCACTTATATGTACAAGATCCTGGATCCGGACCTCATGTAGGCCCGGATCATTGACGGTCTTGCCCGGGGCAACCCCGGTTATTTCTTGAGAGCCTCGGCGATGGTCGGGGCGAAATAGGTCAGGATGCCGTCGGCGCCGGCGCGCTTGAAGGCCAGCAGGCTTTCCCACATGACACGCTCCTGATCGAGCCAGCCATTCTGACCCGCCGCACACAACATCGCATATTCACCGGAGACCTGATAGGCGAAGGTCGGCATCGAGAAGGTATCCTTGACCCGAGCCAGCACATCCAGATAGGGCATGCCCGGTTTGACCATCAGCATGTCGGCGCCTTCCTTGATGTCAAGCTCTGCTTCAAGCAGGGCTTCATCAGTGTTGGAAGGGTCCATCTGGTAGGTTTTCTTGTCGCCCTTGAGGGTGGCATTGGCGCCAACTGCATCGCGGAACGGGCCGTAGAAGGCAGAGGCATATTTGGCCGTGTAGGCCATGATCAGCGTGTCCTGAAATCCGCCGTTGTCGAGGGTTTCGCGGATCGCACCGACGCGCCCGTCCATCATGTCCGATGGGCCGATGATGTCGGATCCCGCTTCGGCCTGCACCAGCGCCTGCCTGGTCAACTGGTGGACGGTCAGGTCATTGATGATCTTGCCGTCGCGCAACAACCCGTCGTGGCCATGGCTGGTGTAGGGGTCGAGCGCCACATCGGTCATCAGTCCGACTTCCGGCACTTCCTTCTTGATGGCGCGCAGGGCGCGGCAAATGAGGTTGTTCTCATTGAGCGCCTCGTTGCCATCGTCGTCCCGCAGGGCAGGATCGGTGTAGGGGAACAGGGCAATGACCGGAATGCCGAGCTTTGCCGCCTTTTCTGCTGCTCGCACCGCATTGTCGATGCTGAGGCGATTGACCCCTGGCATGGAGTTGACCGGTTCTACGGTGTTTTCCCCGTCCATGACGAAGATCGGCCAGATGAGATCGTCAACGGTCAGCGCATTTTCCCGGATCAGACGTCGGGACCAGTCAGCGCGCCGGTTTCTGCGCATACGCCGCCCTCCGGTGATGCCGCTGACATCATAGACGGATGTTTGTGGAGAAGCCTTGGAGGAGGGGGAAGAGTTGGTCATAAGAGGAACGGTCCTTGAAAAGGAGGCAGCCGGTCTGGCGCCTGAACTGCCGTGGCGCTGCTGACCGAAATGCATCAAAGGGAAGTTGCCCCATGCTAACCACATTCTGCCGCCAACAAAACTGACCAATTCGTAATGATCACCACTCTGTTGAAACTGATGGCAATATCACCTCCAACAGGCGCCGGTCGCATCCGCCGTCTTGAACCCCGTTCAAAGACTGTTTAAGGAAAGACCCTGTGCCAAAACGCTTTTGCGGCTTTGGCGATAGACATCCGGCATCGGTTCGCCTGTCCTTACCGTCCTCAACGATCATAGCACTGAGAGCAAGACCATGAACGACATCCTTTTCGAGAAACGTGGCTGTGTGGGTTTGATAACGCTGAACAGGCCCAAGGCTCTCAACGCTCTGACGCTCGATATGATCAAGGGGCTGGCGGTGCAACTTGAAGACTGGAAACAGGATGATGACGTCAAGGCCGTTATTCTGACATCGGCAAGCGAACGTGCCTTCTCCGCCGGAGCGGATATCCGGTTTGTCTATACTTGCAAGGGCAACCCGCCCTACGAGTTCTTCAGCACCGAATACAAGATGAATTGCTCGATGGCTTCCTATCCGAAGCCCTATATTTCTCTGGTGGACGGCATCGTCATGGGCGGCGGGGTCGGCCTTTCCTGCCATGGACGTTATATTGCAGCTGGCAGCAAGACCACATTTGCCATGCCGGAAACCGGAATCGGCTTCTTCCCCGATGTGGGTGGAGCCTATCTGCTGCCCCGCATGCCCGGCAACGTCGGCATCTATTGCGGCATGACCGGCGCGCGTCTGGGTCAGGCCGACTGCATGAAATTCGGCCTTGCTACCCACGCGATCGGCGCAGACGCCTTTCCCGAGATCATCGAGCAGATTGCCAGGGGCGCAGCGCCGGACGAGGTTCTGGCGCGTCACGCCAGTGTCGCAACCGGGGAGGGACTCGATAACGAAGCGCTGGGCGTCATCGCGGAGGCCTTCGCGGGCGCGTCCGTCAAGGACGTCATCGCACGGCTTGAAGCAAACCCGGCACCATTTGCCAAACAGACGCTGGACCTGCTGCAGTCGCGCTCGCCGCTGTCTGTCCACATAGCCTTCGAACAGATGCGCCGCGGGGCAACAATGTCCTTCGAAGAGTGCATGCAGATGGAATACCGCATTCTCGAACGGATTCTTGATGGCAGTGACTTCTATGAAGGCGTGCGGTCCGTGATCGTCGACAAGGATGGTAAGCCAGCATGGCAACCATCCACCTTTGAGGCCGTGACCGAGGAAATGGTATTGTCACATTTTCTGCCGCTGGACCCGCAACGCGAATTGTTCAATCGGCCATAGAAAGATAGACTGCCTCAGGCGCGACTCGCACTGGACCGTCGCCGCCCGACCCGCTATCCTTCATGCGCGCTGATGCGCCAACGCTGAACAGAAAACGCAATGACCCTCAGACTGACTGACGCCTCTCCCAAATACTGGGGTGATAATCTACCGTTCTGGTTGATCGTTCTGGCTCGTCTGGGAAGCCTCTTTCTCATGCTGACGGGGCTTTTCTATTGGGCGGACATACTGGGCGTGTTTGGCGAGAGCGGACTGGAACGGGGCATGTGGGTCGCTCCCGCCGCTCGCGTGCTTCTTGCCTGCTCCTTTCTGATTGCATCTGTCGGTGTCTGGCAGCTGTCCTTCTGGGGGGTGGTGATGTGGGCTCTCAGCGCCATCACACAAACCCTTTCCATCGCGATTATCGACGATTTTTCGGCCTATGCCACGGCGATCACCATTGTCCATCTGCTTGCCCTTATCATCCTTGCGGCTTGCTGCGGCTGGCTTGTTTACCGCTCGACCAGGCCACAGGATGTGTGACGGCGAATTCAAGGATTAACGCAATAGCCGACTTTTCAGGCTATTTCGCACGTCGGCGGGCTGCATTTAACGAGAGCTGCCTGGACAATGGGGCAAACTGGGCCCTGTTTTGCCATCATGCACCGTTTATCCCATAAAACTTGTCTCAGTCTGTAAAGACTTTGTTTGCAATTTCCTGGTGGGTGCCTGTTGAGCGGCGGTCTTTATCTGATATTTTGTGCGCTTTTCAAGTTGTGTCCTTGTATTTCTACGCAATAGAAGCCGAGTTTACAGATCCCCCTAACCAGTTATTTACCAGCAATTCAAAACTAGACGCAATTTAGGTACAATTGGCGCGATTAGCCCTTTGTTAAGGCTGTTGCTTAAGTAGATTTTATTTCGCCGCATATATTTTGGTTTCAAAGACGGGCGAACCGTCACTCCAAGTCAAAAATCAAAAACGAGGCTCAAACATATGATTACGTCACAACGCGCAGTGGAAACAATCGGTGAAGCTGAGGGCGAAGTAGAGTTGAAACCACTCTACATGGACGCACTCAGACTCGTGGAGCGTCTGCACCGCAGGCTTCTGGATGTCATCAAGGACGAATTTGAGCGCCGCGGAAGAACCGACGTCAACAGTGTTCAGGCCCTGCTTCTGTTCAACATTGGTGACTCGGAAGTGACAGCGGGTGAATTGCGCTCACGCGGCTACTACCAAGGCTCCAACGTGTCCTACAACCTGAAAAAGCTCGTTGATATGGGCTACGTCAATCATGAACGGTCACGGGTGGATCGCCGCTCGGTACGGATTTCCCTGTCCGACAAGGGCATTGAAGTGCGTCAGATCGTCAGTGAGCTCTATGAACGCCATATTGCCACGATCGAACAGGTCGGCGGCATTGCCAACGAAGATTTCATGGTTCTCAACAAGTCCCTCCAGCGTCTCGAACGCTTCTGGACCGATCAGATCCTTTACCGTCTCTAGTTCGTATCCGTAAATTCTGCCCGCAAAGAGGTAGTCGGAAGGTGCATGTACAGTGAGCCTGGTCTGCACTGATGATCCTAGTGAAACGCTGAACAAGGCAGCTGATCGCGACAAATTCAGTCTGTCTTGATGATGTTCAAGTCTGACCAACACCAGTTTCCCTCGCAAGGGTCGTCCTTGCGAGGTTTTTTTGTTGCTCTTCTGCAATAGTCGGGCATCGTTTTCATAAACGTGATCGGTTCACTCTGCATTCATCCAGAATTTGCCACATTCTCCTGCAATTTGATTTTTCTGCGAAAAAGAGTTTTGCAGTTATGCGGTAATAATTGTCTGGCTAAGCTCTTTTGGCCCTTCAAACATCTGCCATGGATCATTAAACTGACCGTTGTTGGAAACAAAATTCCTGTTTGATCGTTTAATGAGTACCCAAACTGTTTGGGCTTTTGATAAAATCGAGTTTGGCAACTCGCCGCATCCATCGCAAGGATTCGGCGCAATGCATTTATGGCGAAAGAGATCATGAAGAATTCAAAACCGGGGTATAGTGAGATCGTGACAAGTCAGAAGATGAACCGCCGTACATTCCTGACGACAGGATCCCAGCTTGTTGCTGCCTTTGCGACGGCGATTTCGACGCCAGTTTTCGCGCAGGGTGCCAATCCGATCGACGAAATTCTCAACCAGAGCCCGGTAGAGTGGGGGGATCGTTTCGACACTCCCGGTCAGACCGTCGCTGCGGTTCGAACCGCCGAGCCGACCCTTTCGCCTTCCACGGCCACCAACATCGAAAACGCCATGCAGATGTATTACAGCATCGTGCAGCGTGGTGGCTGGCCGATTGTTCCCGATGAAAAGGCGATGCGCCTTGGTCACAAGTCACCCGGGGTTGCCATTTTGCGTGAACGCCTGACCATGTCTGGTGATCTGATGCAGAATGTCGGTGTCGCTGATGTTTTCGATTCCTATGTCGATGCGGCCGTCCGGCGCTTCCAGTCCCGTCATGGCATCCATCCCGATGGGGTCATCGGCAAGGAAACCTTTGCCGCAATGAATGTGCCGGTGGAAGTCCGCCTCAGACAGCTTGAAACCAATCTTGTGCGTGTGCGTTCGCTGTCTGGTTTCCTTGGCAAGCGCTATGTCATGGTCAATATTCCTGCCGCCGAGATCGAAACCGTTGAAGACGGCATGGTTCATTCCCGTCATACGGCGGTGGTTGGCAAGATCGATCGCCAGACCCCGATTCTCGAAAGCACCATCCACGAGATCAACTTCAATCCCTATTGGCACGTTCCGGAAAGCATCATTCGCAAGGACCTGATCCCGAAGATGCAGAAGGATCCGAACTATCTTCGTGATAACAAGATCCATATCCGCGACCTGAAGAACAACATCGAGCTCGATGCCTCGCAAGTGGACTGGACGACCAACGATGCCCTGAACTACCAGTTCCGTCAGGAACCCGGTGCAAAGAACTCCATGGGGTCGATCAAGATCAACTTCCACAACAAATATGCGGTCTATCTGCATGATACGCCGTCAAAGACCCTGTTCGGCAACAGCTATCGCTTCCATTCTTCGGGCTGCGTGCGCGTGCAGAACGTGCGTGAATTCGTGGTCTGGGTGCTCGAAGATACGCCCGGCTGGGATCGCTTTGCCATTGACGAGGTGATCAAGTCCGGCGAGCGTGAAGACGTGCAGGTCAAGGGCAAGGTTCCCATCTACATGACCTACATCACCGCATGGTCCACCAACGAAGGCATGATCCATTTCCGCGAGGATATCTACGACCGCGATGGCATTTCGGCTCTGAGCCCGGTCACCACAGCGCAGACACAGGGTTGAGCAAGCATGACGCAGCCGCAGCCAGGCGAGATCTACATTGAATTTGTCTCGGTCGGACAACAGGTCAAGGCGATAGCCGTTGACGCTGCGACCGGGGTGGAAGTCAGTGTTTTCGGGCCTTCCAGCGTTTCCCAGCGTGATTTGCAAGCCCTTGCCGTGCGCAAGCTCAGGCGACGTCTGGAGCAGTTGGGCCATGGCTGACGGCTCTTTCTAATGGCCGCTTGGCGGCCAGCCATCCTTCTTTCTATGCATCACGACCGTAAGCGGATAAATCCGTCTTGGGTTTGCGCTTCTAGTGTGCTAAATCGACAGCACGATAATTGGTTTGGCGCAATTTGGTGAACATGGTGTTGCCGAAATGCGCACAATGTTGATGCGATCAACCAAATATTAACGGCAGACTCGATGGGGCATTTGTGATAGCAAATTGCCTCTAGTTCTGATCCATGATCGCCCAACAAACGCGAAGGGGTAATGTTCCATGTCAGCAAACGAAGGTGCCAATTCGGGAGCGATTTTCCCAGAATTCTTCACCCGCGATCTCGTCAACTCCGATCCGGCCGTAGCCGCTGCCATTGCAAGCGAACTCGGTCGTCAAAAGCACGAGATCGAATTGATCGCTTCTGAGAATATCGTGTCCAAGGCAGTCCTGCAGGCGCAGGGCTCTGTAATGACAAACAAATATGCAGAAGGTTATTCGGGTCGTCGTTACTATGGTGGTTGCCAGCATGTTGACGTGGCCGAAAACCTCGCGATCGAGCGTGTAACCAAGCTGTTCGGCTGCGAGTTCGCCAACGTTCAGCCGAACTCCGGCTCCCAGGCCAACCAGGCTGCCTTCATGGCGCTGATCCAGCCGGGCGATACCATTCTGGGCATGAGCCTTGATGCCGGTGGTCACCTGACCCACGGCGCCAAGCCGAACCAGTCCGGCAAGTGGTTCAATTCCATCCAGTATGGCGTTCGCAAGCAGGATGGCCGTATCGACTTTGACCAGATCGAAGAACTGGCCAAGGAGCATCAGCCCAAACTGATCATCGCCGGTGGGTCTGCCTACAGCCGCGAATTCGACTTCAAGAAATTCCGCGAAATCGCTGATTCTGTTGGTGCATATCTCATGGTGGACATGGCGCACTTTGCTGGCCTCGTCGCAGCAGGACTGCATGAGAGCCCGTTCCCGCATGCCCACATCGTCACCTCCACGACGCACAAGACCCTGCGTGGTCCGCGTGGTGGTCTCATCCTGACCAACGATCCGGAAATTGCCAAGAAGGTCAACTCGGCTGTGTTCCCTGGTCTGCAGGGTGGCCCGCTGATGCACGTCATCGCCGCCAAGGCTGTTGCCTTTGGAGAAGCGCTGACCGACGACTTCAAGGTCTATGCAAAGGCCGTCAAGGACAACGCGCAGGCACTGGCCGACACCCTCTATGCGGGTGGCGTCGAGCTGGCTGCTGGCGGTACCGACAACCATCTGCTGCTCGTTGATCTGCGCCCGAAAGGCCTGACCGGCAAGGTGGCCGAGGCTGCTCTTGGCCGTGCCTACATCACCTGCAACAAGAACGGCGTGCCGTTCGATCCGGAAAAGCCGGCGATCACCTCCGGTATCCGCCTTGGTACTCCGGCCGGTACGTCCCGTGGCTTCGGCACCGAAGAATTCAAGCAAATCGGCAAAATGATCATCGAAGTGCTTGACGGTCTCGTTGCAAATGGCGAAGAAGGCAATGCTGCCGTAGAATCGGCAGTAAAGGAAAAGGTCATCGCGCTGACCAACCGCTTCCCGATCTACCCGGACCTTTGATCGGCAGGCAAGGGCAGGGCAGTCGTTGACCGAGATGGTGCAATGACTGCCGCGGCCATACGGTCACGCTCTTATTTGTGAGGTCGAGTTATGAAATGTCCCTATTGCGGTTATGACGATACCCAGGTCAAGGATTCTCGCCCCACGGAAGACAATACGGCGATCCGCCGCCGCCGCGTTTGCAGCGGTTGTGGCGGGCGCTTCACCACCTTCGAGCGCATCCAGCTGCGTGAACTTTCGGTGATCAAGAGAACTGGCCGCAAGGTCCCGTTCGATCGTGACAAGCTGATGCGGTCTGTTCAGGTTTCTCTGCGCAAACGTCCCGTTGAAGATGACAAGGTAGAACGCATGGTGTCTGGCATCGTGCGTCAGCTTGAAAGCGCCGGTGACGCTGAGGTTCCGGCTGAACACATCGGTAATCTGGTGATGGAAGGGCTCAAGGGGCTCGACGAAATCGCCTATATCCGCTTCGCATCGGTTTACAAGAATTTCCGGGAAACCAAGGACTTCTCAGACATGCTCCACCAGTTGTCAAACGAACGTCCGCTTGACGAGGATCTGGAAGACTAGGGCATTAGGGCTCTGAAAGTGACTGGCGCGATGGGTGTGAGGGATGTACTCTCGCCTCATCGAATTCCGGGACGGGGCACATCATGCCTCGTATCACCAACAGACGGCGCTGCATGGAAGACTTCTCGTTCTCTTTCTCCGATGACCAAATGATGGATCTGGCGCTTCGCCTCGGGCGCCGCTGCGCCGGGGCAACGGCAGAAAATCCAGCTGTTGGCTGCGTAATAACGGCCGCAAGTGGCGGCCGCGCGACGATCGTCGGGCGAGGCTGGACTCAACAGGGCGGTCGGCCGCATGCCGAGCGGGTTGCTCTTGCTGAAGCCGGAGATCTGGCAAGAGGCGCAACGGCCTATGTTACCCTTGAACCCTGTTCCCACCATGGCAAATCCCCGCCCTGCGCTGAGGCCTTGATCGAGGCAGGCATTGCGCGGGTTGTCTGCGCCCATGCCGACCCTGATCGTCGGGTTGCCGGGCGCGGGTTCGAGATGCTGCGTAAGGCTGGTATTGCCGTCGAGACCGGGCTTCTGGAGGCCCGTGCCCATCGCCATCTGAGCGGATTTCTGTCACGCACGGTGCGCGGCAGACCTTGGCTTCAGGCAAAGATGGCCTTCTCTCCCGATGGCATGATCGGCAAGATCGGCGTCGGAAATTATCCCGTGACCGGCCCTGATGCCAAGGCCAGAACCTATGGCCTCAGAATGAAGGCAGATGCCATTCTGGTTGGAGCCGACACGGTCCTCGTCGATGATCCAACCCTCACCGTTCGCTTGCCCGGACTGGAGGCCTCCTCACCGGTCCGCGTCGTGCTGGATGGTCGCGGACGTGTTCCGCTCGATGCGCAACTGGTGAAAAGTGCTGCGGCCGTGCCGACATGGGTCGTGACCGCAATAAATGCACCGGAGGATTGGTGCAATGAGATGGAGGCGAGGGGATGCACGGTGCTGCGCGTTAAGGCGACCGCTGCCGGACATGTAGACTTGCTTGCCGCTTTTGAGGCACTGGCAGCGCGCGGCATAAACACCATATTTGCCGAATGCGGTGCAGCTCTTTCCCGGGCTCTTCTCGAAGGTGGGCTGATTGACGAATTTTTCCTCTATCGCAGCACCACTCCCATCGGAGCCGATGGTCTTGTTGCGCTGTCCGGAGAGCCGGAAGCCGCGCTCGCCAGCGCAGGATTCACATTTGAAACGTCCCATCGGTTGGGGCAGGATACACTCAAGACCTTTATCCGGTCTGCGAGTTTGAAAAGTCTATACGGAGGCTAGAAGCCATGTTTACCGGAATTATCACTGATGTTGGCGAAGTGCTTGAGCAGAAGGCCATTCCAGCTGGTCAGAGAGTCAAGATCGCGACGCATTTCGATCCCGAAACAATCGCCCTGGGCGCATCCATCGCCTGTAACGGCGTTTGTCATACGGTGGTGGCAACCGGCACTCTGGATGCTGAGCGCAACTATTTTGAAGTCGAATCTGGCAAGGAAACCCTTGATTTGACCAATGCCTCCGGTTGGAAGGGCGGAACCGCCATCAATCTGGAACGCTCGCTCAAGATGGGCGACGAGCTGGGTGGCCATCTGGTGCTTGGCCATGTCGACGGTGTTGCCGAAGTCGTCGAACGGACCGACCATCCCGATAGCGTATTCTTCAAGCTGCGGGCACCGGGACAGTTGGCCCGCTTCATCCCCCAGAAGGGCTCGGTTTCTCTTGATGGTACGTCTCTCACGGTCAATGATGTTGATGGCGATGATTTCACCATTTTCCTCATTCCCCATACCCTTACGCATACGGCCTGGAAGGAAAAGCAGGTTGGCGACAAGATCAATCTCGAGGTTGACATGATGGCGCGCTATGTCGCACGCCTCAATGAATATACGCCATCGTAGAATTCTGATACTAGATAGCTGAGTCCAAATAAGGGGCGATTTCAACGCCCCGTCTCGCCAAATAAAGGAAAGAAACATGGCAGAGAAAATCAGCATCGCAACGCCAGTCCAGTTCTCTGATCCCTTGCCCGAAGCCGTCGATGTCGCCATCATCGGCGGCGGGGTGATCGGAGTCTTCGCCGCTCTCTATCTGGCGCGCGCGGGAAAGAAGGTTTGCGTTCTCGAAAAGGGCCGCATCGCATGCGAACAGACCTCGCGCAACTGGGGCTGGATCCGGCAACATGAACGAGACGAGGCCGAGCTCCCCGTCGCCATGGAGGCGCTGCGCCTCTGGAAGGAAGCCGACGCAGAGGTTGGCGGCGCCACCGGGTTTGTCACCACGCCGATCAACTATCTGGCCTCCACCGAGAAGGATCTGGCCGATCTGGAAGGCTGGATGGCAATCGCCGAAAAATATGGCGTCAATTCCGTTCGTTTGACCCGGCAGCAGGTTGCGGACCTGTTCGGGGGGCTGTCAAACGGTCAGTGGGCCGGCGGCACATCGACCCTTGATGATGCCCGCGCCGAGCCATGGGAAGCGGTGCCTGCCATCGCCAGACTGGCGCATGAGGCAGGTGTTGATATCATCGAAAACTGCGCTGCTCGGTCGCTGGAAATCGCAGCGGGCAGGGTGGTTGGCCTGCATACCGAGAAGGGGCTGATCAACTGCGAGCAGGTGGTTGTTGCCGCAGGGGCATGGTCGCTGCTGTTTGCTCGTAATCACGGGGTTTCCTTTCCGCAGCTCTCTGTCTGTCTGACGGCGTCGCAAACAGCTCCGCTGCCAAATTTCACCGATCAGAACAGCGCCGATGAGGACTTCGCCCTGCGCCGTCGCAATGATGGCGGCTACACCATTGCAGTGTGCGATGGCAATGACTTCTATATTGGCCCTGATGCCTTCCGCAGTTTCTTCAAATATATTTCGCTGCTCAAGGAAAGCTGGGATCATACCTTCCTCAATCCGTTTGCACCGAAGGATTTCCCCGACGCATGGACGACCAAACGCTCCTGGGCGCCGAATGAGGAAACCCCCTTCGAGCGCTGCCGTGTTCTCGAACCGGCAGCCAACATGAAATATGTCAACAAGGCTGTTGCGGATTTTGCCAAGCGGTTTCCCTCCCTCGGCAAGCCGACCATCGTCCAGTCATGGGCCGGAATGGTGGATGCCTTGCCGGATGTTGTGCCGCTCATCGACCGGATCGACTCGATCCCGGGCCTGATCGTGGCCACCGGCTTCAGTGGCCACGGGTTCGGGATTGGACCGGGGGCGGCGATGATCGTCAGGGATCTGGTTCTTGGTGACACGCCAAAGCACGATATCGCCCGCTTCCGTTATTCGCGTTTCACGGACGGATCTCCGATGGTTTTGGGGCCTGCGCTATAGGCAGGCACCCCTTCTCGGGCGGCTGATTGCGGGAATAGCTGCCATGAGCAGAAAATAGTCGGTCAAAGTGCGATAAGCCCTTGACGCTTCCCGTATCCGATCCGATGTTGATCGGTGAATTCGCAACAAATAGCTGGACAAGTGACAGCGGACATGGTTTGACAGGCAACCCCCGCGGCCCATGTCGAGCCGTGTCCCCCAAGCCTTCGGATGGAAAACATGACCAAGGAAAATCCAAACATTCTGATCATCGAAGCCCGCTTCTATGAAGATCTGGCAGATGAACTGGTCCGCGGCGCTGTTGAAGCGCTCGAAGAAGCCGGAGCGACGTATGAGCGAGTGGCGGTGCCAGGCGTGCTGGAAATTCCTGCAGCCCTGTCCATGGCCATGGCCGCCGTTGAGGATGGATACGCCGACTATGATGGCTATGTTGCTCTTGGTGTCGTGATCCGCGGTGAAACGACCCATTATGACATCGTTTCCAACGAGAGCGCCCGCGCCATCATGGATCTGGCCGTCGAAGGCTGCATCGCGGTTGGCAACGGCATTCAGACCGTTGAAAACGGCAAACAGGCTTGGGCGCGTGCACGCGTTGAGGAAAAGGACAAGGGCGGTGCTGCTGCCCGTGCAGCGCTTGCCATGATTGAAATACGAGAGAAGTTCGGAATCGAAGAATGAGTGAACAGGAAAAGACTGTCCGCCCTGCCAATAAACGTGGCTCAGCCCGATTGGGGGCCGTTCAGGCCCTCTATCAGATGGATGTCGGTGGAACCCCGCTGACCGAGGTGTTGCAAGAGTTCGAGCTTTACCGGCTTGGCAAGGAGATCGATGACGAACTCTATCTGCCTGCTGACTTCGCCTATTTCAAGGACATCGTCAGCGGCGTAGTGCGCGAGCAGAGGACTCTCGATCCGCTGATCAACAACACGCTGCAGAAGGGGTGGCCTCTGGTTCGCATCGACCAGACCATGCGCGCAATTCTGCGCTGCGGCCTCTATGAAGTGATGTTCCGCAAGGATGTACCGGCACCGGTGATCCTGTCCGAATATATCGATGTCGCAAAGGCCTTCTTCCAGGGTGATGAACCCCGGATGGTCAATGGTGTCCTTGATGCTCTGGCCCGGGTCAGTCGGGCCGATGAAGTCAAGGCCAAAGAGTAAGACTAGATCTGGAGCGGCCGATGGCCAACAGTCCAAAGCGCCTCGGCGAAAGCGAACTGATCAGGCAGTATTTCGCGCCGCTCTGCCACCCGGACATGTCGTTCGGGTTGAGCGATGATGCCGCTTTCCTGCGGTGTGATACCGACCAGCAGCTTGTCCTGACAAAGGACATGTTGGTTGCAGACGTGCATTTCTTTGCCGATGACGATCCTGCTCTCATTGCCCGCAAGGCATTGAGGGTCAACCTGTCCGATCTGGCATCCAAGGGGGCAGAGCCTTTGGGGTATCTGCTCGGCCTTGGCCTTCCTGCCAGTTGGGATGAAGACTGGCTCAAGAATTTCTGTGAAGGTCTACGGCTTGATCAGGAATGCTTTGCCTTTCCCCTGATTGGTGGCGATACGGTCAAAAGCCCCGAGCGGCTTACGCTTTCCATCACGGCTTTTGGTCAGGTACCCCGCAGTAAGACTATCCTGCGCATGAATGCCGCTGTCGGCGAGGCGGTCTATGTCACCGGCACGATTGGTGACAGCGCTCTTGGTCTGCTTGTCCGCAGGGAGCCGGACCAGTATCCATCCGTTGCTGCCGCAGACCGGGCGTTTCTAAAGGACAGGTTCCTGCTGCCACAACCAAGGCTGTCGTGCCGGGAGTTGATCCGCAAGTTTGCCACCGCCTCGATGGATATCTCCGATGGCCTTATCGGCGACGCGCAGAAGATGTCGGGTGCTGCCAGGAAGGCTTTGCTGCTGGACAGTGACTCTGTTCCTCTGTCCCCGTCGGCAAAGGCCATGATCGGCTCTTCGACCGACCTCCATGAAATTGCCCTGACCGGCGGCGATGACTATGAACTGCTGTTCTGCGCCAGGCCGGAAGACCATGAGCCGCTGATGGCAGAAGCACATAGCCTCGGTATTCCGCTTTCGCGCATCGGCCGCGTCGCAGAAGGTGAGGGCGTGCGGTTGCTCGACAGCGAAGGGCAGGATATCGCCCTTTCACACGGCAGTTCCTACGAGCATTTCTGACCGCGCTATCCTTGCTTTCCCATTTGACGGAATGGACGGCCCTTTCCACGACAATGCGCAAGAAAAAGGCCAGACACTGCGGTGTCTGACCTCGAAATCAGTCGATAAGAGCAAAGGCTAGTTCGTACCAGCGCCGATCCCTTCAACGAGACGGCTGAGGAACTGCGTGTCCTTGCCTCCGGTCGGGGTAACCTGGCGGGAGAAGTCAAACAGCTTGCCATCCTTGAGGCCGTAGCGTGCGGTGCGGGAAACGCGCTGCTCGTCGTCGAAATAGACCGCTACCACGGTCTGATCCACAGGATAGGAGCGCATGAAGGCAACCGGCTGCTTGCGCGTTTGCGAGATATAGTAGAATACCTCGCCGCCGAAATCGGCTGTGGTTGACGGGGTGCCGAGCGTCAGCATCACCTGTTCGCGGCTGGCGCCTTCGGTGATCTGGTCAAGCGTGTAGTCGGATGGAACAAAGCCGTGAATAGACGTCGTTTCGGTGAAGCAGCCTGAAAGCAGAACCGTGCTGAGGCAAGCGGCCAGACCTGCAGCTCTCACCGGAGAGAACAGCGATTTGGCTTTTTGAAAGCTTGAGCCATGAAAACCTGAGCGAACGTTGCGCATAGAGTAAGCTACTCCTCGTATTTAATGATCCACATGCTCTGACGGGCATGCATCCAATTCCAGTATCGGGCAAAATGCCAGACACGAATGGAAGAGAACAGGCATAAGTCCAAGACCACCCGAAAGTATCGCTGCCTTTTCAACCATATTTCCTTTAGTCGGTATCTCGTTTGAACAAAAAATGCAATCATTGTGAAATGCTTGGCAGTAATTTATAGCTCAGAGCGCTCAATTCAGGTCGGATATTGAGCAAGACGTCTCGGATTGGTATTCAGCAACCCTCTCGGGTATGGCCGCGAAACTGCAAATGGAAAGTGCCTCATGATTTTCAAGCTGTTCCAAAAACAATCCCGCAAGGAAGATATTGCGGATGACCTATACAGACAAATCGTGGCGGCTGCGAGGCAGACTGAGTTCTATTTGAGCTATGGCGTGGAAGATACCGTGACCGGACGATTTGAAATGATCATCCTCGTCGCCTACACCTTTTTCCACCGGCTGAAGCAGGAAGATGAAGACGCGCGAGAGCTTGGGCAACTGGTTTTCAATCGCTTCTTTCAGGATATGGATGATTCCCTCAGGGAGCAGGGCGTTGGCGACCTTTCCATCCCCAAGAAGATAAAGAAGATGGCCCAGTCCTTTTATGGCCATGTTGAAGCCTATGACGCTGCGCGGGAAAAAGGGACGGATGCACTGGCAATTGCGCTCGCCCGCAATATATATGCCCTCGAAGACGGATCTCGCCCTGAAGCTGCCGGATTGGCGGCCTATGTCGAGGCCTGTGAAGAAAAATTGAAATTGCAGTCCGTGGAAGATTTCAGTAAAGGTAGGCTGCATTTTCCTGAAATCGAGCCGTTTCAGGCAGTCTGAGAGGCTGGTTGGTTCGGCTCGGCAAGACGATCCCCGAGGCCTTTGCAAGGCGAGATCAGTGAGAAGGCCTCTCCTTCGATGGATGAGTGGCGCCCTGATAGTTTGCAGGCAGGTTCGTGATCGATCCATAACTCAAGAGCGCCATCAAGGTGCTTTGCCACCCGGAAGTAGACTGCATCCATGTCTAAAAAATCCACAGAACCAGAGTTCGCCCCGCGCGCACCTGTACTGTCCCTGCCGATCAATGTTGCCAGATTGAAGAGTCTTGGTGAAATGGTGAAGGCCTCGGCTGATGCCGAAGGGTGCGAAGAGCTGAAAAACCGTCTCGGAATCCTGTCTGTCCACGACTACTCCGTCGAAGCCAAGGTTACTCCATGGAAAAAGCGTGGTGTCCAGATAGAAGGCTTTGTTAGGGGAGAAGTGGAACAGGCCTGCGTGGTTACCCTTGAGCCGGTTCTCGAACAGATTGATGAGCCTTTCAAGGTGACGCTGGTCCCGAAAGGGTCGGAATTTGCCAAACGGGCTGTCGATCACAGCACGATGAGCGAAATGGTCATCGATCCGGAAGGGGATGATCCTCCCGAGGAATTCGAGGGCGAGGAAATAGACGTCGGGCTTTACGCGGAAGAATTCTTCGCGTTGAGTCTGGATGATTATCCACGTGCACCCGATGCCCGGTTCACAGGCCACATCGAAGATCAGGCCGCGTTTGACGGGTCGGAAAATCCTTTTGCTGCCTTGGCTGTTCTCAAGGAAGATAAGCCAAAAGACCAGTAGTGCGGGAGTCTTGGGGACGTTTTCCAAATAATGCGGTTGTTTCTTGCCCGAATTTGGATATTGTCCCTGCAAATATAGTTATCGACCTTAGGATGATGTCTTCGCTATGAGCGCTCATCATGTCAGCTGTTGCTTCTCTTGAGGCAAGAATGGTCGATCAGGCGGGATAGAGTGATCTGGAATGTCCGAAGTAATTAATATTTCGCTGGATGTCATGGGTGGGGACAATGGCCCTGCTGTCGTCCTTGAAGGTGCAGACATCGCGTTGGTTCGTCATCCTGACGTGCGCTATCACCTATTCGGCGATCAGGAGATCGTTGAAAGCCTGCTCGAAGATTATCCGCGCGTCAAGCAGGCCAGTACCTTGCATCATTGTGAGGTTGTCATTCAGATGGATGAACGGCCCAGCCAGGCGCTGCGCAGAGGCCGCGGTAAATCCAGCATGTGGCGTTCCATCGAGGCCGCCCGCGATGGCGTTTCCAGTGTTTGCGTTTCTGCTGGGAATACCGGCGCCCTGATGGCGATGTCCAAATTCTGCCTTCGGACCATGGCCGACATCGAACGCCCGGCGATTGCCGCTATCTGGCCAACGCTGCGTGGCGAGAGCATCGTGCTTGACGTTGGTGCAACGATTGGTGCCGATGCCCAGCAGCTTGTGGATTTTGCCCTGTTGGGTGGCGCCATGGCCCGTGCACTGTTCGGTATCGAACGGCCGACCATCGGTCTTCTTAACATTGGCGAGGAAGACGTCAAGGGTCTTGACGAAGTCAAGGAAGCCGGCCGGATGTTGCGCGAATTTGAATTCCCGCAGTTCCAGTACAAGGGCTTTGTGGAAGGCAATGATCTTGGTACCGGCGCGGTCGACGTGGTCGTGACAGAAGGGTTCGCCGGGAATATCGCCCTGAAGACAGCTGAAGGCACAGCAAAACAGCTGGCTGAATATCTGCACTCGGCCATGAGCCGCACCTGGATGGCCAAGCTCGGTTATCTGTTTGCCCGGTCCGCCTTCCAGCATCTGCGCGCCAAGATGGATCCGCGCAAGGTCAACGGCGGCGTGTTCCTCGGGCTGAACGGCATCGTCATCAAAAGCCATGGAGGAACTGACGGGGAAGGGTTCGCCTCTGCCATCAGTCTTGGCTATGACATGGTCAAGAATGGTCTGACCGAGAAGATCGAACAGGATCTGTCTGTATATCATAAGAACCGTAATGTGTCTGACGAGGAGAACGCATAAGTGAGCGTGACAAGGTCTGTTATCGTAGGATCCGGATCCTATTTGCCGAAGAAAATTGTTACAAACGAAGATCTGGCCAAATTCGTCGACACGTCTGACGAATGGATCCGGCAGAGAACAGGCATTGAGCAGCGCCACTTCGCCGCGGAGGGCGAGTTTACCTCTGAACTGGGTTACAAGGCTGCCCTTGAAGCGATCAAGAGCGCCGGAATCGATGCGCAGGAAATCGATCTGATCATCTGTGGCACGGCGACGCCGGACAATACCTTCCCGGCAACCTCGGTCGCCATTCAGAACATGCTCGGCATTCATCATGGCGCGGCCTTTGATCTGCAGGCCGTCTGCTCCGGTTTCGTCTTTGCCCTGTCCACCGCCGACATGTATCTGCGCTGTGGCAAGGCCAAGACCGCTCTGGTGATCGGCGCAGAAACCTTCTCCCGCATTCTCGACTTTGAAGACCGCACCACCTGCGTGCTGTTCGGCGATGGCGCCGGGGCCGTAGTGCTGCGCGCCGAGGAAGGAACCGGCGATATTACCGATCGCGGCATCCTGACGAGCCATCTGCGTTCGGATGGCAAGCACAAGGACAAGCTGTTTGTGGATGGTGGGCCATCCTCCACCCGGACAACCGGCCATCTTCGCATGGAAGGCAAGGAAGTTTTCAAGCATGCGGTTGGCATGATCACCGATGTGATTGTTGATGCCTTCAACGAGACCGGCCTCAACGCCGACGATCTCGATTGGTTCGTTCCGCATCAGGCCAACAAGCGCATCATTGATGCCAGTGCCAAGAAACTGAACATTGCACCGGAGAAGGTCGTGATGACGGTCAATCTCCATGGCAATACCTCGGCTGCCTCCATTCCGCTGGCTCTCGATACGGCTGTCAAGGACGGGCGCATCAAGAAGGGTGATCTGGTTCTGTTCGAAGCCATGGGCGGTGGATTCACCTGGGGATCGGTCCTGCTGCGCTGGTAGTATTTGGCGATGGCACCGGTTTTGCGGAAAAGCACACACTGGCAATAGTGAAAGTGCTGAAGGCATCAGCCATTACAGTGTTGTGTCGGAAGGCGGGTGTTTTGCCAGCAAAAATGACCGCACAACAAATTATTAGCCAAATTCATGATGACTAGACTATTTGTGAGGCAGTTTTGGACAGTCCAAAGCTGCCTCACGCTTGTCAAAACTACTAGTTATTGAAAACTCTGCCAGATTTTTCATTTTTTATGCGCATATGCGACGGTTTCGCCAACGAATTGCCTTGTTTTATACGCAGTCTTGCAGTTGACGTGAGTCAATAACGGAAATACTCTGCTCCAACGAGATGAGTCACATAGATCCTTTTCAGAGTGAGGTTTGCGACATGGGGGGCAAAACGGTAACGCGCGCAGATTTGTGCGAAGCAGTCTATCAGAAGGTAGGTCTGTCGCGTACTGAGTCAGCAGAGCTTGTCGAAATGGTGTTGGATGAAATGAGCAACTGCCTTGTTGAAGGGCAGCAGGTAAAGCTCTCTTCTTTCGGCACATTTTTTGTCAGAGACAAGAACGAGCGCATTGGTCGAAATCCAAAGACCGGGCAGGAGGTTCCCATTTCTCCCCGGCGGGTGATGGTGTTCAAGCCATCCAATGTTCTGAAAAAGAAAATCAATGACTCTTTGGCTCCGGAAGACGCTGACTAGGCGTTTCGGTCCGATCGTGAGCAGGATTTTATAGCGGATTATTGGGTCTCTACACGGAGCTTTCGGAGGATGCTTGTGGTCTCATGACCTCGGGCGGAGGAGTCTTTTCGTACTATGGGCTATGTGTGGGCGATGATGATTGACAGGTGGGTATCTTGCGAAAGAGTCCTGATGCATTCAGAACAATAAGCGAAGTTGCGGAAGACCTCGATCTTCCGCAGCACGTACTGCGCTTTTGGGAAACGCGTTTCTCCCAGATCAAACCGATGAAAAGAGGTGGTGGTCGCCGGTACTATCGTCCCGACGACATCGATCTTTTGCGCGGAATCCGCCATTTGCTCTATGATCAGGGCTACACCATCAAGGGTGTCCAGAAAATCCTCAAGGAACAGGGCATCCGGCAGGTCATCGACGCTGCCGATCTCGATGGAGACGAGCGTGATACTGAAGCGCAGACTGCCAACGCAACAGAGAGCAACAACGGACAGACCGTAGCGCACGAGACCTATCCGGCAACGCAGTATGCTGCTGAGGAAAGCGGTCCGGCACATCCGGTAAGGCATACAGCTACAGCTCAGTCGAAACTACCGCCAGAAGTTTCAAACCCACCGGTTCAATCCTCCCAGCGGCACTCTGAGGCGCATCCCGGCCGATCCGTTCCAGAGGTCAATCCAGTTCGTCAGCCGGGAAATGCCGTACATGTGTCAGGTCTTGACTGTCAGCCAACCGCTCCACAAATGACACATACGCACGAGCAGGTATCTCTCGAGCATGATGAAAGTCTGCGGAATGAGGGAGCTTTCGAACAGTCGAATATGATCGATTTTCGGACGCATCCAAAGCGTTCGGAGCAGGGGCCACAGCCCCAGCAGCCGCATGTCATCCCGACGACAAAGGTCTTCGCAGCTCCAGCAATGGCTGGACCGGCACCAGCAGGAGCAAGGCCCCGTCATGCCCACTATGCAAAGCAGGGCCCTGTAGAGGCAATCAGCAACGTTCCGTTGTCCGAAGAGGAACAGCGCAGGCGCGACTTTGGTGATGCAGGCCCCTTGCCTGCAGATCTGCGGACAGGGGATCCTGAGTTTCTTCACGGTGGCGATGCCAGTGTAACTGTAGAGGCCGCGCGCAGCCGGGCGCTCGAAGAGGAACAGCGTTCGGGCTTCTTTTCCAGAATCATCGGAAGCCGCTCCGAGGCGGGAGAGGCTGCCGTCACCGAGCAGCAAAGGCTTTCCCGTGATGAAGTGCGCCGCCTGCAATCAACGCTGTTCGAGTTGCTGGAATGCAAACGCATTCTGGATCAGGCCCGTTCAGACTGATCCTTTTCCTTCTATTGAAATTTCCTGAAGTTGTCACAGATGCTTAGCGCAAGGCTTCCATCAGCTCTTGCGATGCGCTGACGATGGTCTTGGTCGCCAAGGCGCTGGCCTTGAAGGCCGCTTCCGTCTCTATGAGCTCGACCAGGCGCTTGGGGTCGAGGTCCGGCAACGACGCCACGGGAGCAAGCGTGTCTTCGGGCCGGACGTTTCTCTGAACGCCGTTTGCGGGCTGCGCAGCATTGTCTGGAACCGGATTGGCGATGCCAACCGCGATGTCCTCAAGGCGGTCTGACGCCGCCAACATGCCTGCCGTCGATATGGAGAGTGCTGAAATCATAAGGTGACTTTACCAGTCGGCTTTTAAGAAGCTGCTACCGCTTTCGGTAAAAGTTTAACGAATTTCAGACTGGGGCCTTTGCGGCCAAAAAAATGGCCCCGCCATCCGACAGGGCCATCAAAGACGTCATGAACGGTCAGGTCCTACGACGTTCTGGTGTAAATCTGGGGGGAGGGCTCTGCGCTGGCAGCGTTCTGCCACGCGAATCTCTCTCCAGTTCGCCTTGAGAAATATAGGGGACCCATTACACGAATGTGACAGGTTGCGGGAGCAAGCTGCCTGGAATGACCCGAATTTCAAAGTCCTGAAAACGCGCAAAATGCCTTACTGCCGGACGGCAGATAGCAGACTCTTGAAGATTTTTGGGAAATGCGGGGGGAAGTTAATGGTCGGAGCGATAGGATTCGAACCTACGACCCCTTCACCCCCAGCGAAGTGCGCTACCAGACTGCGCTACGCTCCGACACGAGGGCTTTATAATGTCTATGTCACCGTGTTGCAATGTTTGTGAACGACGGATTGCAATTATCCTCAAGCTTTCACAGAACAAAAGCGTGTCACCAACAGGTTGCCTCGCAATTGCTTCGGACAATCTGTTGGCGACACGCAAATATCGCGGATCAGTGGCTGATCGATGACCCGGAGGTCGCTTCTGGCGTGTCTCTTAGTAGGCGCCATCCTGATTAAACAGCTTGAAGGGCGTTGCGATCAGGATATAGAGGTCCAGTGCCAGTGACCAGTTCTCGATGTAATAGATGTCGTGCTGCACACGCTGTTTCAGCTTCTCATCATCATCGATTTCTCCGCGCCAGCCATGGATCTGTGCCCAGCCGGTAATGCCCGGTTTGACCTTGTGGCGCGCCATGTAGCCGTCAGCCACTTCTTCGAACAGGCGGTTGTTGGTCTGCTGTGCCACTACATGAGGCCGTGGACCGACCAGCGATAGGGTGCCGAGCAGCACATTGAAAAGCTGAGGCAATTCGTCAATCGATGTCTTGCGGATGATGCGTCCGACGCGTGTGACGCGGCTGTCATTCTTGGTAACAGACTTCTTGGCGGTCTGGTCGCTCTGGTTGTGATAGAGAGACCGGAACTTGAAGATCATTACCTCTTCATTGTTGAAGCCAAGGCGCTTCTGGCGAAAGATGATCGGACCATCGCTGTCAAGTTTGATGGCAATGGCCGTGCCGATCAGGATTGGCGAAAACAGGATGATCGACAGCGAAGCTACGAAAATGTCGAAGACCCGTTTCAAAAGGCCACCCCAGTTGGCAATCGGTTTGGCGAACACGGGAACCGTCGGCAGATTGCCTACGTAGGAATAGGTCCTGCGACGAAACTGCATCTTGTTCATATGGGCGCTGAGGTGGATGTCGAGCGGCAGGATCCAGAGCTTGTGCAGCATCTGCAAAACACGCTTTTCGGCCGAAACCGGGATCGTCACGATCAGCATGTCGATCTTGCAAAGGCGTGAGAACTCGACGAGATCATCAACGTTGCCGAGCTTGGGATAACCGGCAACAATCGGCGGCGATCGGTCATCATCCCGGTCATCGAAAATGCCGCAGATGCGGATGTCGTTGTTTTCCTGCGCTTCCAGAGAGGTGATGATCTCGGCAGCGGGAGTGCCACCTCCGACGATGACTGCGCGCCGTTCGAGGCGTCCATCTGCTTGCCAATGGCGGATCAGGAAGGATTCAACGGCCCGGACCATGGTGGTGACCGCAATGCCGAGCACAAACCAGAGGCCAAGCCAGCTTCTGTTTTCGACAATCGGCGTCTCCGAAAGGTAGCTGATCAGAAGGAACAGCACGGTCACCATGGTCCACGCGCCGATGATCCTGCCGATCTGCGGTGCCAGGCTGCTCATGTCATGGACAGAGTAGCCATCCACCGACAGTGTGAACAGCATGAACAGCAAGGCGCCGGCGATGGACAGAACGATGGGCATTTCCATCCCGGCCAATATGGCTCCACCCATCAGGGACCAGGAAATGATGCCCAGAATGGATAGGGTGATGAAATCGGAAAACTGAATGAGCCCACGTACAATCCCCGGTGCGTAGGTTGTCTCGGAGAACTCGGCAGCTACTTCCCGTGCAAGATCCGTAATCTGCGTCTGCCGCGTCTCATCTGCAGACGGCGCACTCGCATTCATTACGGCACGTGAAGAGAAAGCTGTTCTCGGATCAAGAGCCTGCATTATAGGTTACCCACATATGTAATTATTATCCCTGACCCAGACATAGCAGTCAAAGTCTGACCAAGTTTTAATGGATGGCTTCAGGGATAATGAAGCAAAGACATTTTGGACATTATCGTTAAAGAAGTGTCACCGGCAACCCAGAGGTGAGTGCGGGTTGCAAATCGCCTTGACCCGTTCAGGTCAATCCAGACTAGAATAGGCGTTCCCGAACGTAGATGGTGTCACCCGGGCGCACAGGTGTTGTCAGGTTGACCGCGCCAGTGAGGATCTTGCCATTCAACTGTCGGGTGATATCGACTGTCTGCTGTTGAGCACGAGGGGTAAACCCGCCTGCAATTGCCACCGCGGTCTGCACCGTCATGCCCGTCACATAAGAATACTGACCAGCCGTCGTAACTTCGCCCATGATGAAGAAGGGGCGGTATTGAACGATTTCGACGGAAACATCAGGATTGCGGACATAGCCGTTGCTCAGCATTTGAGCGATCATCTTGCTCAGCTCGCTCGTCTGCTTGCCGCGAGCCGCGACGCTGCCAATCAACGGAACCGAAATATAGCCCGACTGATCGACAGTGTATTCCTTGTTCAGCTCTTCCTGATTGAACACGATCAGGCGGATCCTGTCGCCGGAATCCAGCACATACGGACCGACGAGAGACTTGTGAAAATCATCCTGCGCCGGACGGTAACTGGAACAGCTGCTGATCCCGAGGGCGAGTGCTATAAAAAAGAAAATGCGAAACATGGCCGACTCGTCTGACTAAACCTCTTCCAGATAACTGCCGTTGTGGTTAATGCCTAGTAAACGCGAGATGCAACTGCGGCCATATGGTGCGTTTTGCAAGGAAATTGGTTCGGAAACACTAAAATGCGCACTCGTTAAGGGACTGGTTACCATAATTTGGCCCAATGGGATGGTAGCGAGGAGTGAGCTGATGCGTATTCACAGTGGTCAGAACGGACAATGTATCGTCTCCATGGAGGAGCTGGATACCAAGAGCGGACGGTTCAGTGGCAGGGGGCCATGGCTTGCCGGTGCTCTGGTTCTGGCGGTTTGCGCAGGCTCGTTGGTTTATGGCCTGAGAGCCATGGCACCAGACAGATACCAGTCGGAAGCAAGACTGTTGCTTCTGGCACCTCCTCAGCAATATGTACCCACCGCCATTCAGGCCGACAGTGCTCAAACACTCGTGCGCCAGACTGAAAGGGCAGATGCCGTGCTGACTCGGCTTCAGAGCGATGAGAGCCTGCGCGCCATCGTGAGCAAGCTTGGTCTTTCAGGCGACAAGACCTATGCCTCTGACACCATGTGGCAGACCATGGTCGCCATGCTCAGGCACGGGACACTCAACGTATCGCCAGTCGATCTGGCAGTAGATCGTCTCGCCGAATGGACCGAGATAGAACGGCTTGATGATCGTCAGGTCATTTCAATCAGGACCGTTGCTCCCGTGGCCGAACAGGCGAGGCGGATCGCCAACGAGCTGGCCAAATCTTATCTGGCACTATTGGCAGAAAGCCGGAAAAGCGACTTCTCGCAGACCGTCAAGACGCTTGAAAACGAGGTTGAGGCCCTGTCTTTGCAGATGGAAGGGATTGTCGAAGGGACAGGTTCAAACGCTCAAGGTCCGTCGGAAATAAAGACAGGGCCCGGGATCGTTGATGGGCATTCGGCCATGATTCGGGCCCAGGAAGCCGGCAAGCGGCAAATGCTGGAAAATCTCCGGGTCAAGGAGGCGGAGCTGAAGACGCTGGCTTCTCTGGATCTTATTCCGCCAGCAGCTAGGATGTTGGGGCGCGCCATCGCCTCGGCCGCTCCCGTGGATCGCGCACCAGCACTGTGGGCCATGGCGACAGCTTCTCTGGTATTTTGTCTGACCTTGCTTGCGCCATTGGCTGGCGCGTCCGTTCGACGCAAAGGACGCGGGGAAGAAAACCTGCAGGCCTCGGCATCCATCAGCATGCCGAGCGAAATTCGCCTGGCCTATCCGTTGCCAGTTGATCTGCCTGTCATGCCGAGCGCCGATGTGGGTATTGCCACGGTTCGGACAGAAGAAATTCCCGATCTGGTGGAAAGCGATCCGGTCGAAGGATTGTTCGATTGTGTCGAGGCTGCTCTCGATGAAGTCTCTCACGCCCGCATCGTGTTGATGGCACAGGGTGAGAACTGGGGCGCGCATGGCATGCCGCTCGCAGCGCATCTGGTTGGCCAGCGTTCGGTTGCCTATCTGTGCCTTGGTGTTCTGCAGGCAGACATGAGTGTGCCTCAGGGCAAGCTGAGCATGAAAAAATGGGGTGTTGCCGATTTCCTCGACGGCAACGCAGGATTCGGCGATCTGATCGACGAGGACTGGACCGGGCTGGTCAATGTTGTCGGCGCAGGAGGCCGTGCGCTCGAGACCGAAGATTACCGGTCATCGCAGTTTCAGTCGCTTCTGATCGCCCTTGAGGCGGCCTATGATCTGGTTCTGATTGATCTTGGTGCCAACTTCGACAATGAAAAGGCCATCAGGAGCCTTGCATCCGCTGACGATACGCTGGCTTTCATCCACGTTCCCAAAATCGATCCAAACGACGTCACCCTGCTGCATGATGCGCTTCGGTTGCTTGGCTTCTCCGATAGCCTGATTGTAACAGACATGATGGTGGAAGAAGTATCGCAAGTCGCGAGTCAGGATCTTCTGCAGGCGGCAGAATAGGGACCTGTTCTAGGTCTTGGGCTTTTCCATCCAGCGGATGATGAGCCCGGCCGGAACAATCCAGATCAGCCCGGTGATCAGGAAAAACAGGATCTGGGCCAGAGCGCCGGCATTCGCCACCACAGCCGCTCCGATCGTCATGCCAACGGCCGCATAGAAAACGACCCAGCCAACAAGCATGAGCATGCCGAAAAACTTGCGAGTGCGCTCTGTCATTGTGTCTCCGCTGGTTGGAATTGACTAAAATGGGGTGATACCCCAGATGGCCCGCGCTGAAAAGGTCAAATGCCATCGGATCGTTCCGACTTAGTGATGAATCCCGACCTCTGCGATCCTTATCCGCCTCTATCCTTCTAGAGTATCACAGGCTTTGCCGCTGCAATGGCTTGACCCGATGCCAGCGAGCAGGGATGCTGCATCATGAAAAGCCATGCGATTGCACCGGAGCGCCGGGCCAGTCGAGCCAGAAAAGAGCAGGGAACGAGAATGGTCAGGAACGAAGCCGCATTGGAACGGGCTATCTATTACGTCGAACCGGTCAGTGACAAGGCGGAGCGGTCGCGCCATCTGGTGCGCTTCTGGCTCTACTCGGTCGCCTTTCTGGTGTTCCTTATGGTGGTTGTCGGCGGCATTACGCGGCTTACGGACTCCGGCCTGTCGATCACCGAGTGGAAGCCGATCCACGGTGCCATTCCGCCGCTCACCCTTCCTGAATGGCAGGAGGAATTTCACAAATACCAGCAGATCCCGGAGTATGAGCGCGTCAACAAGGGCATGAGCCTTGAGGAGTTCAAGGCCATTTTCTGGTGGGAATGGGGGCACCGGCAGTTGGGGCGCTTCATCGGCGTCGCCTTCTTTCTGCCGATGCTTTATTTCTGGCTCAGCAAACGCATCGGGGACCAGATGAAGCCGAGATTGATTCTGTTGCTTGGGCTCGGGGCATTGCAGGGGGCTGTCGGATGGTGGATGGTCGCCTCGGGGCTGGTGGATCGTGTCGATGTCAGCCAGTACCGACTCGCAACCCATCTGATTCTGGCTTCGGTCATCTTCGTGGCGTTGCTCTGGGTGGCCCGGGGCTACCGACGGGCAGATCGGATGCCGGAATGCATCAGTGCAGATCGCCATGTTTGGCTGATGGCGGTGCTGGCGTTTGCGATCCTGTTCCAGATCTTTCTCGGTGCGCTGGTTGCAGGCACCCACTCAGGGCTCATCTACAACAGCTGGCCACTGATGGAGGGCAGCTTCATTCCCGATCAGATCTATGACACCAGCCCGATTTGGTTGTCACCCTTCGAGGATCACACCACCATCCAGTTCAACCACCGGATGATGGCCTATCTGGTGGCCTTTCTCTGTCTGTTGTTCTGGTATCGGATGCTGAGGGATCCCTATGCCGGAGCAGGCAAACGGGGTGCCAACATTCTTGGCGCTCTGGTGCTGCTGCAAATCGTGGTGGGTATTGCGACTCTGCTGTTGTCGGTGCCGATTGTGCTGGCGTCCATCCATCAGGCAGGGGCCATGCTGGTACTCGGCACAGCCACGATCCTGCTCCGCGACCTCATGGACAATGCCAGACGATACTGAAAATCCAGCCGAAGTTTGCAAAAGCGCGTGAGGTCGGCTAGTGCTCTCCATCCCGCTCTGGGTCCGGTGTGTCTTGAATTGATGCGTTCGACTTGATTTCGACGGGAACCAGTTTGTCCCACCGGGTCAGTTCGTTGCGATTGAACGACCAACGATAATAGAGCGACATGAAAACGCCGAAAATGGCCCCGGCAATCAATCCTGCCGCAAAGGCCATGCCGGTTTCTATGTTTTGGCTCTGCCACAGGATCAACCACATCAAGACCCCCCAGAGGATGGCAAAGGGAATGCCGGTGGCGAAAATATTGAACCAGATCGGGCTGTAATGGGGAGGGCGCACCCGGACACCGAGCCTGCGCAACAGTCTGTGCATGGGGGGCGCATAATTGCCTTCCACGATCGGCGTTGCTTTCAATTCGCTGATGGCAAGGCCATATCTTTCTTCAAACGTCATGCGGCTTCCCTGAAATGCGCGGTCTGCCAGAGAACCTAGGACGATTGATAGGCAAGAGCAAGTCATTCCGCACCCTCTGTCGAGCAGCTCGACCGGCGGCATTGGGCTGTGTGCTTTCCGGAACGCCAAACAGCAAAAAGGCCGGACTGGGTCCGGCCTTTTGTCTTGATATCTCGGTGAAGGCCGAGCCCTCAGGCCATGGCCTGTTCCAGATCGGCGATGATGTCCTTGACATCCTCAATGCCGATGGACAGGCGGATGGTGTCCGGCGCAGCTCCTGCAGCTGTTTTCTGTTCGTCGGTCAGCTGGCTATGGGTGGTCGAGGCCGGGTGAATCGCCAGCGAACGCGTGTCACCGATGTTGGCAACATGGCTGATCAGCTTGAGGCTGGTAATAAACTTGACACCGGCTTCGTGGCCGCCCTTGAGACCGAAGGTAAAGACCGAACCGGCACCCTTGGGCATGTATTTTTCCTGCGCAGCCTTGTGCGGGCTGGACTCCAGACCCGCATAGGAAACCCAGCCGACCTTGTCGTTGCTTTCGAGCCAGGTGGCGACTTCAAGCGCGTTGGCGCAATGACGTTCCATGCGCAGCGGCAAGGTTTCGACACCAGTCAGGATCTGGAAAGCGTTGAACGGCGAAATGGCCGGGCCAAGATCTCTGAGGCCAAGAGCGCGGCATGTGATGGCAAAGGCCATCGGGCCGAAGGTCTCGTAGAAATTCACCCCGTTGTATTCGGCGCGCGGTGTGTTGACCATTGGGAACCGGTCGGACTGGCTCCAGTCGAAGTTGCCGCCATCGACGATGATGCCACCCATGGAGTTGCCATGTCCGCCGATGAATTTGGTCATGGAATGCACGACGATGTTGGCGCCATGTTCGATCGGGCGGCAGAGGTAGGGGGTTGCCATGGTGTTGTCGACGATGAGCGGCACACCGGCGTCCTTGGCGACCTTGGCAAAGCCTTCGATGTCACAGATCACGCCGCCAGGGTTGGCAAGGCTCTCGATATAGATCGCCTTGGTCTTTTCGTCGACCAGAGCGCGGGCCGCTTCCGGATCAAGCGCGTCGGTCCATTTGACGTGCCAGTCAAAGCTCTTGAAAGTATGGTTGAGCTGGTTGATGGTGCCGCCATAAAGCTTGTTGGCTGCAATCACGTTGTCACCGGGGCCCATCAGCGAATGGAAGGTGATGAGCTGGGCCGCATGACCGGATGCAACCGAAACACCGGCAGAACCGCCTTCAAGAGCTGCAATGCGCTCATCGAGAACAGCTGTTGTCGGGTTCGTCAGGCGGGTGTAGATGTTTCCGAATTCCTTCAAACCAAACAGATTGGCCGCATGTTCGGTGTCGCGGAACAGATAGGACGTCGTCTGGTAGATAGGTGTCGAGCGGGCTCCGGTGGTCGGGTCAGCCTGTGCGCCTGCGTGAATAGCCAAAGTGGAAAAGCCGGGTGCGGAATCTTCGCTCATAATAATCCTCTTGATGATAGCAAGCAGAGCGTTCAGGCAAGCCTCGCGTCATACTTGGCCTTGGTGTTACAGAGAGTGTGTAAGACCGGAATATGGCCTGACTTTAGACCAGCCATGCCAAAACCGCCATTTGAAAATTGAAAATATAGTTTCAAAATTTGACGGCTTGTTGGCGAAATTTTCCAAATATCTGGGGCTTTGCGCAAAGTGGCAAAATGAATTTCGGTTTTAACGCAGATGTCGCCGGGAAATGGCCATATCTGCACCGACAAAGGAAATCAGACTTCCGGGAAATGGTGTCTGGCAGGGAAGATTGCAGAGCCAATCGGGGCAACACAAATGCCCCGATCAGACGAACATGACGCTTCTGTATTCGATCTTCGGGCAGCGATCCATCACCACTTGCAAACCCGCAGCTTCAGCGCGGGCCGCCGCTTCCGGGTTGCTGACATTGAGCTGCATCCAGACGACTTTGGCACCGACGGCTATCGCTTCGTCAGTCACATCGCCAGCGGCCTCGGAATTTCGAAAGACATCGACCATGTCGATGGGGCCGGTGATGTCCTTGAGGCTGGCAACGACAGGCTGCCCGAGGATCTCGGATCCTGCCAGTCCCGGATTGACCGGAATGACGTCATACCCCATCTCGAGCAGGAAGCGCATCACGCGATAGCTTGCCCGCTCCGGCTTGTTGCTCGCACCAACAAGGGCGATCCGCTTGACCGAAGTCAGAATGCCCTTGAGGTAATCCACGCTGTAGTCGCTATGGTCCATGTCTCTCTCCCTATTTGAGGCTAGGCCAATCGGCTTTGCGTTTCTCCAAAAATGCCTGGATGCCCTCGACGGCATCGTCTGCAAGCAGATTGTCTGTCATGACGCCTGCGGCCAGATCATAGGCATCGGCAACCGTCATCTCATCCTGACGATAGATGGCGCTTTTGCCAAAACTGAGCGCCTGGGCTGACTTACCCGCGATCTCCATGGCGTATTTGTCGACCACGATACGCAGATATTCTTTAGGCACCACGCGATTGACAATGCCATAGGCTTTGGCTGTGTGGGCATCGATCATCTCGCCGGTAATCAGCAGTTCCATGGCCTGTTTGCGCGGAACCGAACGGGTCAATTCCACGCCCGGGCCGGTGCAGAACAGGCCGATATTGATACCTGGCGTCCCGAACTCGGCCTCATTGACCGTGATTGCCAGATCGCAGGCGGCCGCCAGCTGGCATCCTGCTGCAGCGGCAGTGCCCTGAATTTCAGCGACGACAATCTTTGAAATGTCCTGAATGGTCTGCATTAGCGTGGCGCAGGTCTTGAAGGTTTCGTCAAAGAAGGCCTTGCCCTTGTCCGGATCATTGCGATGGGCGTTGAGTTCCTTAAGGTCGTGACCGGCAGAAAAGGCGGGGCCATTGGCTGCCAGAACCACCACACGTGTCGCAGCGTCGGCTTCGGCAGCCGTCAGTTCGTCGATGAGCGTGGTCATCATGTCCAGTGAGAGGGCGTTGCGGGCCTTGGCGCGGTTCATGATCAGGCGCCGGATTGTGCCCACTTGCTCGGTCAGGACCAATGCTTCCGGGCTCAGTGTCGCAATGCTCATAACAATCTCCTCAGACTCAGACAGTTCATTCGATGTACCGGACAATGACTGCCAACGGCAGAAAGAGTCAATTGGGCACGAGTAGGAAGACGGGGCAGCCGCAAACGACCTAAGGATGGAACGCCATGATTACCGCAGCGATGACTTCCATAAGGTTAACGTCTGTCAATATGATTTGGATTCCTGATAACTATTTGAGAATTTACAAGTCGCCCTTCTGCTTCCGATAATGAACACGTAACAAAATGTTCAATGAGGAGAACCGTTATGGAAAGCAGATATGCATGCGAAGCCCTCAAGAATCATGATGTTCTGAAAATCAACTATCACGGCTATGACCGGGATGTTGAGGTGCATGCTGTAGGGCGCAGCTTGCGCGGCAATGAACTGATGTATGTGTACCAGACATCCGGGGGCGCTCGTACAGGCGAACTTGGCTGGAAACGCATGAAGGTCGCTGAAGCCAAGTTCCTCGGCACTGTCAATGGTGCTTCCAAGGCTCCACGCTCGACCTATCGCCATGAAGATACCGGACTTCATGACTTTTCCTGCGCGCTGTAGGCGACAGAAAGTTCAACACATCGGGCTCATGACCTGATTCAATGAACGGAAAACCGTCCTGCTGCCACGAGTGGGGCGGTTTGTTCGTCTCGTGCGCGAATGGGCGCGATATTCTCGAGTTTGACCAAATGCAAAAAAGGGGAGTTCAGGAGGGCTAAAACACGTAATTTTGTGTGGTACTTAATTACCGCAAAAATAACTTATTGAATTTGCATATGTATTTTTGATGAAGACGCTTGACAAAAGCACAGACTTCTATAAAAGGAGCGCCAGACATTGCGGCGGCCACGAACAGGTCGCCGTTTCACGCTGTCAACATGACACCGATTTACGGAAGCGCAATGAAAACTTTTTCTGCAAACCCTTCTAACATCGAAAAGAAATGGATTCTGATCGATGCCGAAGGTCTGGTGCTTGGTCGTCTGGCTTCGCTTATCGCGATGCGCCTTCGTGGCAAGCATAAAGCTACCTTCACCCCGCATATGGATTGCGGCGACAATGTTATCGTCATCAATGCTGACAAGGTCAAACTGACCGGTCGCAAATACGAAAACAAGAAATACTACTGGCACACCGGTCATCCGGGCGGCATCAAGGAACGGACCGCTCGTCAGATCATCGAGGGCAAGTTCCCTGAGCGTGTGATCCAGAAAGCTGTACAGCGCATGCTGCCAGGTGGCCCGCTGTCCCGCGTTCAGATGTCCAACCTGCGCGTTTATGGTGGAGCCGAGCATCCGCATGAAGCTCAGTCCCCAGAAGTGCTGGACGTCAAATCCATGAACTCCAAGAATGCGAAGGCCTAACAATGAGCGATACTGTTCAGTCTCTTGAAGATCTCGGCTCCGCAGTAGGCGTAGAAGCTGAAGATTCCGCTCCGGTTCATGTGCAGAAGCTCGACGCTCATGGTCGTGCCTATGCTACCGGTAAACGTAAAGACGCTGTTGCTCGCGTATGGGTCAAGCCAGGTTCTGGCAAAATCATCGTGAACAAGAAAGAATACAACGTCTATTTCGGTCGTCCGGTTCTGCAGATGGTCATGAAGCAGCCAATCGTTGCTGCTGATCGTGATGGTCAGTTCGATATCGTTTGCACCGTTGCTGGTGGTGGTCTCTCCGGTCAGGCCGGTGCTATCCGTCATGGCATTGCAAAGGCTCTGACCTACTACGAACCAGAGCTGCGTAGCATCCTGAAAAAGGGTGGCTTCCTTACCCGCGACTCTCGCGTTGTTGAACGTAAGAAGTACGGCCGTGCGAAAGCTCGTCGTTCCTTCCAGTTCTCCAAACGCTAATACAGATTTCTGTATCGTGTTTCGAAAGGCCCGCTTCGTGCGGGCCTTTTTTGTTATGGGCCCTGCCCGGTGTGATGCTGATGGGGGCTGGAGAACCGGGTTTTCTTGGGAAGAGGGCAGTACCGCACGGACGTACCTGCCGGCGCCTGCCCGTTGCGCAAAATAGATGCGCGGGCGTCTTGAACGGGCCCGCGCATCGATTTCCGTTTGTGGATTTTGGATTGTCCGCTAGAGCGTCGGGAAGCTCGGGCGCTTGATGATTTCGTTGATCAGGGTGATTGCCGCCGCAATGCCGCCGATGGTGAACAGCACACTGAGCAGGGACGCGACGGAACTGCCGAGCAAAAGAACATCATAATTCCCATGCTGGGTGGCAAAGGTCATCAGACCGACCAGCCCGTGTGAGGCGCTGCTGCCCGGAATCATCGGAATGCAACCGGCGATCGCCAGCATGCTGCCACCAGTGGGCACGTAGACCGGCAACAGATAAAGCAGGCGGACATAGACCGTCACCGCCGCCGCCGCCAGCGTTGAGGACATGGCCAGTCCCCATTGCGCGTCCATGCCAAGGGTCCGGACAGCCAGTGCAATGCCGCCGCCGATCGCTGTCCAGCCAACCGTACGCCAGCTGAAATTGAAGAGGATGCCGAAGCCTGCTGCCGCGATGCCGCCAAAGATGACATGATGCGCAAGCCCGTGGCTCAACAACACGTCATTCGCCCCGAAGCGCATCAGGATGGCGCGGGAAAGGGCGACGCCAACGGTAAGAAAGACAAGGATCATCATGACGGTGAGGGCGCGGGCGCTGCCAAGCGTCGGAGAGCCTTCCATGATGTCGGTCTGGGCGTTCATCGAGGGGACGCCGGGTACGAGCAGCAGCACAGAGGAGAACATGGCCATTTCCGGTGTCGCACTACCAAACAGCTGGGCGATGAGGCCACCAATGGCGGAAGAAACGAAGGCCACGATGGCGACCATGGCAAACAGGTTCTGCTTGTTCAGCACCATGAAGTGGCGGATGGTCTGTCCGATGAAACCGGCAAACCAGATTGGCAGGAAAGCCGTGGCGTCAGTGCCCAGAAGCTGACCGAAGGATGCGCAGGCAAGCCCGGTTGCGAGTGCAACGATGACCCAGTGGTGCTTTGGTGTGATCTTTCGGAGGGTCTGTACTTCCTCGACAATGGTTTCAGGCTCCATGCCGCCTTGCGATGCCCGGACGGCCAGCGCTCTGGCGGCATTGTTCAGTTGCAGGTTGACGCCGTGGTGGCCGACCTGCAACAGGCGGCTGATGGTGTTGTCGCCACCGCCACGCACCGTCAGGCTGATGGACGCGTAGCCAATGCGCACGGCGATGGTTTCGGCCCCAAGGCCGGACACAACCATCACAATTCCGTTGCGCACGACTTCGGCCTTGGCGCCGGATTCCATGAGAATGCAGCCGACATTCAACGCGGCCATGGCAATTTTTTCAAGATGCCTGTGCCTGAGGCGAATCGGGTCTGGAGGAGAAGCGAGATCGGTCATTCTGGGTCTCTGTTCAAAGCCTGTTTCGCTGCCAATGGATGGCAGCCTGTTCGGGCCGACGATTTCCTCTCTGTACCGAGGAAATCGCATGTCGCTTTTGTCTTAGCCCCTGGTTCAACGAAGCCATGCCCTACAGCAGATCCAGTCGCTGTGGTCATGAATTCGACTTGATCCCGTAAAGAGTATCACAATGCGGTTCTTGGCGGGAATGACCTTTGACTAACCCACCAGAGGGGGAAAATGCACCGGGAATGTTGCTTCGGCAGACCAACTAAAAATGCATAGCTACAGATTCTATGTAGCTATGCATGTATAGGTAACAGAGATTTCGGGTCGGAAAAGCTGCCTAGCGGCTCAGTGTCCTCTGAACAGCATCAAGCCAGCCTTCATATTTGCTTTCCCTCACAACCTCGTCCATGGAAGGCTCGAAGCGGTGCTCGAGCGCCCAGCTCTTGGCGAATTCATCCCTGTCCGGGTAGAAGTCGACCTGAGAGCCAGCCAGATAGGCCGCACCGAGGGCTGTGGTTTCCAGAACACGCGGACGTTCGACCACCGCGTTCAGGATGTCGGAGAGGAACTGCATCGTCCAGTTGGAGGCGACCATGCCACCATCAACCCGAAGGATGGTGCCGTTGTGGCCTTTCCAGTCCTTTTTCATCGCTGTCAGCAGATCGCGCGTCTGGTAGCAGACCGACTCGAGCGTCGCCTTGCAGATTTCCTCCGGCCCCGTGCCGCGTGTCAGACCGAACATAGCACCCCGGCAATCCGCATCCCAATAGGGCGCGCCGAGTCCGACAAAGGCCGGTACCAGATAAACCTGCTGGTTTTCGTCTGCCTTGCGGGCGAGGGGGCCTGCCTGATTGGCGCGCTCAATGATGCCCAACCCGTCTCGAAGCCACTGAACGGCGGCACCAGCAATGAAGATGGAGCCTTCAAGGCAGAAGGTCGGCTTGCCATTGAGCTGGTAGGCGATGGTCGTGAGCAGACGATTCTCCGATTTGACCGGTTTTTCGCCCGTGTTGAGCAGCGCAAAGCAGCCTGTGCCGTAGGTGGACTTCAGCATGCCCGGCTCAAAACACGCCTGACCGATCGCTGCGGCCTGCTGGTCACCGGCAATGCCGGCAATCTTGATCGGACCGCCAAACAGTTCCGGCAGGCTTTCGCCGAAATCGGACGCACAGTCGCGGACATCCGGGCGAGCGAGATTCTGCGGCAGATCGAGCAGTTGGCGCAGGGTGCTGCTCCAGCGGGCATTGTGGATGTCGTAGAGCATGGTACGGCTGGCGTTGGTGGCGTCGGTCGCATGGACCTTGCCCCCGGTGAGCCGCCACAACAGGAAGCTGTCGATGGTGCCGAATGCCAGATGGCCATCTTCCGCCTTCTGGCGCGCCCCTTCCACATTGTCGATGATCCAGGCAACCTTGGTGCTGGAGAAATAGGGGTCGATCAGCAGACCGGTCTTCTCGATGACGGTCTCTTCCTTGCCTTCCTCGACCAGCTTCTTGCAATAGTCTGAAGTGCGGCGGTCCTGCCAGACGATTGCATTATAGATGCATTCACCGGTGCGCTTGTCCCAGACAAGGGTCGTTTCGCGCTGATTGGTGATGCCGATGGCGGCGATGTCGGCTGCGTGAGCCCCGGCATTTTCCATGGCGTCGCGGCAGGTGGAGATCACGCTTTCCCAGATCTCTTCGGGGTCATGTTCAACCCAGCCGGATTTCGGGAAATACTGCGTGAATTCTCGTTGGGAGACGGAGCAGATACGGTAGTTGCTATCGAACAGGATGGCGCGGGACGATGTGGTTCCCTGATCGATCGCCATGACGTAGGATTTTTTCATGAACAGTTCGCCTCCTCCGCGAATGCTGAAACGATAAGTGATGAAATCTGCGACCGGCCCAGCTGCAGGCCCAGTTGCGGGCCCAGCTGCAGGCCCAGTTACGGGTAATGAGCAAGACAGCCCGAGGAGGGCAGGAGGCGGGTTGTCGGCCACCTGCCCAAATCCTATCGGGTTACTGGGCCTTCATAAAGGCATCTAGGGCGGAAATCTGATCCTGAGTGAAACTCAGACCACATTTGGTGCGGCGGAACAGGATGTCCTCGGCGGTGATTGCCCATTCCCTTTCGATGAGGTAGCGCACCTCGGCCTCGTAGAGGTCGGCACCGAAATGCTGCCCCAGCCCTTCTTTGGAGGTTACGCCTGCCAGCAGATCGCGTGCCAGCGTGCCATAGAGGCGCATCAGGCGATAGGCATGCTTGTCTTCAAGATAGGGGTGTTCGGCCCTGAGTTTGGCCAGCAGGCTGTCGAAGTCCTCAGCGGCAAAGTCGCCGCCGGGCAGCGGAGCAACCTTGGTCCATTTGGGCTTGCGGGCTCCAAGCTTGTGTTCGATCTTCTTGACGACAGCCTCGGCCAGCTTGCGCGAGGTCGTGATCTTGCCGCCGAAGATGTGAATGATGGATTCATCGTGATCTTCGGGTTTCTGACGCAGGACATAGTCACGGGTTGCTTCCTGAGCGGCAGAGGCGCCGTCGTCATAGAGCGGACGCACACCCGAGAAGCTCCAGACAACATCGTCGCGCGTTACCGGCTTCTGGAAATAGTCGCTGGCAGCATTGCAGAGATACAGCAGCTCTTCTTCCGTGGCCTGAATCTTGTCGGCGTTGAGATCTCCCTCGAAGTCATGATCGGTTGTGCCGATGAGCGTAAAGTCTTCCTCGTATGGAATGGCAAAGACAATACGGCCGTCATTGTTCTGGAAGATGTAGCAGCGCTTGTGGTCGAACATCTTCTTGACGATCATGTGACTGCCCTGCACGAGGCGGACGTTGCGGTCATGTGGCGTGTTGAGCGCTTCGCCGATGACATGGTCGACCCATGGTCCGGAGGCGTTGACGACCATCTTGGCCTTGTGCTCGGTCTTTTTGCCGTTGATCTGGTTTTCCGTCGTGATGGTCCAGATGTCCTTGTCATAGACGAGGGAGACGACCTTCTCGCGAACCAGAATGTCCGCCCCGCGCTTCTGGGCGTCCATGGCGTTGAGTACGACGAAGCGGGAGTCATTGACCCAGCAATCGGAATATTCGAAGGCCTTGGTGAACAGTGGTTTCAGCGGCGCGGCCACCGGGTCGGTCTTCATGTTGATGTCTGCAGTTGCTGGCAGCTTCTTGCGTCCACCGATGTAGTCATAAAGGAACAGACCGATACGGATTAACCATGCAGGCCGGATGCCGCCCTTGAAATAGGGCAGAACGAAGCGCAGCGGCCAGACGATGTGCGGGGCATTGGCCCAGACTACTTCGCGTTCCTTGAGGGCCTCGCGAACGAGGCGGAACTCGTAATATTCAAGATAGCGCAGCCCGCCATGAATGAGTTTGGTCGAGGCGGACGATGTCGCACTGGCCAGATCATGCATTTCCGCCAGCGTCACGCTGTAGCCGCGCCCCACCGCGTCACGCGCGATGCTGCAGCCGTTGATGCCGCCGCCTACGACGAAGATGTCCTTGACTTCGTTTGTCATTGTTCGTTCTCGCTCTTGTCTGGGGCTGCCACGATGATTTCGGTTCCTGCATCGTGGCAAATCGCCTGAATGTCTTCACTTGGCAGGGTGTCGGTCACGAAATAGTCCACGTCGGAGAGATGGCCTATGCGCACCGGTGCCGTGCGTTCGAATTTCATGGAATCGGAAACTAGGATGGTCTTGCGGGCGTGCTGGAGGATCGCCTGCGCCACCCGAACCTCGCGGAAGTCATAGTCGAGCAGGGTTCCGTCCTCATCGATGGCTGAGGTGCCGATGATGGCAAAGTCCACCTTGAACTGACGGATGAAGTCGACCGTTGCTTCGCCGACCAGACCGCCGTCTTCCTTGCGCAGCATGCCGCCGGCAACAACCACCTCGGCGTTTGAGCCGGTGTGCATGATGTTGGCGACGTTGATGTTGTTGGTGATGACCATGAGGCTGTCATGGCGTACCAGCGCATGGGCGACCTGTTCGGTCGTGGTCCCGATGTTGATGATGAGAGAGGCGCTGTCCGGAATGAGTGCCGCTGTTGCCTTGCCGATGGCAGCCTTCTCGGCGGCTGCATGTTGGCGGCGGGCGGCATAGGCATAGTTGGCAACACCAGACGGGAAGATGGCCCCACCATGCACCCGCTCAAGCATCTCTCCGTCACAGAGAAAATTGAGATCCTTGCGGATGGTCTGCGGGGTGACATTGAAACTGGCAGCCAGACTGTCGACGTCAACACGGCCGTCTCGCTTGGCGATATCCAGAATGTCCTTGTGGCGCGGAATCAGATTTTCCATGTCTCCCTCCAATATCACCAGAAGATGCGCGTTTAATTTCGAAATAGCAAGATAAAAGTTCGAAATAAATTGGAAGCGAAACCGAGGGCGCACATTTAGGCTACAGACTCGAGGTTTGGGTAGAATATATTTGGAAAATGTTCGAATTAAAGTTTCAAATGAACCCGTTGAAAAGCACCGTCACTGCGTTGCAGTACGACGGGAACCCGAGGGAGACAAAATGGCCATGTGGAGGAGGGGAGAGGCAACCCTTGCGGAACAGATCACGTCAGCGTCAGAATTGTCTGATGCTGACGTGATTGTCTTCCATTGCGGGCTTTTAGCCCGTTCCGGACAGGAACCCGGCTTCGTGGGTCTACGTGGGGACCGGGTTTTCCCAGGGCAGCCGAAACAGCCCTGAAAAGGTATGACTACAGTGCCTAGAGCTTGTCGCGTTCATTTGCATTCACTTGACTTGCTCTATCTATTTGTTTGGGCGCGAATTCTTTTCGTTAAATCGAGGTCGATTTAACAGAATGCGCGCTAGATCGTCTCGCCACGCCGGAAGCGCACGCCATAGAAGATGGCGAACAGCACCGGTACGACGATAAGCGTCAGCACGGTTGCTGCAGCAAGGCCAAACATGATGGTCACGGCCAGCGAGTTGAAGAAGATATCCGTGATCAGTGGCACAAGGCCCAGAACGGTGGTCAGTGCCGCCATGGTCACCGGACGCAGTCGCGAAACTGCTGCCCGTGTGATGGAATCATGAATCGACAGTCCATCTTCTTCGTTGAGCCGCTTGATCTCTTCGATGAGCACAATGCCGTTCTTGAGCAACATCCCCGACAGGGACAGGAACCCGATGAGTGCGGTGAAGCTGAACGGCAGATTGAAAAGCAGCAGACCGACTGTGACGCCTATGATGGCAAGCGGAACCGTCATCCAGACCACGAGCGTCTGCTTGACAGAATTGAACAGCATGACCGTGATGGCGAACATGACCAGCACACCGAGCGGCACATTGGCAAAAACTGCCCCCGTCGCCTTGGTCTGGTTTTCATATTCGCCGCCCCAGCTGAGTTCATAACCTTGCGGTAGTTCCAGCGCTTCGACCTTGCCTCTGAGGCGTTCAAACAGCGCCAGACTGGTGACGTTCGAATTGGGGTCGGCGTCAGCCCAGACCTGAATGGTGCGCTTTCTGTCACGCCGCATGATCAACGGGTCTTCCCAGGCCAGATCAATGAACTTGACGACCTGATCAATGCTGACATAACGCGAAAGAACGGAGCTGTAGACCTGAATGTCACCAAGTTGGTCGACGCTGCTGCGCTCGCTGAGCGGCGGACGGATCACGATTGGCAGGATATCGGAGCCATCGCGCGCAGAAGCAATGGTCAGGCCATGGACATTCAACAGGATGGCGCGATCAATGTCCGCTTTGGTGATGCCAAGACGCCGCGCTTCCGCTTCGGCGAACTGTGGCCGCAGAACCTTGGTCCGTTCCTGCCAGTCGTGACGGATGTTCACTGCATCGGGATCATTGCGATAGATATCGATGACCTTGTCAGCCAACTGGCGCAACACCACCGGGTTCGGGCCGGTGATCCGGGCGTCGATCTTGGCGCCTGCCGCTGTGCCGAGTTCGAAGCGGCTCGTTTTGACGAAGGCATAGGGTGCAGCCTCGTGCAATGCCTTGTCGAGCCATTGGCGGACCTCCTGAATGTCGTCGAAATTCTTCACCTCGACAATGAACTGGCCATAGTTCGGATAAGTTCGCTCCGCCTTGTAGGTGAGCATGAAACGCTGGGCACCCGCACCGATGGTCGAGGTGATCTGCTTGATCTTGTCGTTCTTCTTCATGATCTCTTCGAGCCGGTCCATGTCTTCCATGGTGGCACGGATATCCGACCCTTGCGGCAGCCAGTAGTCGACGGTCAGCATTGGCAGTTTGGATGTCGGGAAGAAGGACTGACCGACAAATCCAAAGCCATAGATAGCCGCTGCCATGGCTCCGGCCATGATGATCATCGTGCCCCAGCGCCAGCGGAGCGAGAACAGCAGAAGCGCCTTGTAGATTTGGTAGACAAAGCCCTTGTAGGGGTCGATGGCCTCGTCACTTTCTTCCTGTTGCACCTGAGACTCGGAGAACATGACGGATGCAAGGAATGGTGTGAGGGTGATGGCGAGAATCCACGAGATCGTCAGTGAAATCATCAGGACCCAGAAAAGGGAGCCGGCATATTCCCCGGTGCTGTCTGGCGAAAGGCCAATTGGCGCGAAGGCGACGATGGAGATGGCTGTCGCACCGAACAACGGCCAGACTGTCTGCGTGACAATGCGGTGGGCGGCCTTGACCTTGGTCAGTCCCTGTTTGAGCCCCACCAGAATGCCATCGGTTATCACGATGGCGTTGTCGACCAACATGCCGAGCGCCAGAATCATCGAGCCGAGGGAAACCCGGTGGAGCGGCATTCCGATCAGCTTCATCACCATCAGTGTGCCGCAGATGGTCAGCAGCAGGATGACGCTCATAAGGATGCCGGACCGCAACCCCATGGTAACCAGCAGAACCACGATGACGATGATGATCGATTCTCCAAGGTTGATCAGGAAGTCGTCGATGGATGCTGTGACCTGCTCGGGTTGATTGTAGATCGTGTGCAGCTCGACACCAACCGGACGGCTGCTCTCCAGTTGCTTAAGGCGCTGGCTGATCAGATCGCCAACCTCGGTGACGTTGACTCCATCGGCAAAGGAAATGCCAACCGTCAGCGCCGGTTTGCCATTGAAGCGATAGACGTGGCTGGGCGGGTCGGCATAATCGACCTTCACGTCGGCAATATCAGAAAGATAGACCACATCGTCGCCGGCCTGTCCCAAAAGGATATCCTTGATCTGGTCGACGTTGCTGTAATCGCCGGTGGAACTGATCCGGACATATTCGCTACCAACCCTGATGCTGCCGGCATTGGACACGACATTCTGGTTTTGCAGCAAAGACGTCAGGGACGCTATGGAAATGTTGTGTGCGGCCAGTTTGGCACGGCTGATTTCAAGAATGATCTGCTTTTGCAGAGTGCCGCCAATGGTCACCTTGCCAACGCCATCCACAAGCACCAGTTCACGCCGCAGATAGTCGGCATAATCGCTCAATTCCTGATGGCTGTAGCCGTCGCCGGTGATGGCCATGTAGATGCCATAGACATCGCCAAAGTCGTCGTTGATGACCGGGGAGTAGGAGCCGGACGGCAGGGACGATTCCATGTCATGGATCTTGCGACGCATTTCATCCCAGATCTGCCTGAGTTCTGCACTGCGGTATTTGTCCTTCATCTCCACCGTTACCTGGCTGAGGCCGGAAGAGGAAATGGAGGTGATATGTTTGACATAGGGCAGCTGTTGCAGCGCGGTTTCAACCGGCAGGGTGACTTCCTCTTCCACTTCCAGCGGCGAGGCGCCTGGATAGGCTGTGACGATGACAGCTTCCTTGATCGTGAACTCGGGGTCTTCCAGACGGCCCAGATTCATGTAGGCGTAGATGCCGCCGGCAAGAAGCAGGAAGGTCATCATCCAGCTGAAGACTTTGTTCTCAATGGCGTAGTCGGTAAGTTTCATTGCTGTCTTCCTGAAGCATCCCCGCAACGGACTTCAAACGCTGGGACGGACTTGCACGAAAAGGTTGGTCAATCGGATTGGTGCGATCGGCAGGGCAGGGTCAGAGCCCGCCTTCCTTCTTGAAGGGACGAACCTTGAGGCCTTCGGTAACATAGGACACGCCGAGCGCGATCACCTTGTCGCCGTCTTTCAAGCCATCCGAAACACGGATGCTGCCATCCTGAATGCCGTATACCTTCACCTCGGTCTTGTGCGCTTCGCTCTTTTCGTCAAGCTTCCAGACCCAGCGTTTGCCGTCCTTCTCAAACACCGCTTCGAGCGGAACCAGCACGCCGCCATCATCGCTGTTGGACAGCAGTTCCGCCAGATTGAGGCTTGCCGTCACGCTCATGCCGGAAAAGACTGTCAGATCGGCGGGACGGGGCATTGTTACCGTTACCGCATAGGAGCGGGTCACACTGTCCGGGATGGTATCGATTTCCTTGTATTGTGCCGGATAGCTTTTGCCGGGAAGGGCATCAAACTCGATATTGAGCGTTGGCTTGATGGCCAGTTTTTTTGGGTTGAACCGCAGGAACAGCTTTTCAGGCACGTTGAACACCACATCGATATTCTCGGTGCCTTCGAACTGCACGATCTGCGTTCCAGCCGAAACCGTCTGGTAGCGTTCAACATAGGTCTTGGCGACCAGCCCATCGAAGGGGGCTGCGAGGCTGGTATAGTCGACATTGTCGCTGGCTGCCTTCAATGCGGCCTCGGCTGACTGGAAGGTTGAACGTGCCGAGTCCAGCGTCGATTTGGCCACATGGTCCTGTTCAAACAGCTTCTGTGTCCGCTCCAGGCTGATCTTGGCCAGGTCAAAGTCAGCCTGTCTGGCGTCAACGACATTGTGATAGGGCGTTGCATCCAGTCGAGCGATGAGCTCGCCTTTGGATAGGATCTCACCGGCATGCACAGGAAAGTCCTCAATCTGACCATCAACCCGGAAGGACAGAATGGCCTTCCGGGACGCCTTGGTGACACCGGGAAAGGCCTTTGGAAGACTGAGAGCAACCTGATGTGCAGTCGCAATTTTTGCCGGACGGGCGGAGGCATCTTCGATAGCAGTTTCATTGGCATCGGCAGAAGAAAACAAATCGTTGTTGCATCCGGACAGCAAGAGAGCCATCAGGCCGAGGAACACGAGATTTTTTGTCATAGACCAAACCGGGAGTGAGTTAGCGCGTACTTATGGCGCATTGTAAATTTTTGCCGTTCGTGGATTATATATACATTCGTGTATGAATAAATGCAAAGTGGAAATGTCGCCCCATAACTGCTATGCACCTCTTAGGGAGGATCGAGGTTAACAGACGCGTTTCATGGACAAAGACAGTGGCCCGCAAAACCAAAGCAGAAAAAGAGAAAACCTATCAGGCCTTGCTTGAGGCTGGTGCAGAACTGTTTCAAAAACAGGGCTACACGGCGACGACATTGAACGAAATCGCCGAGCGGGCAGGGGTGACGCGTGGTGCCTTCTATGGCCATTTTCCGGACAAATCCGAGATGATCAAGGCGATCTGGCAGGAGCATGTGATGCCCTTCTTCGAGCCGATCAAGGAAACCCTGCTGAACCTGCCGGAGCATGACCCGGCAACCCGATTCAGACATGAGATCAACAATCTGCTTGAGCTGTTCGAAGACAACAACGTTGTCGGACGAGCATTCTTCATCATCATGCACAACATGGAAATCTCGGTGAAGGACCGCGACCTCGCAGAGTTTCTGGACGACAAGTACCGGCTCTATAAACAAGTTCTCTTTTGCGCCTACACCAGGCTGCATGACGCAAGGCAGTTGCGCCCCGGCGTGGAACCCGAACAGGCTGCCATGGGCTTTCTCTATATTCTTATCGGCATGATCAACATGGCTCTGCTGCCGTTTGGAAATTTCGATTTTGCGCGGGACGGATATCCCGTGTTCGAGCACTATCTGAACAGCGTTCTGAGCGCCTGAGGCGCTTGATGATTGCCGTGTGCCAAATGCGTGCCAGAGGACTCGCTTGTGGTCGAAAAGAGGTCAGCCAATCATGGTGCATTTTCATGGGCTTCTTTTGCATCGGACTCAATGGGCACTGATTCCGGCCACCAATCTGGTCGGCCAATAGGTCCGGCCAATTGCGCTGAACTCTCCTCAAGTGATTGACGATGCGTGGAAAATGGCATGGTTCCTCACTATTCTGGGAACTTGGGAGTTTATGCCTGTTCGCCATGAGGCATATGTGGAAATGTCATTCTCATGACAAAATAGCCATTGATTCAACCCCCCATGATCTTTAAACAGGTCCGCGGAGAGGTGGCCGAGTGGTCGAAGGCGCGCCCCTGCTAAGGGCGTAGGCGGGTAACTGTCTCGAGGGTTCGAATCCCTTCCTCTCCGCCATTTTCCTAGCGATAAATTGGATTTTATGTCGTAAGTTCAATCGCTTAGATTGCGAGCCGCCGCAAGAGCCCCCAAATTTGCTACACATTTTGCTACACAAACCTATGCAAAGGTCTATGGCCCTTTCCACGGTTTTCTTGAATTCTTTAGTGTTGAGTGGAGCTGGAGACCCGCAAAAGCCCCTCGCAATTTGGACGGGTGTGTGATTCCCTGAGGTCATGGGGGATGTGGTATGAATCCAGGCAATCTTTTCGGTCTTTCCGAGCATGTTGAACGTCTGAGCAAGCATGGTGATCCACTTGAGGTTCTCGATGCCACGATTGACTTTGAGTATTTCCGCGGCTGGCTTGTCGAAGGTCTCGGTTACGGCGACGGGTCCGAGGGCGGACGCCCGCCGTTTGACCCAGTGTCCATGTTCAAGGTCCTGATCCTGCAGGCCCAGCACAATTTGTCTGATGCCAAAATGGAATTCATGATCCGTGATCGCCTGTCCTGGATGCGGTTTTTGAACTTTGAACTTGGTGGCACCACTCCCGACGAGAATACCATCCGACACTTCCGCAATCGCATGACGGAGACAGGCACTCTGAAGCGCGTCATGAAGGCCTTTGATTGGCAATTGCACAAGAAGGGCTACATTCCTATGTCGGGGCAGATAGTGGATGCCACGTTGATTCCTGCTCCCAAGCAGCGCAACACGGATGGTGAGAAGGAAGCGGTCAAGTCAGGCTATCTGCTAAAGAGATTTGGCCAGGCCAGCCGAACAAGGCCGCGCAAAAGGATACCAATGCCCGCTGGACACTGAAAGTTGGCGGGAAGGTGCGCTATCGGCCAGACGGAACGCCATTGCCTCAGATTGCCCTTCCAGTATTTGGCTACAAGAGCCATATCAGCATTGATCGCAAGTTCGGCTTCATAAGGGGCAGTACGGTTACGTCGGCCGCTGATGCGGACGGCCGTCAGTTAAGGCATGTTTTGCGTAAGGATAATACTGCCTCCGATGTCTGGGCTGATAGTGCCTATCGTTCTCAGAGCAATGAGAAATGGCTGGCCAGCAATATGCTGACGAGCCAAATCCATCGACGCAAGCCAGCAGGCAAACCCATGCCAATGGCAACATCTCGTGCCAATGCGAAGAAGTCCTCAATCCGCGCCCGTGTCGAGCATGTCTTTGCTCATCAGAAGAACCGCTATAGTTTGTTCATCCGAACAATCGGCTTGGCGCGGGCTGAAACGAAACTGACGCTGGCCAACCTTGCCTACAATTTTGATCGCTTGATCTTCCATGAACGGAGAAGCGCCATGGCATGCGTCTGCCTGAAGGGCAGAAAACAGACCAAATATCATCGAAAACAGCGCAATCAGCGCTGCAATGAACCGTGGCTGTCAGTCATGACGAAATTCCAGCGATTAAATTACTGGGTTTTTGCGGGTCTCCAGCTGACTGAACGCTTCAATCTGCAATGAATGCATTCAAACCAAGTAGCCCGGCGCTGGTCGATTGACGCGAATGGCAACAAGCGATTTTGTGCCTGCTTCGCGCAGGTCTGTTCCGGGCGGTAAGTTGACGTTCGGCGGAGCGTTGCCTTTTTAGCCTTGCCTATCAAAGCTGTCGTTGAGGCGTTCAGCGTCTAAAACTGTGCTCCCCTAGATCCCATGGCAACTTAATTCATGTTCAACGCATGACACTTGCTGAATAATTGCCTAGGAATTGACGCTGATAATCTCCGTCTTTACCTTACCATCAGTCGGAAGAGATATACCCCCAATTTTGTCAAATGCGGAGCAGCAAAAGAAGTCTGCAAAGTCTGTGGCCTCAGGCAACAAGGCTGTCCAAAGGGAGCTCCACGCATGATTCTGCGTTCAAAATATGAAGGAGCGCGCCAGATGGCCCGTGAAATAGCCAAAACCAAAGATTTTGCCAACTCATGCAAGCTGCGAAAGAAAGTAGAGATGCTGTTCGCCCATCTCAAACGCATCTTGGGCCTCAGGCGGCTCGGGTTACGAGGCCCAAATGGAGCCAATGACGATTTTCTCAGTGCATCGCCCCTTAAAAACTCACAAAGCTCTTCCTTAGCGGACGAAAACCGCAAAAAGCACGAGGGAACCTCGTTCGGTTACTCTTAGAGAACTATAAACTCGCCCAGAGAAGAAGCCTTTTCAACAGTAGTCGCCCAGATCCGCTAAACCATCAAGCTCTTAATACCACGGCAAACGACAACCCCGAACGAATTAAAGACACCAGACCTCCCTAATTTCTAACCATTTAGAAACCTAATATCTTGGATTCATTGGACTAATCACATTTTCCTTTTTCTCGACAGAAGATATGGCCTAAGCGTTTCCCTATAATTTTACGCATCTCTCAGCAATTGATCGATATAATTTTCCTAAAACTCGATGTCTTTGGCCCACGGCATCGCTTCTTGCGCGCCCGAAGCCAGACAAGCCTTGGCGGATGCGACTACGGCCGCTTCGACTGCATCTTTGTAGGAAAGCTCGTTGTGCAATCCAGCAGCCAGATAACCGCAAAAGGTGTCCCCAGCGCCGACTGTATCAACAGGATCAATAGCAGGAGGTCGGATATGGATGCTTTCGCCGACACCCGCGAGAATCGCGCCATCAGCCCCGAGTGTAAGAGCTAACGCCTTGCCTGTTTGCTGGCACCATTGTTCGGCAGCATTCGATGACGCTGCAAGGCCAGCAATCTTCTCGAACTCAGTTTCGTTGACGATAATCAGGTCAGCCTGCGCAACGACATCCCCACTATCGGCTAACACAGGCGCGACATTAAGGATAGACATAGCTCCAGCCTGCTTTGCCATGCAAAGAGCCGCCAACGTGGCCTCTTGCGGAATCTCCTGTTGAAGCACAACGATGTCGCTATTATTCAGACCTTGCAGATACTTCTTCACCATGTCTGAAGAGACAGCTTGATTGGCTCCGGGAAGCACAGCAATCGAGTTTTCGCCCTTTGCGTCTATTTCAATGATCGCAATACCGGTAGGCATCTCTGTTCTTTCAACGCCAGAAAGATCAACGCCATCTTGAGCCAAGAATTTGGTCGCCAGTTCACCGTCCAAGTCTCTTCCCGTGCAAGCGATCATACGCACCGACGCGCCAGCTCGCTTTGCTGCAACAGCCTGATTAGCCCCCTTACCGCCAGGACTTTTGACGAGCGAAGAGCCGAGGACAGTTTCACCCGGCAGAGGCAAAGCCTCCAGCCGAGCGACATAGTCCAGGTTAATAGAACCTACTATATATATCATAAGGTTGCTTAGCCCTTGAGTTCCATCTCTGAAAGCTTGCAGACACGGCGGCGGAATTCCTCGCTGGTGGAGAATTCCGCTTCCAGAAATGCTGAAACCAGATCTCGGGCCAGCCACAACCCAACAATTTGCGCCCCAATACAGAGAACGTTGACATTGTCATGTTCAACACATTGATGGGCAGAATGCACGTCATGTCCAACAGCCGCACGGATACCGGCCCTCTTGTTGGCGGCGATAGCTGCGCCCACGCCTGTGCCGCAAACCATGATGCCCCTCTCCGCCTTGCCTTCGAGCAGAAAATCAACGAGCGTGTTGGCAACATCCGGGAAGTCGACTTCTCCAGCATCATAGCAGCCTACGTCAGTTACCTCGTGACCTAAAGACTCGATATGCGTAATAATACCGGCCTTGAGCGGAAATCCCGCATGGTCTGAACCAATTACAATTTTCATATGTTTTATTCCGTTTGATCGTTTTTCGGTCTAAAGTTGACTATTCCTGATTGGTCAGCCTGTCGTATGTGCGGAACATGGCTTGGTTGCCATTGGATCCTTCTCCATGGGCTCGTGCTTCAAGATAGAGAGCTGTAGCCATCGCCAAACCAGGCAGGGCCAGACCCTTCTCGAATGCAGCCTCGCCTGCGAGGCGCAAGTCCTTAAGCTGCAAATCGATCCGGAAGCCAGCACTGTCATCCTTGGCAATGACCTGAGGTCCAAGATTCTCAAGCATCCATGACGCGGCAGCCCCGCCCATCAGCGTATTACGCAATAAATCGAGGTCAGCACCCTGCGCACGACAGAGGGCAAAGGCTTCACACATGGCTTGAATATGAACTCCAACCATCAGCTGGTTGCACATCTTGAAGACCTGCCCCATGCCCAGTTTGCCGGCATGGGTGATCGTCGTTCCCATGGCAGTTAGCACTGGCTGTGCACGCTCAAAGGCCACATCAGAACCGCCACACATGATGGAAAGCGTACCGCCGATTGCCCCCTTGACGCCACCGCTAACCGGCGCATCCAACAGCTCAACGCCGTTCTTAGCCAGTTGTTCTCCAATTGCCTGAATGCCCGATGCTGAAATCGTACTCATATCAATAACAAGCATGCCAGAAGGAAGGATATTTCCGATTCCGCCATCCCCCATCAGCACACTTTGCACATGCGGTGTATCCGGAAGCATGGTAACAATGGCATCAACACCTTCAACTGCGTCAGCAAGAGTTTCGGCAACTTCGACCCCATCGCTGCGCAGGTTTTCTACCGCCACGGGGCTGAGGTCGAAGGCTTTGACAGAGAAACCCGATTTACGAAGGTTGGCAATCATAGGCCGGCCCATAACGCCAGCGCCAATGAAAGCGACAGATGACATACCCTCTACAGCTCGTTCAGTCATGTTGAGGATCCTTTCTTACGAGTTGATTTTCAAGAATAAAGAGAATTGAGATAGCCGCGGAAACAGGAATGATCAGGTAGACCCATCCAAGCGGTAGCCTTAGAACCGGGGTGAACTGTCCAAAGGCACTCTCTGCGAATTCAATGCCGTACCAGGCAACGCCAGCCATGGAGACCACACACAGCAGACCAACCAGATGCCCGAAAACGCGTGCGGCAAGTTCGCCAAATCCTTCCACGATAATCGTAGTCGCCAAATGCGAGCGAGATCTGAAACCAAGAGCGATACCGCTGAAGATAGCCACAACGAAGCAAGACATCAGGATGTCATCAAGCCAAAGCACTGACATGGAGAGTAGACTGCGAACAAAAACCTGAATGCCAACACAGAAGAACATGGCGGTCAAAGCCACTCCAAGCAGCACAGCCGTAATTTTCGCCAGCCAACGGCATAGGCTAAGATAGGGAGCAAACAGTCTCATGGCGTCACCCATGTCACGATAGAAGGGAAGATCCAGATCAGCATCGTCACGAAGAGCATTGCCAGAATGAAGGGGACGCATTCCCTGGCCACGTCCCAGACCCGTACTGGGCAGATTGACGAAACAACAAAGAGACACAACCCCACTGGCGGAGTGATCAAACCTATCGCGAGCACCACCAAGATAATCATTGTAGCAACCAGAGGATCAACACCCACCTGATTGAACAGGGGAATGATGATAGGCCCAGCCATCAGAATGGTAGTTGTTGTGTCAAGGAACATTCCCAAAACAAACATCAAGACTGAAACCGCTATGATGAAGCCAAGCGGAGAATCCGAAATTCCCAGTATCAGGTTACCAATCTGCGCAGGCACGCCGGCAACTGTCAGGAAAAAGGAAAATACTGTGGCACCACAGATGATGAACATGATCGTGGCGCTAGTTATGCCCGCCTTTACAACGATCCGACCCAGTTGTGCAGGTTTCATTTCGCGATAGACAACAAAGCTGACCACCAGGGAATAGGCAAGCACAACAACCGAGGCTTCCGTTGGCGTGAAGACACCACTTAGAATACCACCGACAATCAGGACCGGCGCTCCGATAGCCAAAAGACCATCCATCAGTGAGGAAACGAAATAGGAGGTTTTAAAGGCTCGAAATCCCCTTTGATATCCCCTTTTCTGACAGATCCATGTACTGACCACCGACATGGCCATCGTGATCAAAATGCCAGGAATAATCCCCGCCATAAAAAGCTCGTTTAGCGATTGTCCGGAAATGAAACTCCAGACAATCATGGGGATGGACGGCGGGATAATCATCCCTACAGGCGAGGTTGCGGCAGTAATGGCGGCACTATATTCCCGCGAATATCCTTCGCGCTCCATCGCAGGGATCATCACTGATCCAACAGCCGATGTGTCAGCCACCGCTGACCCTGAAATGCCGCCAAAGATCATCGAAGCACCGATATTGGCATTGGCAAGCCCACCTGGAAGAAACCCGAAGCAGGCATCGCAAAAGCCAATCAGTCGCTTGGAGATACCTCCAGCTTCCATCACAGCGCCCGCTAAAATGAAAAAGGGAATTGCCAAAAGGACATAGCTTTCCGAGCCTGCGACAAATCTCTGAATAACGATGAGAATTGGAAACTCAAGAAGCCACAGCCCCAAAGCTCCGGACAAAAGCAGAGCAAGAGCGATTGGAACGCCGCTCAGCAGCAAAGCCATGAGCGCGCCCAACGCATAAATTGCTTCAGGAGACATCTGTTATACCTCTTGTAAGAGAAGAGCCCTTGGTGGCTCTTCTCAGGTCTTTTGCGATCAGCGAGCTGCATCAATGGCATCGAGCCATTTGCCAGCTGCGTCGCCATATTCGCTCTTCAAGGCAGAGAGGCCCTTTTCACGGAAAACTGCCAAGAATGCATCAAGGTCAATGTCGTCCGGCTTGATAAGCGTGATCTGATCCTTGATTTGATCGAGCAGCTTTTCTTCATCCTGCACGGCAATAGAAGGATATTCCGTGGCCACCTCAGAAGCTGCTCGGGTCACTGCATCTTGTTGGTCTTTGTCCAGCTTTTCCCATGCACGAGTACTCATGGACACCATATGCGGTGAGATACCCCAAGGCACCATGGACAGGGAATCCTGAACTTCATAAAGACGTGCCCCAACAATATTGCCAACAGGGTTATGCTGGCCCTGAACAACACCGCGCTGAAGGGCAACATAAAGCTCGGAAAAATCGATTGGCGTAGGAATAGCACCAACAGCTTCGGCCATGATGTTGAAGGACGGAACGTTCGGATTACGGATCTTTACGCCTTTAAGATCCGATGGGGATTTGACCTCCACATCATTCATCGTGATATAGCGGAAGCCACCATGCGGAACGACGAAAAGAGTTTTAACACCTGCATCCTGTTCAAAGGCTTCCATAAGGGCTTTACCTTTGTCACTGGAGAAGAAGCTCGTGAAATGATCCAGGCTCGAATAGAGCATCGGGGCCTCAAGGGCGCCAGCCCAAGGCACAAAATAGGAAAATGTGCCAGCAACAGTCATATCAAGAGTGCCACTGCGCACCCCATCCTGAAGCTGACGCTCGTTACCAAGCGTGCTCGAGTTGAAAATCTGGAGCTTGACGCTGCCTGCACTGTAGTCCTTCACCTTTTGGGCAAACAAATCCGCAATTGTCTGCTGAGGACTAACTGGAGCCCCGACATGACCAAGACGCAACGTCACGTTACCGGCAAGGGCGGTTCCCGCCATCAAAGCGCTGGCCAACAAGGCTCCAAAAACTGGATTTACTAAAACTCTCATATTTTCCTCCCGTATGAGATTTTTCAATTTCGTGACTTAGCCACGCTGGAGAGACATCCTCATGCGAATGGCTCGTCCTATTTCGAAATGCTCACGAATGGCGGCTTCAGCCGCATCTGCATTTCCCTCCGTCAGGATGGTCAAGATCCGATAGTGATCATCGATAACCTGCTTGCGGGTTTCTTCATCTGCCCCGACAAACTCACGCCGGTCAAAATGAGACCGTTTGAGAAGGTCCGCGATAGCCACATAAAGAGTTCGCAGCGCAGGAGATGCGCTCGCCTCAACCAACGCCATATGAAAATTGTAATCAGCCTGAGATCCGGCGACAGGATCAGTAATCGTGTCTGCGATCTCGTCGGCATAACGACGCATTTTTTCAAAGCCAGAAATGGTCGAACGCGTCACAACAAGCCGGGCGGCCTGACATTCAACCGCAATTCGCGCTTCCATCACATCATCCCCTTGCTGCGCAAGAGCAAAGCTGACGAAGTCACCCAAAACGTTGATGTCGGGTGTACGCACGATCGAACCGACACCGTGGCGGATTTCGATAACACTCAAAATGGAAAGCGCCCTTAATGCCTCTCTAAGAACGGGACGGCTCACCTCAAGCATCTGACAAAGGTCTCGCTCGGGCAGCAGAACATCTCCTTCCTTAAGGGCACCAGACAGAAGCTGCTCCCGCAAAAAGTCCATCACACGTTGATAGCCGTTTGTTGTTTTTCTAGCTGTATCTGCCATTATTTTTCCAAGTGATCGTCTGTGGTATGACCACTTAAACATAACTCATCTTCATTTGCAAGGGCAGCACCATAATGCTTAGCCCAAAGGACCAGTTTGATATATGCAGGACGCCTTCACCTAAATAACTCGATGCGAAAGAGAGCTTGGTTTGGCCGCACAACAAATTGACTTGGAGAACTGAACCCTCCAAGTGCGTGTATCTTCTACACGCTGATGAAAACCCTGATTGTCGTCGATCGACAGAACAGATGACCGGTGTTTCTCTTGAAAATCCAGCTATCGGCAAAAGAATGAAGGCTGCATTTCTTCTGCATAGTTCGGTTGCTCACTCTCGAAAGGCTGCTTAAAGGAAGCGAATTTGGCGTCCTCGAATGTTCGCTCTTGCTCGCATCATAAGAGGCTTCGTACCTGCAGGAAACGTTAGCAATCCGCCCTCTCTACCAGTGGCCATTTCTGCAGGATGGAAATATAGCATCGCACTACATGCTCTTTTTGTCCGCACAGTCGCCCTCGGTGGGTCAAGAATGCTGCGCTTCAATTGAATGTCAGGATTGGGGAAGCTACCTTGTACAGAATTCCGAAAGTCAAATGACCGGATTGGTGAAGGATTTTCGATGCGGGTCGCGGCGCGATTTCTCGTCTGGATGAGATTTCGGCCCGCGTTGAAAATCCTCCCAAGGAAGAAGCCTGCGGGGATTGCGCTCAGTCTATGGGGAAAGTATTTTGAAGGTCGGTGCGATGGTGCAGCACGGCAGATAATCAGGAGGCAGGCTCATCGTCACCCATGCATTTGAGGCCACCCAGATCATCGAGTCTGATGTTGTCTTCTGTCGTGACAAGCCGCTTGAGATCAGATTTTCGAATTTGGCCGCAAGGTATCCTGTCCGGCATAACTGAAGCAGCCGGTTCTGTTTGGACCATATGTGCAATGTATCTCTCATGCGGCCTTTTCCCTTGGTGGCGCCCGGGATAGTGGCTTCTGACCTCGCCGGAAGATCTCGATGATCCGCATGGGGCCACCGCAACCAGGACAGGGTTCCCGCAGGGTTAGCGGAATGACCTCTGCAGCCGGTTCCTCTTTGTTATCTTCCTGCGGTTGCTCAACTCCCAGAATTGTGCGGATCCTCGCAATGTTGGCCTTGCGGTTGGCGCTGGCCAGGACCCCGTAATGCCGGATCCTATGAAAGCCTGCAGGCAGGACATGGAGCAGGAAGCGACGGATGAACTCGGGCGTCGCCAATTGCATGATCTTTTGTTGATCTCCCGATTTGATACGGTAATCCTTCCAGCGGAAAGTCACGGTACTGGCATCCGCACTGATCAGCCGGTTATTGGAGATTGCCACCCGATGGGTGTATCGGCTGAGATAGGCCAACACAGCTTCCGGGCCGCCAAAGGGAGGCTTGGCATAGACCACCCATTCGGTTCTGCGGAGTGGTGCCAACCAGGCGGCAAACGCCTCTGGCTCAGATAGTCCTGCCAAATCCCCGAAGAAGGCGAGCTTGTCAGACTGATGCAAAGCCAGCATTCCTTCCAGAAACAGCCGTCGGAACAGCCGGGATAGCACCCGCACATGCAGGAAGAAGCCGGGCTTGGATCCCACCCACCTTGTGCCATCTGGTGACAGGCCTCCGCCGGGCACGATCATATGGATGTGAGGATGATGCGTCAGTGCCGAACCCCATGTATGCAGCACAGAGGTCATTCCAACCTTGGCACCCATACGCTTGGGATCCGCGGCGATGGTCATGACCGTTTCCGCAGAGCTCCTGAACAACAGCCCATAGAGTGCTCGCTTGTTCCAGTAGGCAATCTGGGCAATCCCCGCTGGGAGGGTGAAGACGAGGTGGAAATACTCGACTGGCAACAGGTCTTCGGCTCTTGCTGTCATCCAGTCACGAGCGGCGGGACCCTGACACTTCGGGCAATGGCGGTTCTTGCAAGAATTATAGGCGATGTGATGGTGGCCACACTTGGCACAAGCTGCCACATGCCCGCCAAGCGCCTCGGTTCGGCAGGCCTCTATTGCTGACATCACCTTGAGTTGGTCAAGGCTTATATGTCCCTTGTTGGCTTGTCGCCAGGCTGGGCCATATTGTCGAAAGATATCGGCTATCTCCAGCTTGGAGCGAGACACCTTGGTGCCTCGATTATTCTAGGCTTCGCTTCACGGTTTGATCCTGCAAGCTGGCCAGCATCTCAAAGGGGCTGACGGTGTCTCGGATTGTCTTGGTGGCAACATGGGTATATTGCGCCGTCGTGGACAGCTTGGCATGGCCGAGCAAGACCTGTATCACCCGCACATCCGTGTTGGCTTCGAGCAGATGAGTGGCAAAGCTGTGTCGCAATGTATGCAGGGTCGCGGTCTTCCTGATCCCGGCCATATTCTTTGCCGACCCAAAGGCACGGCTCAATTGTCGTGGTGAAATCGGGTTGATCGTCGACTTGCCCGGAAACAGCCAACCTCCCGGGCGAGCCTCGCGCCAATAGGTTCGCAATAGATGCAGCAAGCCCGGAGATAGCATGACCTTGCGGTCCTTGCCTCCTTTACCCTGTTCGACATGGATCAGCATCCTGTCACTGTCGATGTCACAAACCTTGAGATTGCAAACCTCGGATGCCCGCAGCCCGGCCCCATAGGCGATGCTGAGCGCGGCACGGTACTTCAGACCTGGTCCTGGTGCGGCCATCAGCAGATCTGAAACTTCTTCAATGCTCAGAACTACTGGCAGCTTGCGCGGCTCTCTGCGGAACTGCATATACCGCTTCATCTCCTCGCGACCACAGGTCATGGTGAAAAAGAAGCGGAGCGCCACGATACGGGCATTGAAGGTTGTCGGTGTTATGCCGGCATCTGTCATGTGAAGTTGATAGGCGCGTAATTCTTCCGGTGTGGCGTCGTCCGGGGTATGACCAAGAAAGGCTGCAAAATCCTTGATCGCCCTGATATGGGCCTTTTGCGCTTTGTCGCCCATTCCGCGTATGCGCATATCTTCGATCATTCGTTGGCGTAAGGGTGTGGTTCTCTCCTCCGTCATGGAAACCTCCTGTCTGATGATTGAGAACGCCTCAATCGTCAGACAGACGGCGATGATCGCAAAACAGACTTATCTCAGAAGGTTAACGGAGCCTCCCCAGAGCACCATTGCCGCGCGAGCGGCTTCGTCCAAGGGCCGTTCGTCTCTGCTGGGCAGCCCCACCTACCTGAGTATCCAGCACGCCTCGCAGTCGCACCATAAACTACACGACACCAAGCTTTTGAAGGTTCGATAATATCTACTTTTTCGGTGCTGCAGTTGATTGGCGGATAACGACCTCTGAGGGTAATACAAGCCGCTTTTGCGGTATCTCTTCCCCCTTCAAGCGTTTGACCATAAGGTCCGCAGCGAGCCTGCCCTGATGGTCAGCGTTCATTCTTACTGTTGTCAGTGGCGGGGAGATGAAGCCCGAAAAAGGCAGATCATCATATCCAATGACGGATACATCACCGGGCACTGATAGCCCAAGACTGTTAAGCGCTCCTATTATGCCCAACGCGATAGTATCATTTCCTGCAAATATTGCTGTAATTGATGGCGCGCGTTTCATTAAGCGCAGGGTTGCTTCATAGCCGCTCTCCGCGCTGAAATCACCGAATTCGATGCAGCCATCGTCAAGTACTATCCCGTTTTTTAAAAGCTCCTGACGCAGTTCCTGCAATCGGGTATCTGTTGCGGAAAAACCTGCTGGCGAAAAGGGGACGCTGCCAATATGACGGTGACCTAACGCCAGAATATGACGGACAGCTTCCGTTGTGCTTTCTTTTGTACAAGTCGAAACGCTCAGCTCATCGGGATGACCAATCGAGCCAATCTGCACCACGGGAAAACCACTATCCAACAAGGCATGGAGATCCTTGTCTTCCACATGAGGGCTGAGCACCATCAATCCGTCTATGCGATGAGAAACGACAAGATCGGTATAGGGATTAACACCCTTTTTTCGCTCGAAGGTTTCCAAGAGTAGACTATAGCCCGCCTCTTTCAGAACATTGGCAATCGCATAATGCAATATCGGAATATAGGCATCCACGCGGATAGAGCGCGTTTCTGTAATCACTAGACCGATCGTATCTGTACGCCCCTTGCGCAACATGAGCGCAGCAGAATTGGGACGATAGCCCAGCATGCGCGCTGCTTCACGCACGCGTTCCTTGGTGTCGTCACTGAGGCTGACAGCGTCGGAGCCGTTCAGAACAAGGGACACGGTTGAGCGTGATACGCCGGCCAGTTTGGCCACATCATGGCTGGTGACAGATTTTGCTTTCATTCCAATTGGATATCACACTAACGCGTGTTAGTCTAACTTTTTTCATTGACAGATGCGAATTCAAAAGTACACTAACACGTGTTAGTAAGACTTGGCTGGGGATAGAGGAAACCCTGGATCCGGCACAAGAAACAAAATGGGAGGAGCATGATGACCGGACGAAGTGCCGACAAATCGGTCAACGCAGACAAAGGATCAGGCTTGTTTGGAAACAGGCTGCGCAGGAAAGAAGCCCTCACGGGCTATCTCTTCATACTGCCAGCCCTCATCGGCCTCATTGCCTTCTTCGCTTTTCCCACCATCCGGGCCGCGCAGATCAGCCTGACCAACTGGAACCTGATGCGCCCGGCGCACTGGATCGGGTTTGACAATTACGGCAAGCTCTGGGCCGATAGGAAATTCTGGGACTCGATGCAGATCACGATGCTCTATGTGATCTACAACATCCCCCTTCAAACGGCCCTCGGCCTGATCATTGCCGTGCTCGCCGACAGACTTGCCAAATCGGTTCTGTTCCGGGCCGTGATCATCGCCCCCTATCTCATCTCAAACGTGGTTGCCGGCCTTGTCTGGCTGCTCATGCTGGACCCGCTGATCGGCCTGACCAACGCCTTTCTCACCGGCATCGGCATCCCGCCACAATCCTTTCTCAGCTCGCCCGATCAGGCGCTCATTTCCGTTGCAGGCATCTCGATCTGGCGTCATGTCGGCTTTACTGCCTTGCTTTTCTATGCGGGCCTTCAGTCGATCCCGCGCGATCTTTATGAAGCGGCTCGTCTGGATGGTGCCAGCGAAAGCGCCATGTTCCGCATGATCACGCTGCCGCTGTTGCGCCCGGTCATGGTGTTTGTGCTGGTGACCAGCGTCGTCGGATCCTTCCAGGTGTTTGATGTGATCGCCGTAACGACCCAAGGCGGACCGGCCAACTCCACCCGCGCCGTGCTCTGGTACATCTATGAGAATGCCTTCCAGTTCAGCCGCATGGGCTATGCCTCGGCCATGTCCATGGTGCTATTCGTCTTCCTCATTTTGGTAACGCTCTTGCAGATGCGCCTGCTGCATGCCGACAGTTCGGATCTGGGATAGGGAGAAGCCTCATGTCAAAGAAACTCAACCTGCCAAAACTGTTCGGCTATGCGGGCCTTGCCATTTTCTGCATCATCTCGCTGTTGCCCATCTGGATGGCGCTCAAAACGGCCATCACCATGCCCTCGGATGTCTTTTCCACGGCCAACAGCCTTTGGGTCAACAATCCGGTTTTCGGCAATTTTCTGCGTGTGCTGGGTCTGCCCAGTGATGTGCCACCACCGGCCAACTCGGGCTCACCAATCAACTTCATGATCGCGCTCAGAAACAGTGTGGTCTATACCGGCCTTCTCGTCACCGGCCAGCTGTTCTTCTCGTCGCTGGCGGCCTATGCCTTTGCAAGACTGCGTTTTCCCGGGCGGGACGCGATCTTCTACAGTTTCATCGCGGCGACGATGATCCCCTCGATCGTGCTGTTCATTCCCAATTTCATCCTGATCCGCCAGTTGGGCCTGCTCAACAGCTTTGCAGGCATGGTTGCCCCGAACATCCTGATGCTGCCCTTCGCGGTCTTCTTCCTGCGCCAGTTCTTCCTTTCAACGCCCAAGGAGCTGGAAGAAGCAGCGCGGCTCGATGGCCTCAGCTGGTTCAAGGTCTATTGGCATATTGCCCTGCCGTTACAGCGCGGACCGCTGGCCACTCTGGCCATCCTTCTGTCCATTCAGGCCTGGAATGATTTCTTCTGGCCGTTCCTCGTGGGGCAGAAAGAAAATGTACAGGTGATGGCCGTCGCCCTCGCCAACTATCAAAGCCAGACAGGACAAGGTCAGCCGGACTGGACCGGTCTGATGGCCGCAGTGATGCTGTCGATCATTCCGGTGCTGATCCTGCTCGTGTTCTTTGGTCGCCGTATCGTCGAATCCTTGCAAACAAGTGGCATGAAATAGGCCGACATTCGAATTTTCTAGGGAGAGAGAATTATGAAGACTCTAACGCACTATCTACTCGTGTCCGCAGCCGTTCTGGCTCCGACAACCGTCTTTGCGCAAGATACCGTGCACTACTGGATGTGGGATGGACAACAGGCACCGGTCTATCAGCTGTGTGCAAATGATTTCGAGGCGATGAATAGCGACATCCATATCGAGATCACGCAAACCGGCTGGGACCAATACTGGACGAACCTGACCACCAGCTTCATTTCCGGTGACGCCCCTGACGTCTTCGTCAATCACCTGATGCGCCTGCCTGAGTTTGCCGCCAACCAGATGATTGAAGACCTCACGCCGCTTCTTGCCAAAGCGTCCTATGATACATCGGGCTATCTGCCGGGCTTGCTGGAAAACTGGTCCAAGGATGGCGCCGTTTATGGCCTTCCCAAAGACTGGGCAACTGTCGCCGTCGCCTATGACCGTGACAAACTGAAGACTGCGGGCCTGAAACCCTCGGATCTGGCTGATATGACTTGGAATCCCGAGGACGGCGGCAGCTTCCAGAAGATTATCGCGCACCTTACCGTCGATACCAACGGCAAGCGCGGTGATGAAGAAGGGTTTGACCCGAATTCTGTTGCCACCTTCGGCCTCGTACTCAACCCGCTGAGCCCGCAAGGGGAAACCGAATGGGCCTATCTGGCCGCCAGCACAGGCTGGAGGTTCATCGATGAGCCATGGTCGACCCACTATAATTTTGATGACCCGCGTCTTGCCCAGTCACTGACGTGGATTCGCGATCTGGCTCGTGTGCATCATCTGATGCCGACTGTGGAACAGACAGGGCGTCTGGGAGCAGAAACCCTGATATTCTCGGACAAGGGCGCGATGACGGTAACCGGTTCATGGCTTGTGGGCCTTTACCATCAATCGAAACCATCGGTTGCCTTTGCGCCGATTCCGGCAGGACCGGAAGGTCGCAAAACCATGTTCAACGGCCTGGCAGACTCCATCTGGACCGGCAGCCCGGTCAAGGATGCCGCGTGGAAATGGGTGCAATATCTTGGCTCTGATGCCTGTCAGGCAACCGTTGCCAAGGCTGGCGTTGTCTTCCCGGCCCAGCAGGACCAAATCGAGACTACCGTCAAGGCTTTCGAGGAAAAAGGTGTCGATGTATCCGCCTTCACCAAGGTTGCGACCAGCGAGACCACCTTTGCACCGCCGATTACCGACTATGGCAACGAGATTTCCTCCATCGTCAAAGCGGCTCTTGAGAAGGTCATGCTAGGGCAACAAAAGCCCGAAGAGATCCTCACCAACGCAAATGAAGAAGTGAACAGCCTTTTCTGATTGCTTCAAAACAGCAGGGCGCGGCATTGTCTGGGGGCGAAGCCGCAGCTCTAGCGGCCGGACTGAGGCCATCCGGCCGCACCCAGCCCCCTCATTTCAGCCGAAGCGCGAAGTGCAAACCGGCCACCAATATCAAATCGGGAGGAGCACATGTCTAGTCTCGAACTCAAAAATGTCAACAAACGTTATGGCGAGGCCCATATCATTCATGACATCGACCTGAAAATCGAAGCCGGAGAATTCTGCGTTTTCGTTGGACCTTCGGGCTGTGGCAAGTCCACACTGCTGCGTATGATCGCTGGCCTTGAAGACATTTCAAGCGGTTCACTGGCCATTGGCGGCGAGCCGATGAATGATGTGGATCCGGCCAAACGCGGCGTCGCCATGGTGTTCCAGAGTTACGCGCTCTATCCTCACATGACTGTGCGCGAGAATATGGGCTTTGGTCTGCGCTTTGACAAAACCCCAAAGGAAGAAATCAACCGACGGGTCAATGAAGCCGCCGCAGTGCTTGAACTGGATGGCCTTCTGGACAGGAAACCAAAGGCGCTCTCCGGTGGCCAGCGTCAGCGCGTCGCCATTGGACGCGCCATTGTGCGCAAGCCGAATGTCTTCCTGTTTGACGAACCGCTGTCCAACCTAGACGCAGAATTGCGGGTCAACATGCGCGTCGAAATCGCCCGGCTGCATAAAGAGCTGGGCACAACGATCATCTATGTCACCCACGATCAGGTGGAAGCCATGACACTGGCTGACAAGATTGTTGTCTTGCGGGCAGGCAGCATCGAACAGGTCGGGGCTCCGCTCACCCTTTATGATGATCCGGACAATCTTTTTATTGCCGGCTTCATCGGTTCGCCAAAGATGAACTTCCTTGAAGCCACTGTTAGGGAAGTGACAGGCCAGAGCGTGACACTCCAGCTTGATGACGTCGAGGCGGCTCCTTTCAGTATGGACCTCAAGGGCAGCATGCCCGCTGAAGGAGGCAAGTTGACTGTGGGCATCCGACCGGAATTCCTCTCGCCGGAAGGGGCAGTGCAGCTCAAGCTGACGACAGACATCGTCGAGCATCTGGGTGGCGAGTCCTACATCTACGCCCGCACGCAGGCCAACCAGCGCATCGTCATGAAGCTTGCCGACGCGCGCCAGTTCAGGACCGGTGAAGCCATAACAGCAGCCTTCGATGTATCAAGGGCCTTCCTGTTCGATGCAGCCGGCATGCGGCTGCGCTAGAGAAAAAATCGCAGGGCAAAAGGGGCCGGATGGCCTCTGCCCCGAGCATCACCCGACAGACCCAGAACACTCTCGACATCAGAGCAATCAAAGCGGATCACCCCATGACTTCCATCCATCATCGACTGGATACGCCAACCCAGACCCTTGTCCTGCGCATTGAAGATAACCGGATGGCCGAGGCCATCTATTGGGGGGAACGCCTGCCCGAGACCGAGGATCTGGCACAATTGTCAATGGCCCATGCAATTGATCTGGGCGGTGGCATGCTGGACGCGACCATTCCCCTTTCCATCTGCCCGGAGGCCAGCGCCCCCTTCTCCGGACAGGTCGGGCTCTCCCTCTCGCGCGGCGAGAAAGCCATTCTTCCCCGCTTCCGGTTTGAAAACGCTGACAGCTCCGACGGGTTGAAACTTGCCTTTTCCGATGAGGCAAACGGCTTGCACTACGTCGCCCATTTTGTCCCGGTTGGCGATATCATCATCGCCTCGGCCTGCCTCACGGCGACGGCCCCCGTCCTGTGCCACTGGTTGGCAGCACCGGTGCTGCCAGCACCACAAATGTCCGATGAGATCCTCGACTGGCATGGCACATGGCTCAAGGAATTCCAGCGTCAGAGCACCCCATGGTCTGCAGGCATCCGCATGCGGGAGGCACGCACCGGCCGGTCAGGCCATGAGCATCCGCCTGTTGCCATGATCCCGCTTCGCGGCGCAACCAAAACCGAAGGCACCGTTCTGGCCCTGCAACTTGCATGGTCGGGCGGACATCGCTTCATTGCCGAGGAGCTGCCTGACGGGCGACGGCAGCTGCAAATGGGCCGCACATGGGATTCGGAAGGCGCTGGCACACAATTTCATTCATCCGAGCTTATCCTTGCCTGCTCCAGCGAAGGCGAAGCAGGCATTGCCCGTTCTTATCAGCGCTACATCCGGGACCACGTGGTGCGCTGGCCGGACCCGGATCGGTCCCGCCCGGTGCATTACAATTGCTGGGAAGCCATCTACTTCAACCATTCCCTTGAAGCCCTGTCCCAGATTGCCGAACGCGCCGCCGCGCTGGGCGCCGAGCGCTTTGTGCTCGATGATGGCTGGTTCGGCAAGCGGGATGACGACACCAGCTCACTAGGAGACTGGACGATCGACAGCAGAAAATGGCCCAATGGTCTCACCCCGCTAATCGACAAGGTTCATGCCGAGGGCATGACCTTTGGCCTGTGGGTGGAGCCGGAAATGGTCAATATGGACAGCGATCTTTATCGCGCTCACCCTGACTGGCTGCTTGGACCGAACGACCAGTTGACCGGACGGTTCCAGCACGTACTGGACCTGTCTAAGTCCGAGGTGCGAGACTATCTGTTTTCCGCCCTCAGCGCTCTGCTGGAAGCGAATGATATCGACTATCTCAAGTGGGACCATAATCGGCTTTTGCCGTTGGTCGCTTCAGCTCAGACCGAAGGTGTCTATGCCCTTCTTGATCAGTTAAGGGCTGCGCACCCCATGGTGGAGATAGAAAGTTGCGCGTCTGGCGGTGGGCGCATCGATGCAGGTATTCTCGCGCGCACCCATCGAGTATGGCTGTCAGATTCCAACGACGCCATTGAGCGCCTTCGCATCCAGCATGAGGCCGCCCTGTTCATTCCTCCAGCGGTTACTGGAAGCCACGTAGGCCCGCGCAAGTGCCATTCTTCGGGGCGGATCTTGCCAATGTCTTTCCGGGCATGGGTGGCCGCCGAGCGCCATATGGGCTTCGAAATGGATCCAAGAGAACTGACCAAGGAGGAATTTGCCATTCTGCAGCGCGTCACCAACTGGTGGAAAGCTACGCGCGACTGGCGCATGAAAGGGTATGTGCTTCCGCTCGAAAGCGACGGCGACACCGTCATTTCAGAGTTGCAGATAGCCAATGATGGCGCGCAGTTTGTCCTTTTCGTGGGCCGTTTCGCAACGCCACGCCACACTTTGCCACTTGCCCAACGTTTGGCTGGTCTTGATCGTGATGCCCACTATCGGGTGCGCCTCATCAACCCGGAGGATCGGCCGCCGCAGTCACGCGGCCAAACAGCTCTGGTTGATGGTACGTTAGTCCTTTCCGGAAAAGCCTTGATGACGCACGGCATCAACCTGCCTCTTTCCTGGCCAGCGACCATGTGGGTTGTCGAAGGGGAAAAGGTTTAGGTTTTTAGCCTCTTAGCGCATTACCAAGAGTGCTTCTATTTTTTCACCAGATTTGTTGCATTGCAGACAATGTCAGATAACAGGAAACCGCCGCTTCTAAATCAGTCAACATGTGAAAGGCTGGATATCTCCCACCTGGCTCTTATCGCCAGGTGGGAGGCAACGTCACCAATAATAGGTATGAGAATTGTGACTGGTCGGCTAAACCATATTGCCCAGGTCATCAGCTCTTAGGATTATGCGTTCAAGGACACGTCTTTGAGCCCGAGACGGGCCTGCATTTTCAAATCTCAACACCTTCGGAAATGGCGAGGGCATCCTCAAGCTCGACACCAAGATAACGAACCGTGCTATCCATCTTGGTGTGGCCCAGCAACAGCTGGACGGCTCTCAGATTGCCGGTTTTCTTGTAGATTTGGGCGACCTTGGTTCGCCTCATTGAGTGGGTGCCATAGGCGCTGGGTTAAAGACCGATGGATTGCACCCAATCCTTTATCAGCCGAGCATATTGGCGTGTCGAAATGTGAGGTCGGTCATGGAAACGCCCAGGCCATAGATAGGCGTGTCCGATCATCAAAGGATGATTGATCCACTCTTGCAGGGATTTCCGTGTACCCTCGGTAATTTCAAAACGAACGGGCTTGCCTGTCTTGCTTTGCAGGATGGAAACTCGCTCCTTGATCGTTCCTGCTGCGAAGACATCGGCTACCTTGAGCCGCACAAGATCGCAGCCACGCAGTTTACTATCGATTGCTAAATTAAACAGAGCTAGATCTCGAACAGCGCCAGCTAGTTCAAGCCTAACGCGAATTGCCCAGACATGTTTTGGCAGCAGCGGGCGTTTTTGGCCGATAATTCTGCCGTGATTCCATGCATGTTTGGCGGGGATCACCATAGGCAAATTGAAGGTAGACATGGAAGTTCCCTCCTTACATTGCCCTCCCACCCAGCAACCAGTTAATGGGAACCCAACTATGATCAGGTATTCAAATCACTGCAATTGTTCCAATGATAGTTGAAAACCGTTTAATGGTGAAGGAACGCCAATGCTTCGGCTTGCTTGAATGGCCGGAATGGGGAAGTTAGCTTTTGGGAAACCGCCTCTGGTGAACGGCAGGAAAGGGCCGCAAACGCTATTAGCGTCGCTTCATGAGAGCCGCAAAACAACATTCACTGAACAGAAATCGCCTGAAGCATGTTGTCGGTATCAAGTTTGATCGCGCTTCGCCAGAGCGGGGTTTTGAATACATGACATACTTGCTTGCTGCCTTCGTCTTCGCGTGTTTCCTTTAGCAATCCAGCCCATTCGAGCGGACGAAGTACGGAGGTTGAAAAAGATGCCATCTCTCTCCACCCTGCGGTGTGCCAGTCTTGCGGTTCACCGTAGAAGGTTTCGAACAAGGCGGCCTCGGTCGTGCCATGATCGGCTTCGACGTTAATCACGTTCATCCAGACGTCCCATTGCCCGAAAGGACGATTTCCAAAGCGTGCATATGAAGTGTGGTCGATCTGGAGCACAAAGTATGGGATCAACTCGGCAAACAGCTGGCCAGGGTTTTGCGCCAGTTCTATACCCCGCTTGGATAAACGAAACTCGCCCTTGATGTGACGTCCCAAGCGCAGGGAAATCAGCAGGAAATGAATAACCTCGAGAGGGGGAAACTCATATTCATTGATTACTTTGTTATAGCGGAACATTTCTTCTGCGCTTTTCCCTGGCCAATCGAAATTCTCGACGGCCCAATGTACGAAAACCCGCTTGAAGGCTTTGGTTTGGGTTAGACCGATTGATCCATGCGTCTGCGCATATTGCAGTGTCAGGAGAGCGCCCCGAAGCAGAGGAGAATGCGCGAGGTCGGGATGGTCATCAGAAAGGGTGTTGAATTCTATCATGCCAAGATACTGCCATATACCGTGTTGCAGTTCCATGATGTTTGCATGGTGTAAATGCATATCTCCTGCGGTTGTTCATCCGCGGAGAATAGCCGGATGTACGGGAGTGCTGCAGCATGTCGACTTGTTGCTGATCATCTTTCGAGGGATGAGAATGCAAATCTGAGCCTGCATGATTTTTCCGATTGATAGTGCGCTGCACCAGACCGTTATGAGCCCTTTCGAGCCCTTCGAAATGCAAGATCTTCCGCAGGGGCAACAAAGGGTGGTCGGAAATCGCGGCTCTGAGACAGTTCAGGAAACAAGGCCGCTAGTCAAAACTCAAACTTTTCAGATCAGGCTTGAGCCTCTACAGCTAAGATGCTTGCCTTGCTGGAGTCCAAGGGCATCGGTTTCCCGTATAGATAGCCCTGTCCAACGTTGCAGCCGATTTCCTTTACAATGTCGTGCTGGAACGATTCCTCAACCCCTTCGGCTACGATCGTCGTATCAATGCTCTTGGCAAGGCGCGCGATCATGAGGATGATTTTACGTATTTTGCTGTCAGTGTCGATGCGATCAATGAAGAACTTGTCGATCTTGATTTTGTCAAACTTCAGTGCAGCGAGATAACTCAAGCTCGAGTAGCCAGTGCCGAAATCGTCAAGGGCAATCGAGACGCCCAGAGTTGACAAATCTCGAAGCTTGGAATTGACCAATTCAAAATCGGATATTAATGCATTTTCTGTTATTTCCACTTCGAGTTGGTGGGGATCAAGCCCGCTGGTCCTTAGAGCGCGTTTAATCTGCTCAACAATATCCTGACTTCTAAACTGCGAGGGGGAGAGATTCACGGAAACGAATTGATTGCCTTGCCACTGCGCCGCATCCTTACAAGCCCGGTTCAGAACCCATTCCCCGATCACACCAATCATTCCGGTCTTCTCTGCGAGTTGGATAAACACATCGGGAAACAAGAGGCCTCTGATCGGATGTTGCCAACGCAAAAGCGCCTCATAACCAACAACCTTATTCGTCTCCAGATCCATAAAAGGCTGATAGTTAAGTACAAGCTCCTGATCCAGGTTGGCGGATTTCAGGTCTTCCGCAAGCTGTTTTCGAGTCATTGCAGCTTGATAGTGCCTATGTGTGAAGAACCGGATAGAATTCTTGCCATTCGATTTTGCATCGTGAAGTGCGCAGTCTGCATATTTTTGCAGGGTAATTGCTTTCCCGTCATCTGGCGGCCCCATTGCAACACCAATGCTACAACTAGATTGGAGAAGAACATCTTCAATTTGCAGCGGCTTTGAGAGGAGATTCAAAATTGAGGAAGAGATCTTCTCCAACTCGGACTGAAACCTGATTCCGGTGGCGATCAACAAGAATTTGTCGCCCGACAGGCGCCCGGGAATCAAATTCGGCGTCGCCAAATCTGCAATCCTGGCGCTAAAAGCTTGAATAAACTGGTCACCAAAGAAGTGCCCATGGATATCGTTGATTGCCGCAAAGTCATCAATGTCAATACAGAGTGCAGCCATCAGGCTTTTTGCTTGCTGTGCTTGGACAATTGCCGCTTGCATTCGACTTTGAATGAACATGCGACTGTGAAGTCGGGTCAATGGGTCATAGTCAATCAGCTCCTGAATTTTCTGAGCCGAATTCTGCTGCAACATGAGTTCACGAGAAACGATGCCAGAGAGATCAACGAGGAATTGAATATCCTCCCGTGAGATATGAGGATGCGGTATAACATCCATCAGACAGAGAGACCCAACACGCGCCCCATTGTCCAGTATGACGGGAGCACCAGCATAGAAGCGGAATTTCTGCCCCCCGGTTACCTGCGGCAACGCAGAAAATCTCGTGTCACGGGATAGATCTGGAACAATGAGCGGCTCGTCTGATCGTATGGCATAGTTGCATATTGAACTCGATCTGGCGCACTCTTCTTCTTGCGTTCCGATGGATGCCTTGTACCAGTTCCTGTCATGATCAATTATTGAGATCTTGCAGACCGGCATTCGAAAATGCGTTGCTGCCAATCTCACGATCCTGTCGAACCGCTCTTCATGAGTGGAAGTGGACACATTCAGATCTCGAAGTGCATAAAGCCTTAAGTCCTCCTCAGAAGCAGGGAGCGCTGTTCTGTTCGATCCATCACACAGATTGTGTATTTCTTGGCTTTTAGAGAGAATTGTCAATCTTGGCATGATTGTTTCGATCCAAAGGACGGAGGCTTTGGACTTAGCGTAAAATGTCCATTCTTAAATAAATGGAAAAGAAAGCGCATAAAATCGGTCAGCAACACTGATTCGCATTTTTGACAATAATAATTCGTTAAAATTATAGTATTTCAAATTTCAAATAAATTTGATCCTGTATTTATTATATTTATGTTTACGATTATACATAAATATTCTTGTTTGTTCGCGGATTTGAAAATACCCTTTATGGGGCCATGCTCAGCTCACATAGGGATGAGTTCAAAAGAGTGCTTTTGTCATCATCTGCAGTGATAGTAACTTGAGGAGCCAAGCTTGTATCACCGCCATCTAGAAACGCTGATCGTCTCTCGTTCCCATGAGCTCGAACAGTTGCTTGAAAGCATTCCTGCCGAAGACAATTTTACTCATCGTTTCTGCACATCAGAGCATCTGACCCAAGAGCGATTGGAAGCCGCTTCAATAGTTGTTGTCGACTTTGCAGCGATTAATCGCGATGAGGCTTTCAAGGTATTGGCACTCAGCAACAACGACACAATCGTTATTGGTTGCTTCTCTTCAAATGATTTCTCTATGCTATCCGATGTCCAGCACTGCCTAACCCAGGTCTGGGCCAAACCGTTTGATGACGAAAAAATCCGGAAGTCTTTCTCCCGCATTCTGAAAGAGATCAAGCAAAGAGAAGATGCCCGTCTGAACCAGGTGTATCTTGACACATTGATCGACAGCCTCCCGGAGCTCATCTGGTTCAAGGATGCTCGTGGGTCCCACCTCAAGGTCAATGATAGCTTTAGTAAGACGGTCAATAAAACCAAGGCCCAGATTGAAGGACGCGGACATTACTACATCTGGGATCTGGAGCCAGATGAGTATGCGCAAGGCGAGTATATCTGCCTTGAATCCGAAGAAATCGTTCTGGACAAGAAGGAGACTTGCCTGTTTGACGAGACCGTCAAGTGCGGCGGTGAGATGAGAAAATTCAAGACCTACAAATCACCGATCTTCGATGCCGACGGCAGCGTTATCGGCACAGTAGGATTTGCCCATGATGTGACCGATCTCCAAAACCTGATGATCGAGCTCAACATCATGATCGAAGGATTGCCTTTTGCGGTCATGGTCACCGACAAGGACAAGAGGATTACCAACGTCAACCAAAAGTTCATTGATATCTTCCAGCTTGAGCGCAACGAGTTCGCAGGTCTTTGGGCAGAATCCCTGCTTGATGAAACAAGGAAGTTTGATCGATCGAAGAAATGGGCGTTTGACGAAGAAAATGGTTCGATCTTCATGCATTCCCACAACAGGGTTCTGGAACTGCACGATGAGAAGCTGCTGGATATCTTCGGTGTATTCACTGGGCACATCTATCTATTTGTCGACGTGACGCATGAATACAACCAGAGAAAGAAGCTGCTCACGGATGCCAATACGGATTATCTGACCCGCCTCAACAACAGGCGATGCCTGCAAGAATATATCAACAAGCGTCCCTTGCAGTTGAATACGGTTCTGATGCTCGTTGACCTCGATAATTTCAAGGAAGTAAACGACCAGTACGGCCATGATGAAGGCGACAGGGTTCTGATGGCATTCGCCGACCTGCTGCGAAATTCCTTTTCAGAAGATAAGTTATTTCGACTGGGTGGTGACGAATTTGCCATCCTTCTCCCGCAGTGTAAAAATCCGCAGCAGTATGCAGCCATTCTCGAAAAGCAGTTCGAAATATTCATAGCTGATCAGTTCCCTCACACCAGGGTTTCCGCAAGCTTTGGCCTTGCAGTAGGATCTGACGTGGGAGCGGATTTCAACATGCTGTTCAAAAAGGCCGATACGGCACTGTATGACCTTAAGCGAGCCAAGAAAATGGCCGCATAGAGGGACAGAGAACTTGATTATAATGATCTGGCATCTCTTCAAAACGAAAGACTTCCTGTTTTGTACTTTCAGAAAATTTCTATGCCTTTATAGCGGCATGCCGCGTTTTGCGGATCCTTCCAACGGGAGATGGCTGCTGATTTGCGCCCAATTTTGCCAGAGACTTCTTCAATGCTTCGAAATTGCCGCGGTGCGGCAAAGGTCTGAAAGGCCCGCCCACCCGTCACCTGGCCACTGAAAATGCTGCGGCTTGATCGAACGGCAGCAATGGGGAAGCCGTTTTGAGGTTCTTGACGGTAGGCGAAAGGCAGCAATGGGCCGCGAATGCAAATCACGCGCCTGGATGACTGTTTCTTATTACTGGTGCGCCGCACCAGTCCGGTTCGAGCCCAAATTTGACATTGAAATTGGAGGGATCTTTCGCAAGAGCAAAAGGGGTGCCTGGAAATCGCGGCCCAAGGACGAAGCCGCTCGCGCGGCAATGGTGCTCTGGGGAGGCTCCGTTAACCTTCTGAGATAAGTCTGTTTTGCGATCATCGCCGTCTGTCTGACGATTGAGGCGTTCTCAATCATCAGACAGGAGGTTTCCATGACGGAGGAGAGAACCACACCCTTACGCCAACGAATGATCGAAGATATGCGCATACGCGGAATGGGCGACAAAGCGCAAAAGGCCCATATCAGGGCGATCAAGGATTTTGCAGCCTTTCTTGGTCATACCCCGGACGACGCCACACCGGAAGAATTACGCGCCTATCAACTTCACATGACAGATGCCGGCATAACACCGACAACCTTCAATGCCCGTATCGTGGCGCTCCGCTTCTTTTTCACCATGACCTGTGGTCGCGAGGAGATGAAGCGGTATATGCAGTTCCGCAGAGAGCCGCGCAAGCTGCCAGTAGTTCTGAGCATTGAAGAAGTTTCAGATCTGCTGATGGCCGCACCAGGACCAGGTCTGAAGTACCGTGCCGCGCTCAGCATCGCCTATGGGGCCGGGCTGCGGGCATCCGAGGTTTGCAATCTCAAGGTTTGTGACATCGACAGTGACAGGATGCTGATCCATGTCGAACAGGGTAAAGGAGGCAAGGACCGCAAGGTCATGCTATCTCCGGGCTTGCTGCATCTATTGCGAACCTATTGGCGCGAGGCTCGCCCGGGAGGTTGGCTGTTTCCGGGCAAGTCGACGATCAACCCGATTTCACCACGACAATTGAGCCGTGCCTTTGGGTCGGCAAAGAATATGGCCGGGATCAGGAAGACCGCGACCCTGCATACATTGCGACACAGCTTTGCCACTCATCTGCTCGAAGCCAACACGGATGTGCGGGTGATACAGGTCTTGCTCGGCCATGCCAAGCTGTCCACGACGGCGCAATATACCCATGTTGCCACCAAGACAATCCGAGACACCGTCAGCCCCTTTGAGATGCTGGCCAGCTTGCAGGATCAAACCGTGAAGCGAAGCCTAGAATAATCGAGGCACCAAGGTGTCTCGCTCCAAGCTGGAGATAGCCGATATCTTTCGACAATATGGCCCAGCCTGGCGACAAGCCAACAAGGGACATATAAGCCTTGACCAACTCAAGGTGATGTCAGCAATAGAGGCCTGCCGAACCGAGGCGCTTGGCGGGCATGTGGCAGCTTGTGCCAAGTGTGGCCACCATCACATCGCCTATAATTCTTGCAAGAACCGCCATTGCCCGAAGTGTCAGGGTCCCGCCGCTCGTGACTGGATGACAGCAAGAGCCGAAGACCTGTTGCCAGTCGAGTATTTCCACCTCGTCTTCACCCTCCCAGCGGGGATTGCCCAGATTGCCTACTGGAACAAGCGAGCACTCTATGGGCTGTTGTTCAGGAGCTCTGCGGAAACGGTCATGACCATCGCCGCGGATCCCAAGCGTATGGGTGCCAAGGTTGGAATGACCTCTGTGCTGCATACATGGGGTTCGGCACTGACGCATCATCCTCACATCCATATGATCGTGCCCGGCGGAGGCCTGTCACCAGATGGCACAAGGTGGGTGGGATCCAAGCCCGGCTTCTTCCTGCATGTGCGGGTGCTATCCCGGCTGTTCCGACGGCTGTTTCTGGAAGGAATGCTGGCTTTGCATCAGTCTGACAAGCTCGCCTTCTTCGGGGATTTGGCAGGACTATCTGAGCCAGAGGCGTTTGCCGCCTGGTTGGCACCACTCCGCAGAACCGAATGGGTGGTCTATGCCAAGCCTCCCTTTGGCGGCCCGGAAGCTGTGTTGGCCTATCTCAGCCGATACACCCATCGGGTGGCAATCTCCAATAACCGGCTGATCAGTGCGGATGCCAGTACCGTGACTTTCCGCTGGAAGGATTACCGTATCAAATCGGGAGATCAACAAAAGATCATGCAATTGGCGACGCCCGAGTTCATCCGTCGCTTCCTGCTCCATGTCCTGCCTGCAGGCTTTCATAGGATCCGGCATTACGGGGTCCTGGCCAGCGCCAACCGCAAGGCCAACATTGCGAGGATCCGCACAATTCTGGGAGTTGAGCAACCGCAGGAAGATAACAAAGAGGAACCGGCTGCAGAGGTCATTCCGCTAACCCTGCGGGAACCCTGTCCTGGTTGCGGTGGCCCCATGCGGATCATCGAGATCTTCCGGCGAGGTCAGAAGCCACTATCCCGGGCGCCACCAAGGGAAAAGGCCGCATGAGAGATACATTGCACATATGGTCCAAACAGAACCGGCTGCTTCAGTTATGCCGGACAGGATACCTTGCGGCCAAATTCGAAAATCTGATCTCAAGCGGCTTGTCACGACAGAAGACAACATCAGACTCGATGATCTGGGTGGCCTCAAATGCATGGGTGACGATGAGCCTGCCTCCTGATTATCTGCCGTGCTGCACCATCGCACCGACCTTCAAAATACTTTCCCCATAGACTGAGCGCAATCCCCGCAGGCTTCTTCCTTGGGAGGATTTTCAACGCGGGCCGAAATCTCATCCAGACGAGAAATCGCGCCGCGACCCGCATCGAAAATCCTTCACCTTAGCTGCCGTGCGTTAGCGGATCTACACGGCAACCCCGCTTCCCCATACCTGTCATTCGAATGAAGCGCAGCATTCTCAGCCATCAGACGACGGGTGAGCGGACATTTGAGGCATTCGCCGCATCAGGCTTTCTCCCGAACGCATGGTCCGATTTCATAGGACCACAGCTGTATTTGTTAAATATAAAACGCGCCATGCTCAGACAATTATTCCAGATCTTAAAGTATTTAGTTAATCAAAGATGAATGAAAATTTAACACTCACAATAATAACAATATAAAAGGCGTTCTCTCTGACGCCTTTTATGTAAAGAGTGCAGGTATATCGGGTCATTGAGACCGTCGTAAAGCATCAAAATAATTTCATCAACCCTTGTTTCGCATCCGCTTTCGGATCTGTTTTTTCTCCCAGTCATCGCCAAGTAGGTTGATAACTTCGAAGGTGTTGAAACCTTGAATGGCCACTCCGATACCCCATCCAAGAGCGGGCCAAATGACCCAAAGATAGCCCGGGTTGGTCATGAGATTTATGATCAGCAGCAACACCATCACGGCGGCGTAGCTGAGTGCGTGAGAGTAGAATGCTTTGATGTCGCGCACATACTCCATAGCCTCCTGTTCTTCCATGGAGAGCTCTGGAAGAATTGTTTGAGATGGAGCTGAGGCTTCAACTGTTGGGGTCGTTACAGGTGTCATGGTCTGTTCCTCGCGTATTTGTTTGAAATCCACTTCCAGAACAGCCGCCAGACATTTGAGTGTTTCGGGACTGGCCTTGGCACCTCTTTCGATGCGTTGCAATGTGCGGGTGCTTATGCCCGCCATGTCTGCCAGTTGCTCCTGAGACAATCCCTTGTCTAGACGAAGTTTGCGAATGATCATGTGTTCAATCCGTTTACTGTTCTCTGACACATAGTTTTCCAAACATCAGCCAATGCCACCACGTCAGCACGACGACACAGGCCGCCATTTACCCGACATCGACATGACACACGCCTCCCTTAAACACGACGAAGCGCTTCGATGCCAGCCCTAAGCGGCTGAGATGGCAGTGACTTTCTTACTTTTTGCAAATTTTTGGTTCCCACCACTTGGCCCGCCTCGCCCCTGGGGACTTCGCGGCCTATCCATGGGAGATTCCACGGACGGCCTCGCCGTCCCGGGTCTATCTCGACCGGCTTTACAAGAAGCTGAATCGACCCGAACATTTTCTATGTCCCATACAGACCGGTTCATTCGGGGTGCTTCGCGGTATCCTGCAGGAAAGTGATCGACTTGGCATCATTTCAGCGCAACAGGCACAATATGAGCTCAGAAGCATTATTCTGACCCGGCTCGACTTTCCGCTCGAAAACAGCTCGCGAACCATCGGCATAACCACTCGCTCGGGCTGGTTTCCAAGCCCTCCCGGTCTCGGTTGATCGAACTTCTCCTCCATCAGGGCTCCTGAGGCGCCGTTCTACTTGCGAAAAGGACTGTCCTTTTCAAAGCTCTCGACGGTCTCATCATAATGGGGGTAGACCGCACCCATAAGGCGATCCCAGAGCGAGAAGGTGTGGCCGAAATTGTAGGAAAAATGGGAATGATGCTGGTCGTGAAAAATCGTGCTTGCCAGTGGAAAGGGTTTACGTCCTGCGGGAGAAGCGAAATATTCATACCCGGCATGGCCCAACACCGGAATGAAGTTCTACAAAGCCTAACGTGAAGGAATGATCAGCGACTTTTTCAACGAAATCGACTCATTCACGACCTTAGCTCACGCCGCCATAGTTCGGGCTTTTTGGGGAATTGGGCACAAAGAGAACCGTTGACGCAAATTCGGTCCAGAAATTTGCGCAAAATATCACGCAAGCTCGAAAATTCAAGCTCTTACAGTCCTCTTTATAGCAATTATAATTATACCCATCCATCGACCAACGCAATGCGACATAGCAGCACCCTGATGTAGCTTTTATCTGTTCTAAACTAATGGGAGGGTCTGATGACCTCGAGATTTGCTGTTGCATTGATGGCGGGGGCTGCATTCCTGGCGGCGCCTCAAATCGCTTCTGCCAACGAGCTTCTAGAAGAAGCAAAGGACTATTTTAAACCGATCCCCTCGGTGGTCCCGGCAGTCAAGGATAATGCAGTGACCAGCGACAAAATCGAACTGGGCAAAATGCTGTTCTTCGAACCGCGCCTGTCCGCTTCGGCGCTGATTTCGTGTAACACATGCCACAATCTCGGCATGGGGGGAGATGACAATCTGGAGACATCCATCGGTCACGGTTGGCAGAAAGGACCACGCAATGCGCCAACCGTTCTAAATGCTGTCTTCAACATTGCCCAATTCTGGGATGGCCGTGCTGAAGATCTGAAAGCACAAGCCAAAGGCCCGGTTCAGGCCGGTGTCGAAATGGCATCCACCCCTGAGCGGGTCGAAACCACATTGAAGAGCATGCCGGCCTATGTGGAAGCCTTTACCAAGGCCTTCCCGGGAGAGGAAAAGCCGGTCACGTTTGACAATATGGCCAAGGCCATAGAAGCCTTTGAAGCGACGTTGATCACGCCTTATTCGCGCTTTGACCAGTTTCTTGAAGGCAACACCAAGGTAATGACCGCAATGGAACAGGAAGGCCTCCAACTCTTCATGGACAAAGGCTGTGCATCCTGCCATGCCGGCGTCAATATTGGGGGGGAAGGCTATTATCCATTCGGTGTTGTCGAAAAGCCCGGCGCGGACATTCTGCCATCTGGCGATAAAGGCCGCTTTGCTGTGACCCAAACCGCCGACGAGGAATATGTCTTCCGGGCAGGGCCATTGCGCAACATCGAACTCACCGCGCCTTATTTCCACTCCGGCAAGGTGTGGGATCTTGAGCAGGCTGTCGCCATTATGTCAGCTAGCCAGCTGGGCGAAGACATGACTGATGAGGAAATCAAGAAAATCACTGCCTTCCTCAAAACCCTGACCGGTGAAGCGCCAAAAGTTGAATATCCAGCACTTCCGGTTGAAACGAGTGAAACGCCCAAACCGGTTGCGATGGTCGCCAAATAGGCAAATTGGCCTTCCGATGTGATCGCATAGATGCAATCCCAAGCCATGGACCCAGCCGGAGCAATCTGGCGGGGTCTTTTTGTAAAGTCACAGATTTCGGGTCTTAGGGTCAAAACTCATTGATACCATTGAACTGACGAAGCAAATCAGATTCAATCCGTCTATTCTTCGGATTGGAGGCTTGAATGGGACATCTGTTTAGGCTGTCGGACGCGCAATGGGCGGTGATTAAGCCGCTGAATGTCCGCTTTGCCCAACTAAACAACTGGTGTGCTGCAGCGCCGCATGTCCGCAACCCGCCCGATTTACCAGATGCACCCACCGGTTCCATGAAATTTTGGCACTGCTGCGAATGCCCGCTTTGTCCGCATACCGGTCGCAGGATCGCCAAATATGCTGCACCTCGTTCGAATGACTGCAAAGGGGAAATCGCATTGTGGTTCATGACGGCTGGCTACGCAATTGAACCTAATCGGTAAAGAGTCGATCGAGCTTTCTTTTATCGATACGATGTGTTTAGCAAAATGATCGCAATACTGAAGCCTGCTGCGGTTCATATTTGGGACGAGGTATCTACAATTCTAGGGGGGCAATTCCCCCGAACCAGAGGGCAGGATGGCAAACGCTTAACTGGCTGTGTCTGGAGATACAGCGCCGCCGCGAGGGGCCGATCCTTCATGGCGGGTATAGGGGGCAGGGATGATAATTCGTTCGCGATCATCTGCGCCACTGTGTGACTTTCGGTTCAGCCAATGTTTGGCCCAATAGCAAGTATGTTGATCGATTAGAACCCTTTGAGGTGACCGAATAGAGCGAAGACAGTATTGTGATGCTGGGTTAAGCTTGCCGATTACAGGTGTGCCGCCAGAATGCAGGCCAAATCCGGGATGACGCACCGGGACTATGATGCGATCGTTGGTGTTGAACGAAACCGGGGCGTTAAGCCCAGCCTCCTTTAGCCAGAGCTTGTCAATGATCGGAATATCAAAAGGGCGGAGCACCTCGGAGACAATGGGGTGACCGATAGCAAGAACCACAAGCATGTCTTTATCGACATGGCTGACTTCGAGAACAAGAAACGTGCTGGGGGCGTGTGGTGGCAAGAGATTCAGATAGGGCGCGGGTAGGGTGAAGAGGACGATATCGCCACGACTGAGTTTTTTGAACCATTGGGGTGACTCAATGGCTTTGGGGTTCTGGAGGTGTGACATTTGAGGAATCCTTGAGGCAGGGTTGCTGGCTTGACCGCCTTTCACATGGAGGACCTGAAAGGTTGCAATTCCGCAACCAGTTTGCCTTCCAGCGCCTTGAAGAGAACGATGAAAGAGGGAACGCCTTCGGCCCCGCGCGGATAGTGCAAATTGATGAGGCTCGGTGAAGCATGAGAAATGGCTTCTATGGGCCGTTGAGGAACTCAGAGCGGTCCAAATCGAAAGCAATCTTGATTGTCCGGCACATACCGATGAGCCGGACAATTGTTTGCAGCTTTATGCTAGGGCTAAATTTTGTCGTGAAGGGAATAGGGGGCTGGAATGATCAATTCTGATCCTGCGGGCAAGCCGTTAAATTCGCGAATAGCAGTTTGTAGGCGAAGTGTTTCTTCTCGGCGCTCAGCCTTCAAGTCAGCCAGAGCACGCATGCGCGCCCTGACTGTGTTGAGGTGATGGCGTTCTTCGCCAGAGACACACCCGATGATGGGTGTGTCAGATCCCATTGGGCTAAAGCCGACATGTTTTGTTGAAACAATAAGCTGCTGTTTGCAATTGAAGAGAATTGGCTGGGAAATCCCCGCAGATCGAATTGCTTCGTGGGTAGCAATAAGAATCTCATGTTTCTGGTGCGGCAGAGCTCCAACCTTGTGCCCACGTACGAGTGTCAGATAGATTTCCCCGACATAGACATTCAGATCCAGAACAAGCCAAGGTCTGTGGGCTGAGAGATCTTCGGTGTTTACGGCATAATCGGGGAAATGAAAGGCGACGATGTCTCCCCATTTAATAGAACTGCTCCAATTGATAGCTTCCGGGTGAGTGGTATTGCGTGCGTTAGTCATGTTTGACTCCTTATGGATGAAATACTGACGCCTGCTTTTCCATTCTCCTTTATTGGCAAATCGGATTATTCGCGGCGTCACACGACCTGGCGCGAATAATTGGGTTGCCACTAATCAATTCAAATACTCTTGCCGACAACTGGAGGTATTTATTTCTGAACTCCGCTATTAGAATGAAGAACCTCCGCGCGATATGGACAAACTTTGTCCCGGTTCGACGCTGCGCATTCTGGCCGCATTCGCCCCCCCCCCCATTCTGATTTGGTCCAGCCATGATTCTGGATCACTCGGCATCCTCATTTTAAGGGAATTTGGCGACCATTTTTGAGGTGATCATTCACCGGCGATCTTCCGTTCTTTTAGAACGAGAGGAAGCCCAATGAAGAGATTGCCAATGCGCAAGATCAAAGAAGCCCATCGGCTTCGAGCAGAAGGATTGTCAGGACGCCAGGTAGCGCTGAGCCTTTCGGTTAGACGGGGCTCGATATCGGAATATTTTTGCTGTGCGGATTTGGCTGAACTGACGTGGCCGCTACCGAGGGAATTATTTGGCAGTGACCTGGAGCTTCTTCTTTATCCCTCCAGCCTTAAGCTTCGTCCCGGCAGATACCGCAACCGGACTGGTCATATATCGATGTACCCATTTGTCTCAAAGCATCCGATAACGGACAGGCAAACTTGATATCGCGGCCATCACCCATTTTGGCCGGAAAATTACAACCGTTCGGCCAGCCTTATTAATTTGCGGCCAATTCACCTATACACTCACCTGTAGTCAGGCAATGTCTAGAGGTGTGTGTATGGGTGATTTTGGAATGAATCAATTACTTTGGCCGCAAAGTGGGTGATTTCCGGCTAAATTGCTTGATACTCGAAATTGGAGTTAATGCGCTTTCTATTCAGTCAAAAGCTCGACGAAATGCCCTTGACGTGTTCCTTCCGGACATCAAATAGTTGGCTCTTTTGGTCGAGCGGGAAAGCGTCAATCGCGAGACCTGGCGCTTTAGAAGCAGAATATGGGCGGCTCGCTTGCGTCATATCGGCGCCTCACCGGAAGACGTCAATTACGGTGCCCGCCGCGGCCTCGACAAAGCCCTGTTCCAGACCTTGCTGACGTTAAAATGGATCGGCGACAAAAGGAATTTAAGCATCTTCGGGCCATGCTGGGTTGGCAAGACTTCCCTTGCACAGATGGCTTGCCGGGATGGCATTACGGTCCTCTACAAGCGCACCTCGCGCCTGTTCGATGAGCTTGAATTGGCTCGCGGCGATGGGCGCTTCAAACGTCTGTTCAGGACTCTTACGAAAGCACAGTTGCTCATTCTAGATGATTGGGGACCGGTTCGCCTCAATGCCAGCCAAATGCATTGACGCTCAGCACCAGCCAACTACCCATCAGCACATGGCATGATGTGATTGGTGAGCCGACCTTCGCTGATGCCATCCTCGAAAGGTTCGTTCACAACGCCTATCGCATCGAACTGGAGGGGCAATCCTTCCGAAAAACTCACGCCAATAAGGATGACGAAACTGACCTCACATGATACCTAAACCTTAAGGCCTCAAAGCGGTTCGCCAAGGGTGTCCAAATTCTCCAGAATAGGTGGCCGAATGTCACCAGAATTACCGGCCGAATGCTCAAGAATCCACGGACTAGGGCCAGTTAAGGCATGTCTTTGTCCATCAGAAGAGCCACTTTGGCCTGTTCATCCGAACAATCTGGCTAGGTGGGCAGAAACGAAACAGAAACGGGCCAAAGTCGCCCACAATTTTGTTCGCTTGATCTTCTATGAACGCAAAAGCGGCGGGATGAGTTTGTTCGGAATGGTATAAAACAAACAATACCAAATCAAAAGCAGTGCAATCGGCGCAGCAATGAGCCATGACGGTCATTCATGACGGAATCCCAACGGTCAACTCACGGAGCTTTTGCCGGTCTCCACCTGATGTTCACTGAAATGAACGATGCCATAGGTATTTATTTCGAACATTTTTTATTGGCTCAAATTTTCTCTATTTCCGTTTCAGGGAAATTTACTTTGGAGAAAACGAGTATGAGCAAAGAAGCAGGTTCTGCAACAATTTCCGATTTGGCGAGGCACTTGTCTGTTTGCAGAAAGACTGCAGAGAAGATCGCTGACTATTTCGAGGAAAGATGCGGATTGAGGAGATTGGAACATCCAACGAGGAAATACCATTGGGAAGACATTTGGGAATTGGAAGGGAGCTTCGACGTTCTCCCGAAAAACTGGCACCGGATGAAGGCACCTTTGCTGAGAACTCAAGATCTTTATTTCCCTGGCGTTTATGGGCGTTCAGAACGCACTATCCGACGTCGTGCTGCAGAAGGAACACTTAAGAGCATTAAGCTTCCCATCATCGGTTATCGTTTTCGTGAGTCTGAGGTGGAAAATGAATGGATGTAGTCAAATTCTAATTTCTTCTGATGTTCTTTCCAAGTTTTTGGCAAACTAGATCTAGAAAAAATGCGGGCTCGGTTTGGCCCGCATTTTCTTTTCATCTGACAGGGTGCTTCGGGATCAACCGCCGATGTCAATATTCGCCAATCTGTTCCTGAAACTCACCAATTTACGGCGCCCTTTTGTTTGACGCCGCCGCTCTGTTGCCCGGCGGCGATACTCTTTCGCAGTTCTCTCTGATTTCTGTCCGCACAAGGAAAGAGCAATCCATTCGTTGTAGTCGTCTTCATCATAGATATTTTCATGCCAAAGAGTACGAACAAAATGTGCTCCGCAACCGAAGTGTTCAAACCAAACATCAGATATCCAGTCGCCTGACAAGCCTGTTTTCCCACCGTCTCTAGAGAAAAGACGGGTACCTTTTCGAAGAGAATATCCCGCCCAGAGATCTCCGCCCGGTGCATCTTCTGTAATCAAAGCGTCAAGAAAAGGCGTCAGTTCAGGCCATAGTTCGTCTCTCATATAATTACCTGAAGTCTTTTGGATTTTAATGCGGAGAGACCACCCAGAAGTATTGCGTGTAAGAGAAGAGCCAATTTCAAAACGATGCAGATCGCTGATCCGCAAAGGAACGACTACTGAAATTGCGATTGCTGCAGCGTCCAAAAATAGCTTGAATCTTCTGTAAGTGCCGCATGGAGCCTGTTGGGCTGTTCGAAAAATTGCTTCCGCTTCCAGCCAAATTGCTCCCAAATCGTCAATATCTTTGAGATCGTCACTTTCTTTGCGTTTCGCTGTCAGCTTGCCCCTTTCGATGTATTCTCCACGAAGTTTACCGAGGGTTTTGGCAAGAGGGGATTCAATTCCTTCATGATGGAGAACAAAGCGTTTTAGAATGCCGATTTGACAAGACAAACCGCGAGGTCCACAACCGCGCTGTTCTGCATCATCGAGCCAAAATGTGATACTTTGGGTCGTCAATGATGGTTCCTCTCCACGATTCTGACAGGACCTTGAAATTGCGCGCAAAATATATTCTGCGTCATGAATGGAGGATTCCGGCATGGCATCCAGGTCATCATCGAAGTTGATCCCACCGGCTCTTTTGTGTTTCAAAAGCAGCAGCAACTTTTTGATTGTTTGTTGCAAAGGTAGAGGGAGTTCATCCCTCGCCACTGAATACTGTCTAGCTGGTCCTCGCAGGCCTCCCTTGGCTTTGCTTCCGCGCTTTGCATTCGCTGCAGCTTGGCTTTCAGAGATTGCTAGCCTGATCGGTCCTATGCTATTGGGAGCCCGGACAGAAAGCATTGGCAGCAACTTTCGAAGCCTTGCGGAACCTCCGAAGGACAAAAAATCTTCTTTTGTCGGAATGGAAACCTGTCTTTGTTGAAGGTGGTTGAGCCATTTGTCGTAGCGCTTTTTGTCGCCAGGCGTAAACTCAGACATTGTCATCATGCATTCCCTTCCTGAAGCCACGGGCACGCTTCACAAATGTCTGCAGTTTCTCTCTTCCTTGTTTAGAGGCGCGCATTTCGCTGAGGAATGCATAGAATTTTTTGACGGTTGAGATCTCATCCTCAAGCACTTGCGCCGCTTGAGACCAAGCATTGGGGTCTTCCCACAAAATAATGGTGGCGCAGATATGGCGAGCAATGTGAAGATTAAGATCCAGGCCGATCACTCCGATGCCATCACTGTAATGATCGGCAAATGTAGTTGATTCCAGTGGTCGTTCATCAACAGTCGATGGAAACAAAAAATCGCTATCACAGAGTTTGATGCCGTATGGATGATCTTGGATCAGCTTTGGTCTGATGAATTCAATGTACCACTTAATAATCGGGGCTGCGTCATCGTCAGCTTCGTGGTTAATTGGTTTATTGTTCTTTACTTCATTGCCCGGTATGCTGATACGAAGATCATCGTCCTTGATGAAGAGATGCCGTTGATCACCTCGGAATTTGAGTGAATTCAGGTTTTTAGCCCGTACTGGTGATGAGCGATACAAAATAGCATTCACGCATGCTCCGAGCCCCATTTTCATGGCCAGCATACGCTCTTTTTGTGTTGAGTTACTCCAATTGTTCAGGATTTGTTGAGAGCGCTTTTTGAGAATTTCAGGGGAGCGGAACAATTTTGTTTGAAATACGCTGTCCTCCAAAAAATTGCGCAGGAACATTTCTCGATTGATTGACATTTTCCGAAAATCAGGACTCGCATCTTTGATTTTTTTCAAAATTTCCTTGATTTTTTTAATTTCCTCCTCGTCAGCTCCAAGATGGACAGTCATAATTTTAAGCCTACTTACCATAGAATAGTAATTGTGGCCGCCTATATTCACCTCGCCATCGATTTGCCGCGTATTCCAGCACCGTGCAAAGGTATCGATCATTTTGGCATTGCAGATGTCGCGGAGGCAAAGGCTCTCGCTGGCAGACAAGTATCCAAAATTGATCAAAACACGAATTACTTGTTGGATGGTGTTGGCATATGTTTGCTCGGTAACGTCGCCAAATTTACTGAATGACGGAGGAATTGGGCGTCCAAGAGCATCAACACCTCTTCTGGCAAGAACAAAATCTGCATAGTCAATCCAGAGCTGACTTGCCAACGGACTACCTGACGATCTGGCGAAAATGTCTGCAGGATGCGGCTGCTTTTTATAGATTTTGATCTTATTCGTTGGAAGGAACTTGCTGATTTCAATGAATTCATCTCGCCGATCGATCAGATCATTGATCCGGTCAATTCCAAGTCGCGCACTGCGTTTAGCTGCTCCCTTAAGCCCATCAATCAACTGTTGTGCCTGTTCACTATTCAGATCTGCAATGCAAATTCCTGAGGCAGAAGCTGCCCTACCGATTGCCCCGATGGAGTATTCGAGGTGTGGTGCCAAAGGCCGATTAACCCCGCCGTTCTCTTTTACGTATTTGATCAGGAACTTCCAGTCTGGAAGAAGGCTTGCTTTGGATTGCTGATTGGGATTCTGGCTGTTCCAATATCGAACCAACGCAGACTTTGCGTTTTTTCGCCACGCTATGAATTGCCCCAAACTATCAAAACGCCGAGGGCAAAACTTGACGGGCCCGCGCCCCCAACGTTTGACGAATTCATTGAGATCGGCGCTAATTTTATTCAAAGAGGTATCATAGTAAAATGCTGCTTTGTTCAATGCAGCTCTCTCGTTTGCTAGAACGCTCTTGGGGGTTTGATTGTAAAGGTTCAATATATAGAGATGAGCGTCTTCGAATGTTTTCATTGTCATTTCCTGAAAAAGAAAAGTGTATCTATTGAGGCAACCTGATATTTCAGTTCCATTTTTCAAAAGTAGGTTCAATTTTTCATATAAAAAAATATAAATGGGATTTTTTATTTTTGGTTCGGACTATATTTGGGAATTTTTCGAACGAATATTTCGAAAAATTTTTTATTAATTTTTTCGTCTTTTAATTTCGGGAAAATATGGAGTAAAACCATGCTGGTTTATATGATGTTGCGAATTTAAAAGTTACACGTTTGCACGGCCGCCTTCTTTGAAAGAGGGGGCATGAAAATGTGTAATTTTAAATATTGAATGCGTAAATTGTGAATTTAACAGTATTAAATTATACTTGATATTCAATATATTAAGTAATATTATGTTATATTTGAAACTATAATTGTTTTATTGTCGTGAAATCGACATTTTAATTTTTGGATGATTGGGTTATGGCTATTTATAAGCTATTTTGTATTTGTGGTTCTGATGGATTTTCGAATAGCTCTGCTGATTAAACGCTCGTTTCACTGAGTTCCATCAATAAAAACGCGCTTCTTGAAGAAACTTCGGGAGCCATTCAGCGTAATAATAAAAGTGTTTTGAGCTCGCCGAAGGGCATGCCCAAGAAGCTACATTAAGATTGGATATTCAAAAAAATAGTCGATCCATTTGGGTTCAGAAAATTTCTGCCATAGGTCCTTTATATCGGTGAGCGAATAAGCGTTAGCCGAAATCGTATTTGTGCGATTAGATTTCGGACTGCGGCTCTATGCGTTTAAGACACCCGATACCATCGATAATGAGAATGCCATTGCGTGGCATGCGCAGGCAAAGCCTGCTGTCGTTGAAGATTGGGGGGTGCTCATGACAACACCCCAGGATCGATCCTTTCATAAACGAAGCGCCAGCTTCCAAGAAGAGAATCGCGCCAGAGTTGAATCGAAAAGCGAAACGGCGATTTATTTGACACGCCTGTATGCCGCTCGTGACAAGGCTGCCATGTTGATTTCGAATGGAGAAGAGTGGGTATTGCCCCATTTTGAAAGGATCCACGCCGAGATCGAAAAGCTCGAAGATAAGCAGAAGCGACTGGATCTTGCCCTCGAAATCGCCCGCAAGGCCAAGCAACGGCGGGCTGATTGATGAGCTCGACGTAACCAACACATCCTCTCTAGCAAGAAAATGCGATCACTTTTTCCGGTTCGCTGAAATCCGCCCTAGGTCCTATTCGAGGCTCCTGGACTGTGAACCGGCATGCAAAATTGACCCCTATATTGGGGTACCCGGGTCCAATGGTGACCCCCCCCTGATATTTATGCAATCGAGAACGGCGGTGTAAAATTAGACCACGGTAGCGCCTCCTCATGGCTGGTTTTTACTCCGCCGTTGACACCCAGGCCGATCTTACAACTCGCTATGAGGCCCTTTGTTTCTCAGAACCGTTGGCTCCTGACGGACGTGCTCCGGAATGAATGGGGATTTGATGGGCTTGTCATATCTGATTGGAACGCCATCAAGGACCGTCCAGCCGCCCTTATGGCTGGATGTGATCTGGACATGCCAGAAAGCCAACTCCGTATTGCGAAGCTTGAAAGTGCTATAGGGGCTGCTGGGGCACATGAAGAGGCGGCGGATAAATCCTATTTGCGTTTGTTGGATCTGCTTGAGCGGCTTGAACAGGGGCGTCAGATCCCTGTTGAGCCTTTTGACATCAAGAGCCACCACAAGAGAGCCAGAGCTATGGCTGCCGCCTCAATGGTTCTTGCAAAAAATGATCACCATCTGCTTCCCTTGCGTGACGTGCAGTCCGTGCTGGTTGTCGGACGCGAGGCTCTTGAACCCGTTATACAATATCCGGTTGTGCGACAACCTTCCCCACGATGATCGATGCTCCTGTGAAGGAATTACAAAAGTCGCTTGGGGAGGGCGTTGAAGTAAGCCATCGCCCAGATTTGAGCGGTGATACCCTGAAAATTGCCACAGAAGCGGAAGCCGTCATTGTTTTCGTGTCTACCGAAGGCTTCGATGACGGTGAAGGGCGAGATCGCACAACGCTTGGTCTTGGACCCGGTCAGGATGAGATGATTGAGGCCTTGGCTGCTATCACGGACAAGCTCGTTGTCGTTTTGTGCTGTCCCGATGCTATTGAGATGCCTTGGATTGACAACATAGCAGCACTCCTTATTTGCTTCTATCCTGGACAGGCATTGGGGGGTGCGGTTGCAGATCTTCTCTGCGGCGATGTCACACCCTCTGCTAAGCTTTCTGTCACCATCCCTCAAAAGCTTGAAGATGTGCCGGGCTACTTGTCCTATCCGGGTGAATTCGACAAGCATGTCTATTCAGAAGGCATTCATGTTGGATATAGGGGATATATGAAACGGCGGCTGGTGCCTCTATTTCCTTTCGGACACGGGCTGAGCTACACACAATTTAGCTACAGTGAACCGACTTTATCTGGCCGCAATATCTCCATTGATGGGGATGCGAAATTGTCCTTTAAGGTCAACAACATCGGAGACGTTGCTGGAGCAGAGATTTCCCAAGTCTACCTCAAGGCAAACGGTAGCCAGGTCAAGCGGTGTCTTCTTGAGCTTAAGGGCTTTGCCAAGACGTTTTTGCTGCCGGGCGAGAGCAAAATTGTCACGGTTCATATTTCAGGGCGTGATTTGTCTGTTTGGCATCCTGAAAGAAATAGATGGGTACTTGAAGAAGAAGACGCTTTTTTGTTGATTGGCGCTTCCAGCAAGGACATACGAGTTGAAATTCCCATTCATCTTATTTCTTCGATTTTGCCGTGGCGGTTGGTCGGGCCACACACACGACCTGAATTTGTCCTATCCAACCCTCATGCGATGCGGCGCTTGAAGCGCTTTCTGGCCGAATATTGCAAGATCTCAGAAGCGGAAGCAGAGTTTGCTCTTTCCCGTTGTGAAGAGTCAATTTCTGGAATCTTTGCTTCTTTGGAGCGTTATCTTCGCATCTCGATTAGTGACGATGAGGTAAAACATATTTTTTCGGAGAATAATCAATCAATGATCCTCGCCGAAGAGGAACAGTTTCCGATTTAGGCCGTAGACTCATAAGCTTCTGATCCAGACAAGTGCTGCCACGAGTTTGATAGCAGCCAGAAAGTTCAGCGGGTTCTTATCATGTCTGGTTGCAATGGTGCGGAACTTATTGATTTTGTTGAAGAAACGCTCGACTGAATTGTGCTGTTTGTAGACCCGTTTTGAAAAGGTCACGGATGCCTTACGATTCCGTTTGCGTGGGATGTTCGCCCAAGCACCCCGTTCTTTGGCTTTTGCCCGGATGGAGTTACTGTCATAAGCCTTATCCGCAAGGATGATTGTTTCGGCTCTCATGATGTCGAGCATATCATCAGCACGCCCATCAAAACAGCCCCGTCACAGTGCGGGGTTTTCTTTTGCCTGCATTCCCTCTCTGACAAATAGAAAGGCCCCCGGGGTTTCGTCCGGAGACCCAATCTTTTAAGCCCTATTTGTCTTCACTTCCCATCCGGCTCCAGCTTAAAGCCGGCAGCGACGTCTCGGACCATGATAGGGCTGATAAGTGCAATCCCATGCTCTAAAGCTCCGATAACGAGCTGCGCATGCGGGGACATTGCAGAACAGCCGTGGTGGCCGTGGAACAAAAATCTGCACTCTTGGTGGCCTTGGTTGCCACGCTCCTGGAGGAGGAGGTGGTCCAGGTTGTTGCCATGCTCCTGGCGGAGGAGGCGGAGGTCCTGGCGGCGCTGCAATAACTTGTGGTGCCGTCAAAGCGAGCCCCATCAGAACAGAAACCATAGCAACTGCGTAAACGAGCTTCATGACTTCACTCCTTTCGCTGAAGAAGGGTTTATTCAGATGTTATTGGCCGCTTAGCTAGCGACTATAATTGAAGTATATCACTTTCTCCTTTTTCGCCCTAGTCAACACTTGTCTAAAGTGCCTAAGCCGATTGAAAGAAACAATGGCACCGTATGCCATGGCCTCGCCATCGATCTGGCCGATGCAACGGCGCGTGCCGAAGGCTTTGCCAAGGCGCTTGAAATGCTGGGTGGCGATCTGGACATTTTGGTCAACTGCGCAGGCGTGCAGAGCCGTCATTCGTCTGAGAAGTTCCCGCTTGACGACTGGGACTGGGTGCTTGAGGTCAACCTCAATGCCGTGTTCGACCTGTGCCAGCGGGCTGGCAATGTCATGCTGCCCAAAGGGCGCGGCAAGATCATCAACATCGCTTTGCTGTTGTCCTTCTTTGGCGGCTTCACCGTGCCTGCCTATGCCGACCCAAGGGCGGTGTCATGCAGCTGACCAAGGCCCTGTCCAACGAATGGGCAAGCAAGGGCATCAACGTCAACGCGCTGGCACCGGGCTACATGGCTACGGAAATGAACACCGCGTTTCTGGCCGATGAGGGCCGCAACGCAGAAATCACCGCACGTATTCCGGCCAAACGTTGGGGCAATGGAGAGGACATGAAAGGTCCCATAGTGTTCCTCGCTTCCCCCGCTTCGGACTACGTTTACGGCGTAACCTTGCCGGTCGATGGCGGCTACCTGGGCCGCTAGATTAACGAATATCTTTCCGGGAGAGTTTCTCTCGGAATTGGGCCTAATTGCTATAAGTACCGAATTGCTGGTCTCAATTACATTTAACCAGAACCTCTTCGTCATGCTAGACGACTTTTGCTGCGCTTCTGTACGTCGATACGGGTGTGATCCGCCCCAATTGAGTGGTCCGGTTTAAATGTTAGTGCATTGGTGGCCTTTGGTCCATCTGGATGATGGCTTCCGGGGCCGGTGGTTTGTAACCCAGTGCGCTGTGTGGTCGTTTCGTGTTATACAATGAGGATCGGCCTCATTCGGCAATCGGATATAACGTTCCTATTGCTCTGCATAATCCCGGTGGCGTAACCAGCCCGTCATTGTGATGAAAGCCGGAAAATTCTAATTCCCGGCGGTCCAAACTTGGGACTCTCTGCATTAAACCCATGGACTCTCCTTAAAACTGGTAGAGACTTGGGGAGCAGGTCACAGGCTGCAATCCATCCGGCCGCGCAAGATCAAGAACAGCTTGTTTGTTGTCTCATTTTCATTTTCGGGCCAGAGGCACCATTCTTTTTTGCTAAAACAGAAACTTGTCTATTTAGGCTGGCCATATCTGAGCCGGCTTTTTTGTTTCCTTGTCTTGATCAGCTAAAGGCTGGTTGCTGCTGCAGCTTTTGCCAAATCCGGACGATATCATCGGCGCTTGGGGTTTGTGTTTCCACCACCGAGAGGAATTGTGTTTGAGCGCAGGTAACCCCTTTGTCATATCGAATGCGCCCCAGTATCGTTGCGTTTTGGGATGTTGCCAAGGCTTCAATTTCTTCAGTCATCGTAGGGCAGATATCCCATTTGTTGACGCAGACATGTGCCGGGATGCAAAAATGCCTGGTAAGCTCCAGAACTCTTTGCAAGTCATGGGCTCCGGAAAGTGTTGGCTCGGTTATGACCACCACGGCGCTTGCGCCGGAGATGGAAGCAATAACGGGGCAGCCTGTGCCCGGAGGTCCATCGACAAGAATGAGATCTTTGTTGTTTTCCTTGGCCAATCGGGTAGCATTTTCCCTGACGGTGGAAACCAGTTTCCCCGAATTTTCAGCGGCTATGCCGAGCTTGGCATGTACCATCGGCCCTGCGCGGGTGGATGAAACCATCCATTCGCCGCACGTTCGGTCTTCGAAGGCAACTGCTTTGAGCGGGCAAAAAGCCGCGCAAACGCCGCAGCCTTCACAGGAATGCGGGTCGACTTCAAACAGGCTTTTGGCATCTTCTTGCGAGATTTCCTTGATGGCGTCAAAGCGGCACAAGTTGAGGCAAGCGCCGCAGGAATTGCAAATGTCTTGAAGGACCCGCGCTTCGTGACCGCTGACGAACGCGTGTCTTTCTTCAATTGCGGGCTGAAGAATAAGATGGAGATCTGCTGCGTCAACATCACAGTCTGCGAGAACCGGGCTGTCTGCCAGAATGGCAAAGCTTGCCAATAGGCTGGTTTTGCCTGTGCCTCCCTTGCCACTGATAACGACAATTTCTTTCATGTTACATATTCTTTTATCTGGTTGAGCAGGGCTCCGAACAAGGCTTTATATTCTGGAAGCGCTTTTATGATGGGAATGCCATTGGCGTAGCTTTCTGCTATGCGGCGGTCATCGGGGATCTCGGCCAGAATGTCGATGCCTTCTTGGGTGCAATATCTATTGATGCAGTCATAGTGTTTTTCTACCCGGTTGATGACGACGCCAAAAGGCACGCAGAGGGCTCTGGTCATGTCAACCGCGAGTTTGAGGTCATTGAGGCCAAACGGGGTTGGTTCTGTGGTAAGAACAGCGAAGTTACACCCCTTCATGGTCGCAACTGCAGGACAGGCGGTTCCGGGGGGCGAATCCAGTATTGCAAGGGCCGTATCGTCAATTCCCTCCTTTGCCCGGTCTATGATGGTGCTGGACAGGGACATGCCGATGTCCATCTTTCCTTCGATGAGCATAATGTGATCACACCTTGATTGCCTGATCGTGCCGATGGAATAGGGGACTTCGCGAATGGCTTTTTGTTTGCACGCTCTTTTGCATCCTCCGCAGCCATGACACATATCGGCCATGACCATCGGGATGCTTCCCAGACAGGCAATCGCGCCGAATTCACAAAACTCGGAGCATAAATCGCAGCCATCGGCGGCTGTGCAGCGGTCTTCTATGATTTCCGGGATGAGAATGGATACTTTTGATGTCTGCTCATCTGTCCCCTTGAGGAAGAGATGGACATTTGGTTCTTCCACATCACAGTCAAGCAGCTGAACAGGTTGGTCTGCCGCTAGTGCAAGATTGACGGATACTGTCGTTTTTCCCGTGCCGCCTTTGCCGGATGCAACTGCAATCCTCATGTCACAGCTCGATGAGGGCGTTGGAATGGCAAAGGTCGATTGCTTCGCTGACAAGGACATCTTTGGCGGACAAGATCTTGATGCCAGACCGTTTCAGGGCGTGGAGAGCCTTTGGGCCACAATCGCCCGTTATCACACATTGAGCTTTCATTTTGACGATGCTTTCCGCCGCCTTGATGCCAGCACCGCCGGTTGCCCCTCGCATGGTATTTTCTATCAGCTCAAAGGTGTTGGTTTCTGTATCAAAAATGAGGAAGTATGGTGTGCGGCCAAATTTGGGTTCAACAGGTGCGGAAAGGTCGGTTCCTGTTGTGCTGATTGCGATTTTCATCGATTTTCCTTATCTAAGTGTTATGTTATAACATTAATTGATATATCTAAAATATATTTTTAAATATTTCAATTGGATTCGGCATTACGGATTGTCGCAGATCTAAGGCCAACACCGTGAAGCAAAATCGGCATCATCGAATTGTCATGTATGGAAGGCATTGTCGCGGAACTTTACGGGGCGTTTTTTGCATCCTGATTTCCATAAAGAGTTCCAAATGCCGTTTTGCTTTTTGCGACTAGGCTTGAGGGCGGCCTTCTATGCTGCTTCTGCCGTCGCAGCGATGCTTTTCTCATCGCTATCACATGCCATATCGTCAGCGGTATCCTCTCGATTTGCATTGGAAGAGCCTACTATCGTGATAACGCACAGATAGAGAGGCTTTCGGTCACGATTTAGTCCCGAAAGGTGTAAATTGACGTGCAAAATTGGCTCTGACGCACATGAGAACGGCGGTGCAAAAATAGACTACGGTAGCGCCGTCGTGTTGGCAGTGCGGATTGCTGCGGGAGCAGTGGCACGTCGTGGCTTTATTGCTATCGGATATTCGACCAAACAATTATGCATGCATTATTCAAGATGTTTCGGTACAGCAAGGACGATGAGATTGTGTAAGGCCAACTTTTCCTCGAGGGTCATGTCATCGCCATAGAGTTCGCGATCCCGGATTGCCTTGACGCTGTGGCCCATCAATTCGCCACGGTCGTCATTGGGCATTTGAACCTTCTTGAGGCGAGATTCAAACGAGTGTCTTGTGCCGCCAACTGTGTGCTTCTCGGAAGGCAGTAGGCCTTTCTCCCTGAGCGCCTTGTTCATTGTGTTGGAATAATTGCTATTCCCACGATACTTTGGAAATCCTTCAGGGTGCCGTTTGGCTGCTGCCAGAGCGACACCGACGAGGGGTACCATCCTTTGAGAGGCTGTATTCTTAACCTCGCGACACATGTCTCCTTCTTCCACCTTGATATGAAGGTGCGGGATCGGATGATCCAGTACAATCGCATGCGGGGGCAAATTTGAAATCTCACTCTGACGGCACCCTGTTTCGATGGAAATCAGCAGAATGTCGATCGCTTCGTCATTGATACCATCCAAAGCACCAGGGGCAAACCATTTCTCCGTCATCCAGTTTACCGGGATCTCGAGTTTCCGGTTGGGTTTCTCATAACGGTCCTTCTTGATGCCAATGCCCTGATAAGGCTTGGGCGGTTCAGTCATTCCGATGCTTTCGTAATAGGCGCTTAGCATCGAACGCATGAGGATAAAATCCTTGTTGGCAGTATCAGGCTTTGTTTTTCCCGAAGAGACTTTTTTCTGCCAGAACATCTTGTGTTTTTGGACGGCCGCTGCGTCGATTTCGGATACGAGGATGTCCTTTTTTCCGATTGATTCCATCAGGTTTCGGACCGCCTTTTTCCTTGGGTTACGCCATTTGCGCAATTGGTCGTCATTCTTGTGCTTGTTGTCATGAGCGCAGAATTCTTCAACGGTGCCCACCAATTCGGACAACCGCAAACCTGGCTCTTCAACGCCTCCGAGAAGAGCACGGGCAGCCCCAACATCATCTTCTTCCGCAAGCTTTTCGAAGCGAACCAGGGTCTCCTCCAGCGGAGCCAACAGTAATGACTGAGACGGCAGATAGTTGAGGCCTCGCTTTTTGACGATATCTTGAGCAGCACGGTATGCATCGGCACTATTCGGCTGGTCCTGAAGAAGCTTCAAAGCCTCAAGCTCGTCCAAGATTCCCTTTCTCATGGCAGGAACCAATTCGGCGGCCTGGCGAGCGCTGTCTGTCTTCAACGTTCGATGGATCTCTGTCTTTCCAGCGACGCCAACATATTCTTTCGGGACCCGCATCCTGAAATGGAAAGTTCCTTTACCGCGCTTTATCAAACCGCTCATGAATAGTACCCTTTTCACCGGTGTTGCAACGTCGTCCGACCAACGACGGTTGCTACACTTTTTGCTACACATTCCTTTTGAATGCTCACAATGCAATTAGGGCTAAGCTTCTAGAAACAAAAAGAAAAATCAATATCGGCCAAATCCGACAGAAGGACTTCCTCTCCGCCATTTTCCCTTATAATACATTGAAATTATTAGTTTTTCTGGAATGGAATAATTCTTTTCCCCCTTTTCGTCCCCCTATAAAACAGCTGAATATCTGGGCTATTGCGAGTAATTGCTTTTCCAAGAGCAAAGGCAGCTTTCCCCGTTTAGCTCTCGGTTTTCGCGTAACAAGACCGAATTGGAGACAATTTCACTGCATCCGCAACGAACTGTGAGTGAAATACGTGCATTCTATGTATCACTAGGGGAAATCGTCCATCAACTTAATGAGCTCCATCTTACAGATGAGTTGCACGGAGTGGGAAGCTGAGAGCTTCTAAGTCTCGATGGGATGAACTGTCAGGTTTGAGTCATCTCCATCCAACCAATTTTTCATTTGGTTGGATCTTTACCATAGTAATGTAGAGACTGTTGTTCGCTGCAAATGGTTTGTTCATGGAGAGCTCTTGCCATAGAGCTTTGGTGATTTGTCGCCAGCTCTGGAGGTTGGGGGAACTCTCATTGTTGATGCTCCGCGCGTTAGTTACTGGATCGTTTTTTTGGGGGGCGCAGGTCAAATTTTCCGCGCTATGCTTTCGACTGGGAGAAGGAGCGAAAGAAGTGAAAGCATCGAAGTTTTCAGACACGCCTAATCTTTTCGCTCCAAAGTCCACTGGTCCTATCCTTCGGCTCTGAATCCCAGAGGTTCTGGATTTGGTATTCCTTGAAGCACTGGCTTCATATCAGCTCGCAGGTAGGTATCAAAGATACTATTCTTTCCTCTTCCTTGGAGAAATCGCCCAGTTTTCCGTTCAAGCCATCCACTAGCTGTCGCCCCAACGAACCTAGAAAAGTAAGCCCTTTTGGCTAGTGGAATGCTGCCTTGGAATGTCTCTCGCGAACTACCTTCTAATTTGGCCTGCGGGTGTTTTGAATGATCGTAATCCAACCAAACGGAGACTCTTATTTCGCCATAGCCAATGTCTCTCCAGAGGATCATCGAAGAGCGTCCAGCTAATGTGACTTCAATATGTCCCTTTTCTCCTGTGCTTCGATCAGAATCTGGCGCATCCAGCGATAACTTTCCTTGGCTAAGTATTTCATTTAGCCCCAAAATAACCAGCTTGCGGAAATGATAAAGTTCCCTTTTGGGGAATTTCTTTGACGTGCTCGAAACCTTTGTCGCTTGAGAAAGGTCCAATGCAACTCGGTCCGCCTCCATTTCCAGTGGGCTTTGAAAGGGAGTACTCGGATAAGCTATATCAGCGTCCAAGTTTTCAGGAGTAACGGGAGCAGGGCACTTAGCTAACGCAGAAAGTATAGGGGCAAGTTTAACTCCTTTTTCTTTATGGGAAATCAGCTGAAGGACAGTTCCTCCGTGTGGGAAATACATCCCCTTCCATTTAGCTTGGGCAATGGAGAAGTTAAATTGTTCAGCCCACTCTTGTCTTGCAGTTTGATTTCGATGTAAGGCTGTTTCATACGGCTCATCTGCAAGCAAATACTTTTTGGTTTCCGGCTGATACCAAACAGATGAGTGGTCTTTTTGGGGGAGCGATCCGTCGCCCACCGAAGCTACCTTAGGCAATGCTTTTTGGCGAGCTTTCGAAGGTACAAGGCCTGTTGTATCCATAAACTGAATCAAACGAGCAATATCACAACAACGCTCCATTGCTTTATCTTTTGTCGAGAGAACGTAGTGCCCCAAATATTGCAAATGGTCATTCGCTCGGATCTGGCAACTTGAAAGCAAGGAGTTATTCTTAAGCTGATACGGTGTCACCAATTGATCAAATAATTTTGTTGTTGGGATGCTTACAGTAACTCGACCATGTTTTTGCGTCTCTTTCTCAATCCAAAAAGCGGAAACATAGATAGTAAATGAATGTACAGATACGTGTGGCGTGCCACTCAATGTCTTGTATGCTTGATGATAGTTTCCATACCCCTCGAATCGTGAAGCGAGCTCTAGAGCTTCATGAAGAGGAATAGCGAACTCTTTCTTAAGAGCTTTTGCTTTGCGTTTGAGGCTTTCGACCGTTGTGGAAGTCGCATTTCCGGGCATGATGTTCTCCAACAGACCATCGGCCTCCCGCTAACCCATGAACTGTATGAACATGTGGAAATGTACAGTATATGTATGAACAGGGATAATGCTGCTTGCAGCTTCGCAAACGCGGGATGCATACCTATATCCAAAGGCCTTTATAGTAGATGCTGAATGTTTCCAAATGTCAATATCGGCATTTTAGGTGGCTCCATATGATTCCAAACAAATGAATCGGCTTAAGCCTTTCCGAGGGCTCTGAGGCTCTAGGTACGGCTACTCACTGGGCTGTGTTCACCAAAGGTGGTTGCATTTCAAAGCGTTTATCGGAGCGAGATAACTTTTTTGAGCATCTGTGCGCTCAAGATAGAAGTGATCTCAAAGGTTTTAGATCAATCTGGCCTAATATCAATCGGTAAGGCTAAAGCAGTGCTTGTTGTTATGTCATTGCGCAACGAAAAAGAGACGCAGTTAATCTCTGCAGCTAATTAATTTGTAAAGAAACGCGTTATGACAAACTTCAAGAATGGCGTGATACGTGACGTAATATCTATCGGTTCAGGTTCTTCTCTTGGCAATATCAAGGATGGAGTAGTACGTGATGGTTCTTCAAAGTGAGCACGACCACCTCTTAGCTCCCCAATACCTGCCGTGCGAGCGAGCCGCAGCATTTTGGGCAATCCAATGACATACGGATGGAAGAATCTAACGTTTGAACAAATTTGCGAAATTGGTTGTGTAAGAATTTCTGACATCTCTGTCATGTTTTGCCCCTAAAATTCTGAGCGAGTTATTTGGAAAGGGGGAGGGGCGGTCTGTGCCACAACTAATTTGTGTAAGAAGGATGAGAATTTATTGTTAGTAGCGGAACGATGTTGATATTTTGAGGTAAGCATTTTCAAAGCCCCAGACTAAATATGGAAAAGTGGTCCCTTTGTTCGCAACCTTCCTTGTTATTCTTCCTTACATCGCCTCTCTGTTTCTGGGCATCGCATCTTCATTTTTGGCGTGGTGGTTCTTGCAACACTATATGACGCCTCAAGCGTCTTTCTCTCAAGAGCTGGCAAAATACAGTGTTCCAGGAGGTGGAAAAATTTATCTCTGTGCCTTCAAAAACATAGGTAGACGCCGAATGGTCGATATTGAAGTGATCGCTAGAATTGGCGTTAGGGAATACAATGGAGCAACTGGCTGGGCATACTTCTCTGTTCGCACGAATGCTTCTCGGCTCCCCGAGCTAGAAAAAGATAGACGCGGTGTGGTCCGAATATTCGATGATCGTGAAGAACTTTCATATTTAGATGCCCCATCAAAGGGACTGCGTGATGCAGTCGATAGTTGTGATGATTTGATGCAAATTCTAAGCCTTGGCAGCGATTCCACGATCGAGGTTCACGTCTTTTGTACGGATTCTTTCAGTGGAACAAGGCGTCATATGAAATCGCAAGAGTACAACAGGTTCAGTATTAGAAATGGACGTTTTTGCGGCCTCAATGTTGTCAATGCGGCTGATGTCCGTGGGCGCGTTCACTCTAGCAGTGCTCTCTAGCACTCATTCGGAAGCTGCCAGTAATGTAGACAAATTAAGTTCGTTCTGAATCAGTTTTGAGCGCACGGTTGATGACAACCAAAAATTGATCGCATACATTAAGGTAATGGATTACAAGGAACAGACTGCCGCTCTAAACTTAATACCGATACGAGACATCGCATCATGGTTCGGGAAAAACCTTCCTGAGCGAGGGGCCGCGTTGTGCCCCTTCCCTGACCATCCGGAGAAAAACAAATCCTTCGAAATAAAGAAAGATGGAGTTAGGTGGCAGTGCTACGCCTGCAATCGTTCCGGCGGATCAATCGACTTTGTTTCAGTCTATTTGGGGTTTGATTTTATAACCGCGAAAAGGTGGCTAGCATCGAAAGCTGGCTTAGCACCAAACCAAGCCATTCCTCGGTCCGTTCCTAAAAAAAGGAATGTTACGAGTCAAGAAGCTCAACCTGCGGAACGTATTGATTTCGAAGTGTATGAAGCATTTCTAGAAATGTGTCCGTTAGGCCAAAGCGGCTTCGACTATCTTGGCGGCAGAGGCTTATCCGCTGGTCTCCTAGAAAGATTTAGGATTGGTCAAATAAGCTCGGCCACTGTGCTTGCAAAGGAACTTGTTCGTAAATTTGACGTCGATCGTTTGATCGAATCCGGTCTTATCACTTCACGATCCACGTCGACAAATGTTCGGCTAACCATGCCAAACCAGACAATAGTTATTCCCTTTATAGAACGAGAAAAAGTGAGCTATTTCCAAGGAAGAGCCCTTGGAGAAGTCAAGACTGGGCAAAAGTGGTTTAATTTACCTAGAGGTGGTCCTGCTATTTCGACCATGTTTCAGCCTGAATAAGGTGGATCTGATTATTGGTTCAGGCTGCCAGTTTTGTTGTTCCATTCATCGTGTTGTAGGCCTCATTCGGGGTCAGAATGCCATGGGAAGAATGGGGGCGTAGTTCGTTATAGTAGGAGATCCATTTTCCAATGCCAGCCCTTGCTTCTGATCCCGTCTCGAACGCATTGAGATAGATGCACTCGTATTTGATAGATCGCCAGAGCCGTTCGATCATCCGGTTATCGACCCAGCGCCCACGTCCGTCCATGGAGACCTTCACTCCGGCACCGGTCAACGTCTGAATCCAGTCGGAACTGGTAAACTGAGAGCCCTGATCGGAGTTCATGATCTCCGGTGGCCCATATTTGGTCAATGCCTCTTTCAAGGCATCAACACAGAAACTGGCTTCCATACTGTTGGAAAGCCGCCAAGATAGAACCTTCCGGCTGTACCAATCCATAATTGCCACCAGATACAGGAAGCCGTGCCGCATCGGAATATAGGTTAGGTCGACACACCACGCCTGATTGGGTTGCTCAATCGACAGATCCTTCAAAAGATACGGCCAGATCTTGTGCGCCGGGTTCTTCTTGCTGGTATTGGGCTCCTGATAGATTGGAACCAGTCGCATCAAACGCATCAGGCGGCGCACACGATGTCGGCCGCATTGGTGACCATGGCGCTTCATATGACGGGCCATCTGTCGCGAGCCATACCAAGGCGTCTCCAGAAACTGTTTGTCGATGATTTCCATGAAGCGCAGATTCTCGGCACTTTCTCCGATCGGCTGGTAGTAAAGGCTTGAGCGCGTCAGAGACAAAAGGGTACACTGCCGACGGATGCTGAGCTTGGGATGATCACGCTTCACCGCTTTTTGCCTCCATTCACGCCCAGTAGAACAGAGGCTTCCGATAAAAAATCGCGTTCCACGACCAACTGGCCGATCTTGGCATGCAGCCGGGCAATCTCGGCATCGTTGCTCTTTTGCTCGCTTTCCTTGCCCTTGCTAAAGCCTGACGCCATATTCTCGATCGCAGTTCGCTTCCAAGCGCTGATCATGTTGGGATGGACATCGTACTTCTTCGACAGCTCTGAAAGCGTCAGTTCTTCACGGATTGCTTCAAGCGCAACCTTGGCCTTGAAGTCGGCAGAGTAGCGTTTTCTCTTCGTCATTTCGGATCGTCTTTCTGTTCAGGCGATCCACCTTAACACATGGTCCAAATTCCTGGGACCAGCTCTGGCTATGTGGATCAGGCAGAACTTGCCGCGTTCGAACTTGATCTTGAAAATCAGCTTTCCTCTATTCATCAAGCATTCCTCTCAAATTCGTATGACTTAGCTCTTTTACGTCCGATGCCGCGCCCTAAGAAAATTGTTGAGGGTAAGGTTTTGAATCGCCAGTACTTTCATGTTTCGGTTCGAGATCAAGTCGCGTGGATCGCCGTTGTGAATGCTCTGGGGCCGATTATTGACGAGCGAATGCCGCCTTGGAGCTATGGGAATCGAATATACAGGGCAGCTTGGTATGAAAAGAACGAAGAAGGCTCTAAACTGGAGCGTGGGCCATACAGGCACCAAAGCGGCCATCTTTATAGAAAATTTCAGCATAGCTGGCCACTCTTCAGGCGCCACGTGTCTTTGACTGCAAGAGCAATGGCTCGCCGGTCAAATGCACCATTGAAGCAAGATCTAGACGAAGGGGACCGAAATGCTCTTGCGTCAGCTGAGACTGAAAAACTAGCGTATCTATCTTCTGGTTATTGGTCTGAAGCACCAACGAGCAACGGCACGAAGATCTATTATGCAGGTATCGATCTCGAAAAGTTCTACCCGCGATTAAAGAGGTCAGCAGTTGTAAGTGGATTACTTGCCGCCATAGGCGATGACGCAAAGGATGAAAAGCTTGTAAGCCTCTTGAAATCGATGGTCGATTTCGATGTCGATTTTGAGGGGATACCACCCGATTTGCTCGACAATGTAGAGCCTAGCTTTTCGCCGGACGATACCGCAGGCATCCCGACCGGACTTTTCGTATCTGGCTTCCTAGCCAATGCGGCTATGCTTGGCGTTGATTTAGAAATCAAACAGAAGCTAGAAAAGGACAGAACCATTGCCCATTTCCGCTTTGTCGATGACCACGTGATCCTGGCATATAGCTTTGACGACCTTTGCAAGTGGATATCAGACTACCAATTGCTACTAGTCGAGAAAGACATTGGGGCGGTCATAAACAACGAAAAGTATGACCCTGAAAGTCTCTCTAGATTTATCCTCGGAAGTGACAGAAGTGAAACAGAAAAGGCGGAACTACAGAAGCTTCGCGCAGCAGCAATCGCCGATACCGAAATTGATGGAGCAAATCCAACAAAGCTACTCACAAAGACATTGGCACAGGTATCTGAAATCGCACACACGAATAGCGATTTGCTGGATGATGACGATCTAAAAGAACGTTTGAAGTTATTAGAATGGCTACTTCTTGCGAATATTCCCGAACGAGAAATACGTCCAGATACCAGAGCTGCTTTTGCGGCAGGCCAAATCGCTGCAACTGTGCCAGCGCTGGTCCAAGAGGGAGATGACTTGCTCGCGGGCGCTCGTGCACTGTCAGTCTTAAAGAAGTCTAAGAAAGCGGCAGATGCAGCAAGCATTCGAGAGAAGGAAAAAGAACTTCACCGGAAAATGCACGAGCACAGTCAGTCTGAAACGGCTCACTTACGAAAATATTTCCTGTTGTTACTCCAAGCGTTTAAAGAATTTCCGAACAAAGCAAGGTTATATTATCGTCTGCACCAGTACTGCCAGATCACAGGCTATGCTGGTATTGGGGAGATCAGGAACTGGATAAGATCACTTCGCGATAATGGGAATCCAACCTGGGCTGATTACTATGCAGGCTTATCACACCAGATTTTGTCCAATACATCGTTAAAAGCTGCGCGCACACTAATGCGTCCTGCAAGCATGCGATCCGATAAACAGGCCGCACTAAACCACCTTATAGATGTCTCGAATATCGATTTGAGATCTCACATAGTTCCACCAAATCGTCGCTCTTGGTATCACAAGGCAGCTCAGCGTGAACTGGCCGTCTCCCTTCTCGCGGTCGCTGCTGAGCTGGATTTCAGTAACGATCAAAAAGGACTGGTTAGACGGCTTAGACGAAAAGCAACGAAGCTGATGGAGTCTGTTTCGACTGACTTGTCCAATCTTACACCATCATTAGGCGTCTGGGCGCATAGAGTTGAAAATACTTTGAGCGTCGAAGGGGCTCCTTCGGAGGCATGGCTTCATCTATTCTCACCGGCATTCGTTCCTAGTGTTGCTGCCGACATAATAGCTCAACGGCGCTACCCCGAGCTTTATGGCGACCCGGCATGGCGACACGAACTTGCAAAAGAAGAGGAACCTGAAATATCCGATTCCGGTTGGTATCGGGAAATGCTCCAGTTTGCACCCGAACGCATTAATACAGCTATATCCTCAGACAAAGCCGCAATAGTTCGAGCCGCAGCTTCGCTTCAAGTTGTCGAGGAGGGCTGGATAACCGCTGGCGAATGGACCAGTTTCGTCGCAGATTTGAGTCCGTTTGATCCTCGTGTAAGCGAGTGGACTGCGTTGGAAATAACCCGGCGGCTTGTTTCGCTGACAACAGACATTGGCATCGACCCAGCCTCATTGGATCGTATCCATGAATATAACGTCTTAATCAGCTCAAGCCTCAAATTGCCTGAGGTTCAAGGCACTTTGGGCTGGCAGACTTGGCGAGATAAAATAAGAGACGAGCAAACGGTCAAATATCGCGATGCAGTAACCTCGGTGGTGGACTATCGGTACTACTATTATGACGGTGGCACGCTTCAACCGGATATCTGGGGAAGACGACTAACCGCTATCGGTAGATTCCTACTCGGTTTGTTGCAGCACAAATTCGAGTCTCCCAGAAGCTGGAATATTCGAGGGTTGGAGCGGGTAAATCCAATCGTGCGAGGAAGTCTGTTGCAGTCGCTCGCAATATCCTCGCCCACGTTGCTCATCCTGAACGAATGCTTGTCGGGCAGAAGTGCGGAGAACAGGGGGATCGTCGCTAAGCCCTCGTTATTCAACTGGAAAGAAGGCGAAGAAACGAATGATACGGAGTACGATCCGCCACCGCTTCTAGGGCCAGGGCCTTTATTGAAAGCGCTAGAAGAAGCGCAAACCATTCTGGAACAAAATCAACTTGCTGTTTCCTTGAACCAACCCCGGCAGTTGATCCCATTTCGGCTCAGCGATTTTTCCGCCGGTGTTGAACGTGAGCACGAAGAGGATCAAGCTAATGGCTAACGATATACTCAGAGTTGGAATTGTTCAGACATCGCTCGATTACAACAACGCGTGGGATCAATCGGCTGCTTGGCCTGGCTCGGTTCAAATATCGCTTTTAGAAGAGATCCGAGCCAAGAAAGAGATTCGGCATCATCTCGCTTCTCTGCGTGGATTTGAACACCCGGCAGACATCGTGTTGTTGCCCGAACTATCAGTGCCTGTCGGATATGAAAATAAGCTCATAAAGGCAGCGGAAAAGCTTGAATCTATTGTCATTGCGGGCTTGGATTACAAAGTTGAGTCATCCGATCCTCGTAAGGTATCAAATGAAGCGATTGTAATCGTTCCCTCCAAAATAAACGGCAAACGAATTGCCGCGAGCACATCTGTGCGGCGTGTAGGGAAAACATATGCCGCACCGCAAGAAGCTGCAGCTCTTGAAAAGGGTGCGATAGAGTTCGTTCCCAATCCAACTGTTTGGCTTTTTAAAAGTGATGATTTTGGAGATTTTGGCGTAGCGGTCTGTTACGATTTCATGGACTTAGATAGAATATCTATGTATCGAACCAAAATACAGACGCTTTTTATTCTCGCCTACAACCGAGACACCACGTCATTCCACCATATGGCTGAGTCCATTTCACGAACGGTATTTTGCAATGTCGTGGTTTGTAACTGTGGGTACTATGGGGACTCTCTCGCCGTAAGCCCTTTTAGGGAAGCTTACGAACGTACGGTTTATAGACACTCAGGACAAAAATTGCCAACTGCCCAGATTGTCGAGTTGCCGCTGGAAAGCCTTAGGCTGCTACAAAACGGCAGTGCTAAAAGCGGTAAATTTAAGAACCTTCCGCCTGGGTATAAGGAATTTTGGAATCTAGTTGAAAAGGGAGAGGTACTGTGAGGTATTTGACTCCAGAACGGATACCTAAATTGGATAGCCGACGACGAACGAAGATATTATGAATTATCTGTTTTATGATACCGAGACAACGGGGGTAAATGTTGCATTTGACCAGATAATGCAATTCGCAGCTATCGTGACCGATGAGAATTTTGTCGAATTAGGCCGACTAAATATCAGATGCAGACTATTGCCTTGGATTGTACCTTCTCCTATCGCACTTTTAGTGACACAAACCACTTCCGAAGACCTAACCAATCCTGATCTTCCATCGCATTTTGAAATGATGGCTGAAATTAGAAATTGGCTGATCAGGTGGCGACCAGCCGTTTTTGTCGGCTACAATTCGATGAAATTCGATGAAGTTTTATTGCACCGGGCATTTTGGCAAACTCTCAACCCACCATATGTGACCGTTACAAACGGAAATTCTAGACTTGATCTACTTCCGATTATTCGTGCGCTATCAGCTTTGAAATCATGTGCTCTCGAAATTCCCCTTAATGATCAAGGCTCCAAGACCTATAAGCTCGACAAGTTGGCGCCCTTAAACGGCTTTAACTCCCACAATGCCCATGATGCATTGGGGGATGTTGAAGCCACAATTTTCTTGGCGCGCAAAATAGCAGAACGGGCGCCCGATTTCTGGAAAACACTGTCAAGTCGTACATCCAAATCTGCTGTGTCATCTGTGCTCATACCTGGTAAGGCTGTCTATATTCTTGGCAACTCCGCCCGCTCGCCTGAAATGATTTGGGCGCAACGTGTTGATCAGCTGTAACCACCCGGTTGCTACCGCGGCTGCTTTGGCTTGACGCGAGCGATGATTTCGGGGTCAGCCACAAGGTCTGCAAGGAAGAGGTTCCACTCTTGCTGTGATGATCGCGCACCTGCAAGCATCAGCCCGAGTTCCTCTACACCATCAGCGGTCAGCGCTGTGATGCTGTCGTTGCCTGCAGCCATCTCAACATAAACGATGCTGCCGAAGGACAGATTGTCGTCATTGGCAACGATCGTCTCGATGATTTCGAGATCTTCATCCAGAATTTCGGCAATACGTTCGAGTGTCAGGACATATCCCGTCTGGGCCATCAGGCCACATCCGACTGGGTGGCCGCAATTGGCGTCCAGTTCCATGGCAGGAGTTCATCCAGCCGGTTGATCTTGTGATCATTGATGCGATCAAGGATATCCGCCAAATAGGCTTGCGGATCGAGGCCATTCATCTTGGCTGTTTCGATGATGGTCATGGCACGAGCCAAGGTCTCGGCGCCAGTGTCTGCTCCCGCGAAGAGCCAATTCTTTCTTCCAATCCCAATTGGTCTGAGCGCGCGCTCGGCAGCGTTGTTGTCGATAGCAATGCGGCCGTCATCAAGGAACAGGCAGAAGGAGGCTTGCCTGCTCTGGCAATAGCGGAAGGCTTTGGCCAAATCACTTTTGCCCGGAATGCGAGCCCTTTGCTGCTCGGCCCAAAGAAAGAAGGCCTCAGCTTTTGGTTTGCTGAGTTTTTGACGGGCTGCCAGGCGAACTTCTGCGGACTGGCCGGCAATATCTCGTTCGACGTCATAAAGTGCCCCAATCCGGTCAAGCGCCTCCTTGGCGATTTCGGATTTGGTCGATGTCCAGATGTCGTGGAAGTCACGCCTGAGGTGTGCCCAGCACGCCGCCTCCTGGAAACGCGGGATACCATCCGCTCCTGGTTCATAGAGTTTGGCATAGCCCTTGTAGGCATCAGCCTGCAGGATGCCGCTCGTTTGCCCAAGATGGCGCTGAACATGTTCGGCTTTCCAGTCAGGGGCGAAGTAGTAGACTGCACCGGGTGGTGCCGTTCCCGCCCATGGCCGTTGATCCCGAACATAGGTCCATATTCGACCCTTCTTCACTCCCTTGCCTAGCCCCTTGCTCCGCAAGGAACGATCCAATACTCGGATCGGAGTATCATCGGCATGCAGCAGATCGCTTCCCATGACCTCGACCTCGATCCGTTCAATCAACGGCTTCAGCACCTTCATTGCGCGACCACACCAGTCCACCAGCGTGGTGTCGGGGATATAGGCCCCCATACGAGCGAAGATTTCATTCAGGCGATACAGCGGTAAGTGATCATCGAACTTCGAGACCAGGATATAGGCCAACATGCCCGCACCGGCCATGCTGCCCGGGATTGGACGGCTGGGTGCCGGCACCTGCACCATCTTCTCGCAGCATCGGCAAGATTTCTTGAGCCGAGCGATCTCGATGACCTTTAACTGAGCGAAGATCATATCAATCATCTCGCTGACATCTTCGCCGACTGTCCGCAGCTCTCCACCACATTCGGGGCAGGTCGTTCCTGGATCAAGCTCTTGGCGTTCGCGAGGGGTATTGTCTGAGACGCGAGGACGGCGACGACAAGGTTTTTGCTGCTCATCATTGGAAGCAGGATCGGGAACGTCCTCATCGTCTTCATTGATTGCTGCCGACGTGGTCTCAGCCGCTGCGATCAGAAGATCTTCCAGCGCCAATTCCAGCTGCTCAATCTCGCGTTCGATCTTTTCCGAGGATTTGCCAAAGACCTGCTTCTTCAGCTTGGCGATGCGAAGACGCAATCCCTGGATCAACTGGTCATGCACACGCAATGTCGCGGACAATTGCGCATTCTCTGCCTGCAAAGCAGCAATCATCGCCTTCAAAATAGCGGGATCATCAGAAAGAGTTTCGGCAGAGTTTTTCATGCATGCTGATTAGCATAAATCAGAGAAAAACACCATAAAAACAAACAATTTCAGTAAGATAATTCAACCAACACGAGCCGGAGGAGAGCCCCAACTCGGACGCCGCCAGTCAATCCCTTCCCACAGCATCGCAAGCTGCGCAGACGTCAAGCGGGCAACCCCATCACCGACTGACGGCCAGGGGAAACGACCTCGTTCCAGAACCTTGTAGTAAAGGCAAAATCCCTGTCCATCCCAAAACAGGATCTTCAGCCGATCTCCACGGCGGCCTCGGAAGGCAAACACTGCGCCGCTCGTCGGGTTCTGGCGTAGAACATCTTGCGCCAGAACCGCCAAGCCCGAGATTCCTTTGCGCATATCCGTAACCCCACCCGCAAGATAGACACGAACACCTGTACCCGGACCAATCATGCTGCCTCCACCGCCCGAATGAGACGGGTGAGAAGTGGGCCATCTATCTGACCATCAAAATGTAGACGGCGTCCGCAGCGCAAGACCAATTCGACAGAAGCCTGTTCCGGCGTCCGTTCGTCGGCACGATCAAGACCTTCAGCCAGCAAAGCGGGTAATTCAACAGGAACAAAACAAGTTTGTTCTGAAACGCCAAACAAACCCTTTTGCTTAAGTTCGCGGCGCCATCCATAAATCTGCTGACGTGTCACATCATGTCGCTGGGCAATCTGCGTAACCGTGGCACCATCAATACCAACTGACGTCACAATCGAAAGCTTTTCTTCCGTGCTCCAACGCCGCCGCCGTTCCGCACCCAAAATCTCGCCGCGCATCAAACACCCCATTAAGACACGTCGCAAACGACGTCGTTAATGACGTGTCTTAAACCATCGCGGCCAACTCAAAAAGGCGGTCTCAATCGGGTGGTTACGATCAGCTTGACCGTTCATCGGACGCAATGGTTGCTGACTTGTCTTACGATTGGAACAGCTTGGAACGGGAGATTCAAGAAGGAGAATTCCCGCAAGAAAGCAGCTATTCAAAACACATACGAAAAGTTTCTTTCAATAAGGCTCCGGTTCTGTTCACTGAAGATGAAGCTGAAAAGTTGTTTTCTGTGAGCCCAACACAGGAGATCATTTTTCAGTCGGCATTGTTGAAAAAGGCTAGTTGGCTTGAAAAGCTCCCCGAGACTGTGGACAGGAATATAGAACGCTCCGCAGAACGAACGCCGGAATTGGAGGAAACTATTTACGATGGATTCGCAGACAAGTCGGACGCTCTTTTGATGGAGGAATTTCAACGGTCGGACTGGCCTAACCGCTGCAGAATCTCGAAGTCTTTTTCTGACAATCGTTTTCTCCGCCTAGCTATCCGTTTAATTTATGCGTCAGCCCCTGATCAGCTCACAAAAGATCAGAAGTCTCGGATGGATTTAGCCATTCATGAACGCTTGTACGCTCCCCTAGAAACCAAGACTCCATGGCGCACTATCGCGAGTGCCCGAGCTGAGTTGGTGGCTATTAGGAAGCTGTGGGGGGAAGACGAAGTCTATTCCGACATTGAGCATTGGATATCCAGCCTTCATCACTAAAATTCGAATTTACCGGGCGCTTCGATTGACCACGTTCTGTTTTTGCGTCTATGGAAGACAGCATGAACGGATGAAACCTACAACGGTTTAGCTGGAGCTTACTCGAATGTCCGTTTCAATTACCTGCTTCAGAAAACTCGCACCTGCAAAAGATGGAAGCAATCTGCCCTGATTACCCATTCTGGGTGTCTTTGCCACACGCCTTCTATGTGACTAGCTTGGAAAGCTGGCCCGGTGGTCCTAGCCTTTCACTCAAACCTCGGACGGCAGAACACCTTCCGCAGCGTGAAAGGCACGCGAGAAGGCGTCGGGTGAGCCATAGCCATAGGACCGTGCGACCTGTCCGACACGCTCGCCGCGCTGAAGCGCTTCTCTAGCTCGGTCGAGCCTCCAATGGCGCAGATAGCTGATCGGGGTTTCGCCAACTGTGGTTCGGAAGCTGCGCATGAAGGCGGCGCGAGACATGCCTGCAAGATCGGCAAGATCAGCTGCCTGCCAGTTGCGCCCCGGATTGTCATGCATCGCGACGATGGCTCGTGCAAGGCGCGAATCGGAGAGACCAGCCAACGGGCCATACTTGATATGTCCAGCAGCGATTTCGTCTCTCAGAAGATGAATGATCATCGCTTTGACATAGGCATCGCGCAGCGCTCGGGTTCCGCATCGTGGATCCTGTGTTTCCGAAACCAGAAGCCGGGCGAGGGCTTGCGCTTCACCCTTGAGCATCAGGGTTTCACCGACGAGGGCAGAGAAGGGGCCTTGGCTCGCGGATGGCGACAGGGTGATGGAGACCGCTGCGCAGCTTGATGGACCAACCATGACTTGGCCGGCGTCATCAGAGATCGAGAGATCAGCTGTCTCTTCAGGCCCGGCATAAACCGCTTCAACGGATATTCCTTGAAGGAGGCTGGCGAGCCTATCAAGCGAGGCGCAGGGATTTTTGATACTCATTGTCGGACTTTCTGGATTATGTCCGTTCAATAGTATCATATCCTGTAGGTCATCACAATTCCCTTTGTTTTGATCATCAGGAGCCTCTCATGTTGATGCCACGCCAGAAGACACCAGACCTGTCCCTGCCAATCGTTGGAGGAGGGCAGTTTGTCCTCTCTGAAGAAAAGGCGGATCTCGGAACCATCATCTGCTTTTATCGCGGACTGCATTGCCCCCTCTGCGCCACCTATCTCAAGGAGCTGGAACGGTTGACGCCGGATTTTGCTGAACGAGGCATCACGACGGTTGCGGTCTCCTCAGATCCGGAAGACCGGGCTGCCGAGATGGCCAAACGCATCAGTGCATCTTCGCTACGCATAGCCTACGATTTTCCTTTGAAGGAAGCCAAGGACTGGGGGCTCTATATTTCCACGTCGCGAGGCAAGTCATCCATAGGCATCGAAGAGCCAGCGCTCTTCTCGGAGCCGGGCTTGTTCCTGATCACGCCGCAGCAGACGCTCTACTACATGTCCGTGCAGACCATGCCTTTCGTCCGTCCGCATTTCTCGGAGCTTTTGGCCGCGACGGATTCCGCCATCAAGAAAAACTACCCGGCGCGCGGGGAATATACCGGCGAACTGTAGGGCTGAAAAAACTTGAGAGCGGCCGGAAGGTGCTGCTCTCAAGAGAAAATCAGCAATATATCGAAAAATTCGCAACTGAATTTTACCGTAAATTAGCAGGGTGCATTGTAAAGACTGCGGCATCAAGGATTGATGGATATAGAGCAAAGGGAATTTATGTCGAGCACGGGAAGAAAAACAAAATGGAAGACCCTTTTCGTTGCTGCGGCTGTTACCTTGCTTTCTTTGTCACTGTCCCTTCTGGTGACCTATATTGTTACCCACTTTTTCAACGGCCATATGAGCCGCATTGATCTGATCATCGCCACCATTGTTCCCACAGTCGTCGCCGGTCCGGTTACCTGGTTCGTCGAGAGCTATAGGCAAAAAGCCAAGGAAGCTCTTGCTCGCTTGCAGGTGCTCAAGGATGAGCTGGAGTATCAGGCCAATCACGATACGCTGACAGGCATCCTCAACCGACGCAGCTTCATTGCCGGAGTTGCGGACAAGACGGACGGGGTTCTGATTTCCATTGACGTTGATCACTTCAAGCGGATCAACGATACCTATGGTCATGCCGCGGGCGATTTGGCTTTGGTGCAAATCACGCAAGCTATCTCGCATGCAGTGCGCGAAAGTGATCTGTTCGCGCGCTTGGGCGGAGAGGAATTCGCTGTCTTTGCCAATGACGCTTCCTATGAGAATGCGAAGGATCTGGCAGAGCGCATTCGCCTTGCGGTCAATGCCGTCGACTTCTCGCCAGAAGAGGGTGTGCACCATGAACTGAGTGTCAGCATTGGCTCGGCCTTCGGTTCAGAGAGCAAAGACTTCGATGCGATGGTGGCAATTGCTGACCAACGCCTCTATTACGCCAAGGAAAATGGCCGGAACCGAGCCATCTTCCCGGACGCCGACGACCTGAAACAGGTGGCGTAGTTCTTCACAAGCCAACCGATCATATTGTCCAGCAACTTCAGCTCTACGGCTATCACCCTGCTGCGGGAGAGGTTGATCCGCGTGACCCGCCGGAAGAGCACAACATCGAAGGTGCTGTCGCTGATATCTTTGATGCCCTTGTCGCCACCATGTCAGACACCAGCCTTGATCCCGACCTCCCTGAAATCCTATGGTCCATGGTCAATATCTTCCATCGCGCCTTGGACCGGATCGAGCGCAAGCTTGACGAAAACGAGCAAGCGCAAAAGTGCCTTCAGCGCGAACAGGATGGTTCCGAGGTGAAATCCGTCCAGCTCGAAACCCTGATCGCTAAGGGGCAGGGGCTGTTGGATCGTCGTAACAGCTTGGAACAGTTCCGCGAAACCGCAGCAGACCACTTTGCCAGCTTCACCGGAACGCCTTGGACGCCAAGGACTGGCTCGCGTGTTGACCATCGCCATCTGACGGCTGCCATGATCGACAGTCGCGACTTCATTGCCGTCAGGCACCGTTCCGAGAATGAAACTCTTCTTCCACCCGGTGTGAAAATCGTCTTCTCAGGTGGCGATACTTCAGAGCATCGCCTCATCTGGGACAGGCTTGATCAGGTTCTTGCCAAGCACCCTGACATGGTGCTGTTGCATGGTGGCTCACCAAAGGGGGCCGAAAAGATTGCCGCTCTCTGGGCCTCGAAACGCAAAGTGTCTCAGGTCGCCTTCAAACCAGACTGGACCACTCACGGCAAGGCAGCCCCCTTCAAACGCAATGACCTGATGCTCGAGGCTCTGCCAATCGGCGTTATCCTCTTTCCGGGCACCGGTATTCAGGAAAATCTCTCGGATAAGGCCCGCAAGCTTGGTATTCCCGTCTATCGCATCAACCAAGGTGGCGCGTAAGCGCCATCCACCTAATTCAGGCGATCATCCGCAAAGTCGCCCTTCCGAAACTCAAGGCTGAGTGCAGGGAAGGAACAAATAGCCTGCGCTACATCCGGGCGGATATGAATGTGCCACGTTTGATGGGCTATCGGCTCTGGTGAGGCGAAAGCAACAGGTTCCAGTACCGCCAGATTGGCGCCGGATTTCGGATCCCGAACCGATTGGTAGCGAATGATCTCCGCTTGCGCTTCTCTTGCCTTGTCTGAAAGATCAAGACAGGCATTATAGTCCTGCTTGATCGTCCAGATGTCAGTATCCTGTGCCAAAGGATCAGACATCAGATCCAGCATTTTTGCTGTTTTGAGAGACACAGCAAAAGCTGTGTGGATCAAGGCATTGGTCGGGAAGGGAGTGTCTGGCGATTCCGAGAAAAAGAGATAGCGATAGAAGACAGTCTCAGCCATCGCCGTCTCGACCTGTTCCGACGCATAGAAGACGCCGGGTGTCATGCCAGCTCGCCGAAAGCGGGATGCATGCGGATAGGGCTTATAGCGAAATGGCGTGAACAACAAAAAATGAAGATGCGTACAAGCCTCAGGCACTTGCGGCTTCACCTCATCGAGCATTTCTTCGAGTAGCTGCTGTTCATCAAGCGTATCGACCAGCTTTTGAGTAGATATCTGGTGTTGAGCCTCTACCACCCGCCAGCCAGTGCCATCGTACTGAGCAAGCTCAGATGATAGCGCGTCGACTGTCCAGATAGTTTGAGACATTCAAAAGCCCTGCAACACTCATGATGGCATCAAGAGGTGTAGCCTCCAGAGCCTTATTTCTGTTCTTCATCCATTGGCGGGCAACCACTTCGTCACCGCCCGTGATCGCATCCAACGAACGGAAAACGCGAACAAGATGCAAGGCCAACTCAAATTCCTTGGAGCCCTCATCGAGCACGTAGCCGCCCTTCTTCATGCGCGAAACGGTTGGAGGCGAGAGGCCGATCACACCAGCCAATTGGCCAGCTGTCAGCCCAAGACGCTCAGCGGCACCAAGTACGGCCTTGGTCGCCACTTGTCCACGTGATGCATTCGCTTTTGCTGAGTTCAGAACCTGTCGCATGTTCTTCTCCATAATTTCTATGGAAAATATAGCATGGAAAAGTTTCGGATGAAAGGGTGGCGGTGTGTTCATGCTGCGAATGGTGAAGTCCCGCGGGCTGACCGATGATATGCTTTGTTAAAAGGGCAGGGTTTGCTGACATATTTCCAGCGATGCAGGATCGCTGGTCCAGACAGCCAAAGCTGACATTAGGGGGCGATGGAGTTTAATCTTGGCTGTCGCAACCCGTTGGGCGGGTTGCGGACATTTCCCGCAGGTGCGAGTTCGCAGATCCTTCTGGTCAAAGCAGCCATCCAGGAATGCTAGAGGAGCGTTTTAGTAACCGTAGTCTGTTTAAGCGAGGAACCGGTCTTAATTCGCAGTCCTGATCAGGCAGATCAGCACGATAGCATAAATCCACATGGCTTCTGTCCACTTTGTGTGGAGTAGCTCATGCCTACAGAATACAGGCGCATTTAGTGATAACAATTCCAGGTTATCAGTCAATGTAAATATTACAATTCGATTGAATATGTAAAACTTAGAATAAATTCACAGTTTTTGGCTACAAATGTACCATTCATGGACAATTTTTCATCTGTCGAGTGACTTATATAATCAGAAACATTAGAGTTAGTTTAATTTTATGTAGAAAGTGGGGATTTGAAAATGGGGAAATTTTCTTCAATTGTCTTGATGATGTCACTTACAGTTGTTGCGTCTTCTTTACTGACTGCTTATGCGCAAGCAGCTCAATATAGATACGTGATTATAGGTACAGACGGCAGAATAAAGTCGACGTCAAATGTTTGGCCAGGAAGAAATAGTGGTGGCACATATTTTCTGTTTTGCGGAACTGGCAATGGATCTGGGAAATATTTCTCGACAAACTTCAGATATGGACGTGCCGATGCGACCAGACATGTAGTGCAAATTTATGGGAATAGTGGTTGGAACAATTATTGCGGGATAAGAACAAGAAACAATTAACTATATTATTTGGTTTGGTGGGCGCAATTATTTGTGTTTGCCAAACCAATTCATATAGATACAGCATTATAGGTAGAACTTGTATCTGGGATTGAATGTGTAGCATTCAGTAAATGGGGCTAAGACAATGCGAATTATTTTAGCTATGGGTATCTTGGGCCTTGTCTGTACCTCAGCTTTTGCGGAACAATCGCAAGCACGCTTCACTCAGGGACTACAGATCTGCAAAGATTTTGGCAATGACGGTTTCTTTGTTAAGGACAGATTGGAGGAACAAGGCTGGGTTGGCAATTTCAACGAGGATTACGGCACGGATATCCTTTATAGCCCGGGTCGAACCATCTGGGTGGTGCCACCCTCGGAAGGAGCAAAACCACCTGCGACTTGCTCCGTGATTTCCGATACTGTGACCATATTCAAAGCTGAAGAGTCGGTTCAACTGGTAATTTCCAGCAGCAATCAAAACTATCAGCTTCTTTCCAATCAGGGCTGCTCGGAATACGACCTCAATGGAGCACAGAAGATCAGAATCTGGTCCGATGGGCAGGATGATTTTTGCACCGACCCCAATAGCGCGAGAGTGGAAGTCATCACCTTTCATAACCCGGTGGCAGGACAATGATAAGGCTGGCCGAGGATCGCTCTCCTCAACGCTATACAAGCTTGCCAAATAGGCCAAAGCGCTGTCCCAAATGCAAAAGCGGTACAATGATGGCAACGAGAGCCACTGTTGGGGGAGGCTGGGGTGGAAATGGTCTGCGGTTTCTCTACTGCTGCGAACAGTGCGATAACAAGGCTCTGATTGAAGCTCGCTCTATCCAGATTTCACAGGCCATGGTCGGCGTTTTGCTTTGCGTCGCAGGTATCGTCTTTGCCGTCACGCTGGATGCTCCTTCCAACATAGCGCTCTGCATAATGTTGCTTGGACTAGGCGGATTTACAGTATTCTGGTCTTTGTGGGGCAAGTACGGTTTATTTGCCGATCTCCCTTCCCAAGTCAACGATCAGCAGAAAGTGTTGGTCGAAGATGGGATATTCCTATCTGAGGCGGAGGAATATGCCCAGAAGCGGCGCACCAAACGCGTCACATCCATAATTTATGCCATTGTTTGCTTGACCTTTGTGTTACTGCTCTTGGACCTGATTTTACAATGGAATTGAATGGCGATGAGGTGCTTGGCAAGGCTGATTTTCCTTATCGGCTTCAAACTGGCCAAACTTGGGCGATGCTGCTTCTAATTCTCGTCTTTTCAGGCCTTTGTTTCTTCATGAGCTATAGTCGACTTGCCAATTCTCCATCGCATCCACTCGAATTTGCAATTTGGGGCCTAGGGGCAGTTGGATCAGTTGCACTGGCTCTGCTTTTATTCAACGCATGGAAGACTCAGAGGCATTCCGGTCGAGCCATCCATCTTGGTTCTGATGGACTGGAACTCCCGCGAACGATTCTGACACGCAAGCAGATCTTCATCAGATATAGCGACATCGACGCGGTGTTACTGGAAAAAGCCCCTCGCGGAGGCTTTCAATCCATAAGGATTCGGCATTCTGGCAAATCGACAAATGTTTATGAAATTGGATTTTCCAGCAAATCCGAATATTTAAAATTTTACATGTCTGTATTGAAACAGAAGAACTTGACTTGTGCGATAGAGGAATAAAATAGCGATAGAAGTGACTATGCAGTATTGTGGTCTAGGACCATTATTTTATCGTTTATCTATTCAGACATTTTCTTTGGCTCTCCCAAGGTCTTGTAGCATTGACGCCCTGAATGCCTAGATGGTGCTTCAAAATCTAATGGCAGCTTTTAGGCAGCAGCGTTGCTGCATCAGAACGCAAGAGCACGTCGCCTTTGGTGAAGGATTTTCGATGCGGGTCGCGGCGCGATTTCTCGTCTGGATGAGATTTCGGCCCGCGTTGAAAATCCTCCCAAGGAAGAAGCCTGCGGGGATTGCGCTCAGTCTATGGGGAAAGTATTTTGAAGGTCGGTGCGATGGTGCAGCACGGCAGATAATCAGGAGGCAGGCTCATCGTCACCCATGCATTTGAGGCCACCCAGATCATCGAGTCTGATGTTGTCTTCTGTCGTGACAAGCCGCTTGAGATCAGATTTTCGAATTTGGCCGCAAGGTATCCTGTCCGGCATAACTGAAGCAGCCGGTTCTGTTTGGACCATATGTGCAATGTATCTCTCATGCGGCCTTTTCCCTTGGTGGCGCCCGGGATAGTGGCTTCTGACCTCGCCGGAAGATCTCGATGATCCGCATGGGGCCACCGCAACCAGGACAGGGTTCCCGCAGGGTTAGCGGAATGACCTCTGCAGCCGGTTCCTCTTTGTTATCTTCCTGCGGTTGCTCAACTCCCAGAATTGTGCGGATCCTCGCAATGTTGGCCTTGCGGTTGGCGCTGGCCAGGACCCCGTAATGCCGGATCCTATGAAAGCCTGCAGGCAGGACATGGAGCAGGAAGCGACGGATGAACTCGGGCGTCGCCAATTGCATGATCTTTTGTTGATCTCCCGATTTGATACGGTAATCCTTCCAGCGGAAAGTCACGGTACTGGCATCCGCACTGATCAGCCGGTTATTGGAGATTGCCACCCGATGGGTGTATCGGCTGAGATAGGCCAACACAGCTTCCGGGCCGCCAAAGGGAGGCTTGGCATAGACCACCCATTCGGTTCTGCGGAGTGGTGCCAACCAGGCGGCAAACGCCTCTGGCTCAGATAGTCCTGCCAAATCCCCGAAGAAGGCGAGCTTGTCAGACTGATGCAAAGCCAGCATTCCTTCCAGAAACAGCCGTCGGAACAGCCGGGATAGCACCCGCACATGCAGGAAGAAGCCGGGCTTGGATCCCACCCACCTTGTGCCATCTGGTGACAGGCCTCCGCCGGGCACGATCATATGGATGTGAGGATGATGCGTCAGTGCCGAACCCCATGTATGCAGCACAGAGGTCATTCCAACCTTGGCACCCATACGCTTGGGATCCGCGGCGATGGTCATGACCGTTTCCGCAGAGCTCCTGAACAACAGCCCATAGAGTGCTCGCTTGTTCCAGTAGGCAATCTGGGCAATCCCCGCTGGGAGGGTGAAGACGAGGTGGAAATACTCGACTGGCAACAGGTCTTCGGCTCTTGCTGTCATCCAGTCACGAGCGGCGGGACCCTGACACTTCGGGCAATGGCGGTTCTTGCAAGAATTATAGGCGATGTGATGGTGGCCACACTTGGCACAAGCTGCCACATGCCCGCCAAGCGCCTCGGTTCGGCAGGCCTCTATTGCTGACATCACCTTGAGTTGGTCAAGGCTTATATGTCCCTTGTTGGCTTGTCGCCAGGCTGGGCCATATTGTCGAAAGATATCGGCTATCTCCAGCTTGGAGCGAGACACCTTGGTGCCTCGATTATTCTAGGCTTCGCTTCACGGTTTGATCCTGCAAGCTGGCCAGCATCTCAAAGGGGCTGACGGTGTCTCGGATTGTCTTGGTGGCAACATGGGTATATTGCGCCGTCGTGGACAGCTTGGCATGGCCGAGCAAGACCTGTATCACCCGCACATCCGTGTTGGCTTCGAGCAGATGAGTGGCAAAGCTGTGTCGCAATGTATGCAGGGTCGCGGTCTTCCTGATCCCGGCCATATTCTTTGCCGACCCAAAGGCACGGCTCAATTGTCGTGGTGAAATCGGGTTGATCGTCGACTTGCCCGGAAACAGCCAACCTCCCGGGCGAGCCTCGCGCCAATAGGTTCGCAATAGATGCAGCAAGCCCGGAGATAGCATGACCTTGCGGTCCTTGCCTCCTTTACCCTGTTCGACATGGATCAGCATCCTGTCACTGTCGATGTCACAAACCTTGAGATTGCAAACCTCGGATGCCCGCAGCCCGGCCCCATAGGCGATGCTGAGCGCGGCACGGTACTTCAGACCTGGTCCTGGTGCGGCCATCAGCAGATCTGAAACTTCTTCAATGCTCAGAACTACTGGCAGCTTGCGCGGCTCTCTGCGGAACTGCATATACCGCTTCATCTCCTCGCGACCACAGGTCATGGTGAAAAAGAAGCGGAGCGCCACGATACGGGCATTGAAGGTTGTCGGTGTTATGCCGGCATCTGTCATGTGAAGTTGATAGGCGCGTAATTCTTCCGGTGTGGCGTCGTCCGGGGTATGACCAAGAAAGGCTGCAAAATCCTTGATCGCCCTGATATGGGCCTTTTGCGCTTTGTCGCCCATTCCGCGTATGCGCATATCTTCGATCATTCGTTGGCGTAAGGGTGTGGTTCTCTCCTCCGTCATGGAAACCTCCTGTCTGATGATTGAGAACGCCTCAATCGTCAGACAGACGGCGATGATCGCAAAACAGACTTATCTCAGAAGGTTAACGGAGCCTCCCCAGAGCACCATTGCCGCGCGAGCGGCTTCGTCCAAGGACTGCAATTTCAAAACGGGGTTTCATTGCAAGGCTCCAAAGTCATTTGCTTTGACTGTACGTCGCACAGCGCTAGGTAAGCAATTCCCCGACTTCTCGCGAGTTGGGTCTGATCTGTGGCAGGTCAGAGCCTGTTCGTTGGTCAAAAGGTAGAACGTGGGAGACATAGATGTGATGTTTAATGCGACAAATAAAAACAAATCAGCATCCCCCTTTGTTGTCAATAAGACCGGCCAGCGAGTAATTTCAGTCTCTCGATCAATATATTGTCGCGTTTTCACCTCTACAGACAAAGCCCTTCCATCCACGACTACCATAAGATCGTGCCCTGGCGCTCCTGCAGGGCTAGCATAAGCAGCAAAACCAAGGCTGTTAAGTTTAGCTAGGGCTAGAGACTCGCCCAGTTCACCAGCTTGTTGGTGAGCAAGTTTTTTCATTGCGCAGCCCCTTGACCTTGCGCGAGATCGGGAACGAATATCTGTTTGAGAGGGATGATGGCTCGATATCGGGGGGCCAGTTTTGCATAATGCTCAAAGATCAATTCGACCAGTTGCTCACCGTTAATCAATCTAAGTTTTGCTCTGTTTCGTTCAAGCTCAACAGCGCCTCTAGCATATGAGCCAAGATTAATAAACAGCCCATACTCGCCGTCACCCAGAGTTCCAAGTAATTGATCGACGTCTGGCCGGGGCGTTTGGCTTGTCGTCCGTTTGCATTGTACTTTGACGATTGGAGGCTGGAATCCGAGCGGGTCCATGTGGGCAATTATATCGACGCCGCCATCTGCCGATTTTGGAGTTACCCGGGCAGTATATCCCATACATTCCAATAGATGGGCAACAAACTCTTCGAATTGGTGGCCGGATAGCTCAGTCATCAAGCGTTTAATGACAAAGTCATCTGCGCTGGCTTCCGCTTGCATTGTTGCAGAAAGCGTCGCGCTATCGTCGTCCGTTGTTTCGTCTTGATTGTCAGTTGGTGCCTGCTTCAAAGGTTGAGCCAACGGAGCGCCGCTAAGAGAAGCTTTGTTCAAGAACTCTTCTGCATGCTTTCTGACGCGAAAAACCGTGATGAACGATCCAATTTCATGCAACGCGCTCTGACTAAACTCATCTCTAGGGAAATGTCCCAGCCATTCCACTTTCTGTCGCGTAGGGTAATCATCCGTATCATCTTCAATGTAAGATACTTCTCCCTTGAACCGTCCAACATTTACCATTCGATCCGCTTTGGATGGATAGATTACGATGTCCCCGGATTTGATTTCATGCATAAATTTGAACAATGTGCCCGCATCGACTGGGATCGCACCAGCCTTTCTATCAGGGTAGGCTTTGGCAATTGCACCTTTGAAAGCTTCACGGTTCGGAGCAATTTTGCGCAAATCCCCCATCTCCTTCCAACCGATGGCAACATAACCTCCCTCGATTGGATGGTCAGAAACATGAGCTCCCATGTGGATACCCCAGACAGTTAGATCATTTGTCATTGTGCTTGGCCTTCTCATATTCCTTTTTATAAAAGGTGGCATTGGTGCAATTGAAAACCTAAGGTTAAAGTTGGGCGAATGTGCAGGCGCACACGAATGTCCATTTTGACTCTCAGTGCATAGGCTCTTCACAGATAGCAAATGTCAAGAAAGTCCGCCAACCTGTCACCGGATTCGTGAATATGCTGCGGTTTGAATGAATGACAGCAATGGAAAATCGTTTCGAGGCTCATGACGGTTGGTGAACGGCGGCTTAGGGCCGAGAATGCCAATCACGGCCCCAGATGAGTTATTTCCGGTGATGATGCACTGCACCAGTCCGGTTCGAGCCCATTCGTGCCATTGGAAATGCGAGGCCAGTCCCACCAGCGAAAGGAGCACCCGAAAATCGCGGCCTATTGCGGACCTCCAGTTGATGAACTGAGCATTCTGGAAGCTGACATTCGTTAAGTTCGCAGCAATCCTGTCCGGGAAATACTACATGGCAGACAAACCGCAAGTTAGTATCGCCCTATTGAAATTCTGCTAATGCTATAAAAAGAAAAATATGCGATGAGAGCGTCAATTTCAGTTTTAGAACTTACAGGTCAATTTGTAGGCGCTTTGACAGACTTAGGCAGCCAACTTTTTGTAATCCTTGGATAAAACAGCTTCGGAAATTTGTCTTGCTCATAAGGTCATCAATTTCTTGATAGAAGTCAGAACGCGCTTTGAACTTTGCCTTCTTGCTCTCTAAGATCGTTTCATAACGTTCTGAAAACAGGTGATCGCGGCCTATGTAAAATATAGTTTCTGCGTCAGCGAACTCGTCCTCTGAAAATTCTGCCATTATTGTATTGTAGACCTCGGATCTAGCTTCACTGTCTCTTTTTACCATGTCCCAGTCGCGTTTAAAATAATCGAGGCCAATATCATCCTTTGGATCTCGTGGAGGATGAAGCGAACTCCATCGTTTCAGAAGGAGGATAGCCTTTTGATCGGATAGGTGAACCAGATGACTTTCTATTCCGATTAAACAGGAAAGCCCACGCGTGGTTTCGATCTTATTTAGAGCCAAGCTGAATTGTCGGCTTCCAAGATCAAAACGTTTGCATATTTCAATCTTGCTTTCTTTGAAAGAATTTGATGACCAGTCATTTCTATTGGGTAATAGTTTTGCAATTTCGATAAGGTCGCGCCTTGAACACTTTCCGGTTCTTGTTCCCGTCGACCATTCAGCACCCAGCGAATATGATCGAAATTTCATTTTTTTAAGCAAGTCTTGCAACTCAATTAGACTTGCATTTATTACAACGATGTTTGCAAGCGCGAGTTCTTTCATACTGCGCTCGCCATCGCGATTTTCATAGAAACGAAGTTCTTGGCCATCCTTGTCGATCTTAGCTAGGCTATCGACAAACGGACGTAAGGTGGTTAACAAGGTTCGCAAAAGCTCGTCAGGAATAGAATGGTCTTCAAGAAAACGAAGATGGGATGAGATATTGTGATCCTTGTCATGTTCGTTGCTTATTACCCCAGCCCGAACCAGTTCACCAATCACAAGCTTTAGGTTTAACTCTATAGCATGACGAGCAGTATAAAGGATCGGCAAAACGAGCGTATCTCGCTTTTCATACATACGCTTTGTGAGTATTGCCTCAGAGAGTTCAATGGCTGCTTCTATGAAACCATCCGCATAATTTTCTTCATCACTTTGTCGACCGATACAAGCATTCCACTCAGGATCATCAGGTATGGAAAAGAACGGATCGGATATTGTCATAGTCGTTTGGCCTTTAACTCTTCTACACTCTCAAATTTGCCTAATTGCCCCCAAAGGGGTCCGAAAAACAAATACAACTAGCGTCGTTTTCAGGCAACATGATCAATGAACTAGACTCGCGATCTTTCCAGACGCTCCAATTCGAATTGAAATTATGTACTTTGACTGATGAAATGCAGAGAATGCGGTCTCCTAGCCCGCTTAGTGCATTAAAGTCCTACACAAGGTTTAGAAATTTTGAATGTCAGAGCTGGTCCCAGGAATTTGGACCATGTGTTAAGGTGGATCGCCTGAACAGAAAGACGATCCGAAATGACGAAGAGAAAACGCTACTCTGCCGACTTCAAGGCCAAGGTTGCGCTTGAAGCAATCCGTGAAGAACTGACGCTTTCAGAGCTGTCGAAGAAGTACGATGTCCATCCCAACATGATCAGCGCTTGGAAGCGAACTGCGATCGAGAATATGGCGTCAGGCTTTAGCAAGGGCAAGGAAAGCGAGCAAAAGAGCAACGATGCCGAGATTGCCCGGCTGCATGCCAAGATCGGCCAGTTGGTCGTGGAACGCGATTTTTTATCGGAAGCCTCTGTTCTACTGGGCGTGAATGGAGGCAAAAAGCGGTGAAGCGTGATCATCCCAAGCTCAGCATCCGTCGGCAGTGTACCCTTTTGTCTCTGACGCGCTCAAGCCTTTACTACCAGCCGATCGGAGAAAGTGCCGAGAATCTGCGCTTCATGGAAATCATCGACAAACAGTTTCTGGAGACGCCTTGGTATGGCTCGCGACAGATGGCCCGTCATATGAAGCGCCATGGTCACCAATGCGGCCGACATCGTGTGCGCCGCCTGATGCGTTTGATGCGACTGGTTCCAATCTATCAGGAGCCCAATACCAGCAAGAAGAACCCGGCGCACAAGATCTGGCCGTATCTTTTGAAGGATCTGTCGATTGAGCAACCCAATCAGGCGTGGTGTGTCGACCTAACCTATATTCCGATGCGGCACGGCTTCCTGTATCTGGTGGCAATTATGGATTGGTACAGCCGGAAGGTTCTATCTTGGCGGCTTTCCAACAGTATGGAAGCCAGTTTCTGTGTTGATGCCTTGAAAGAGGCATTGACCAAATATGGGCCACCGGAGATCATGAACTCCGATCAGGGCTCTCAGTTTACCAGTTCCGACTGGATTCAGACGTTGACCGGTGCCGGAGTGAAGGTCTCCATGGACGGACGTGGGCGCTGGGTCGATAACCGGATGATCGAACGGCTCTGGCGATCTATCAAATACGAGTGCATCTATCTCAATGCGTTCGAGACGGGATCAGAAGCAAGGGCTGGCATTGGAAAATGGATCTCCTACTATAACGAACTACGCCCCCATTCTTCCCATGGCATTCTGACCCCGAATGAGGCCTACAACACGATGAATGGAACAACAAAACTGGCAGCCTGAACCAATAATCAGATCCACCTTATTCAGGCTGAAACATGGTCGAAATAGCAGGACCACCTCTGTCTGCTTTGCTCTTGCTGAGCCGGAGCCATATGGCACTGCCACATGCTGCTTCCCGCCGATTTGCCAGAAGCGCACACCGGCACCATGAAATTTTGGCGCTGCACCCAATGTCTCAAAGGTCCGCGAAACCGTCATTCGAATGCAATAAATGTCGGGCGACACTCAAACGGCAGCAATGAGGAACAATGGGTAACTAGGAGCACTTATGCTGTGTCACTGGCGTTACATTGCTTGACGCCGTTATCTGCTTTGAGCTTTCAGATGCACACTTTCTTCCTTTTGTGCCGTCTTCGTTGAGCCCTGCGCCGCATCATCTTGAATTCCTTTTTTTGCCCTGATCACCCCAAACGGTCTCTTCATCTGGCCTGATCTGGCCGAAGAACGGCATATGCCTCGATTGCCTAGGCCGCAATGGTTCGGCGTGGCTTTCTTCCCCTGTCGGCGAGCCGACATTCCTCGCGAAACAACAAAGCCGCTCCTTTCCATCCTCCGCTGTGCTTCGGTCGCAAGGATGCGGCGGAAATCGTCTTCGGCCTTTTGATCGCCATCGAGACCGCATGGTGCGGGATCGGAAACAAATGGAGATTTAAAATGGCTACCATCGGTACCTTCAAGAAGAACGGCAACAACGAATACACAGGCGAAATCGTCACTCTCAGCGTCCAAGCAAAAGGCGTCCGCATCATCCCCGATATTCGCGCAACTGGCGAAAACGCTCCCAGCCACCGTGTCCTTGTCGGCCGTGCAGAAATTGGCGCAGCCTGGTCCAAGAGTTCCAGCGAAGGTCGTGATTATCTTGGCCTCAAACTGGATGACCCCAGCTTCACTGCTCCCATCTATGCCAGCCTATTCGATGACGAAGATGGCGAGAGCTACATCCTGATTTGGTCTCGTCCCAATGGACACCGTGGCGAATGACATCGCAAGCGCTCCGGTGAATGCCGGAGCCTTTTTCATTTAGCTACAGCCAACTTCAATCTGAAGGTTTCATTCAGTAGATTGACGCACTGATTTGTCCGATTTACCGCCATCTTCACGCTGGAATTCGATGAAGAAGAACTGCGTCTTGTATCTTGAGCCCTTACGGGTCTGGATGGAGCTCAATAGAAATGACAACCATCTAGGAAAGGTTAGATATCATGGTTCCAACAGATCGTATTATCCGCCTTAAAACCGTACTTTTAAGAAGCGGATTATCGCGCTCAACACTTTATCGCAAAATAGGAGAGGGTACATTCCCCGCCCAGGTACGAATAAGTCTGCGTGGCGCAGGATGGCGGGAATCCGAAGTCAATCGCTGGATTGACAATCCTATGAACTGGAGGCCTGAAAGCGACAGTTAGCCCAAATTCGACATGCTAGTTAACTCGTGAGATAAGCTGAATTTTTAGGCTTGTCTCACACTTCGGGCAACATCTTTCCTGTAAGGAACTGCTCCCAATCTCTCAGCACCTGCCGCCGTCTTTCTAGCATGTCTGAACGGCGGTAGGCGCGTTCTACATCGGATCCGACCTTGTGAGCCAGACAGATCTCAGCAAGGTCACGCGCATATCCTCTTTCTGCAGCCCAGTCGCGAAAGCTTGACCTCAGACCGTGAGGAACCGCTGGGCGTTTTGAGCGAGGGTCAAGCCAACCCTGATTGCCAGCATTCACTTCACTTTCTTGCATCCGACGCATGACCGAAGAGAGGGACATGTCTGAGAGCTTTCCCCCTTTGATGGAGAAGAAGACATAGGGGCAGTCTTCGTGTTCAGGAATGGACTTCAGCAATTTCTCAGCGGCCTCAGGCAGTGGCACGCGATGTTCATTGCCTGCCTTCATTCGCCCCGCAGGAATGGTCCACAACGGGCCATCCGGTGCGTTCAGATCCAGTTCATCCCAAGTTAGGCCGCGAACTTCGCCTGAGCGGGCGAGGGTCAGAGCCAGAAACTGAAGAGCCTTTGCCGCCATTCCTTCTCTATGAGACAAATTTTCCCACCACCCAGAAAGATCTCCGAGGGCAACCGCCGGGTGGTTCATTACTTTGGTGATTTTGGTGGGGTTTGGAAGTAGCTCTGCTAGATTGCCCTTCCAGCGAGCAGGATTATCGCCTTCGCGATAACCCGACACTGTCGCCCAAGACAGGACGCTCTCGATGCGACCACGTAATCTGGTCGCCGTCTCTGTCTTGGTTTGCCAAATTGGCTCGAGCACTCGCAGGACGTCGCGCATGCCTATGGTGTGAATTTGCTTGTTGCCAAGCAGTGGGATCGCATAGCTCTCAAGACTTGTTCGCCATTGCTTGCGATGTTTGTCATTGGAGAATTCCTTCTCCTTGTGCGCGAGGTATCGGTTGACCGCTTGCTTAAAGGTGAGCGACGCTTTGCGGGCCTGTTTGGCTGCAAGTGGATTTTCTCCTCTTAGAACGGCGCGCTTATGCTCATAGGCCTTGTCTCTGGCTTCGGCTAGCTTTACAAAGCTAGAGCTTCCCAGTCCAAGTTCATGTTTGCGGCCATTGATTGTAAGGCGCTGGATCCAAAATTTATTACCATCAGGATCAACCCGCAAAAACAGCCCAAACCCGGATCGGTCATGATACTTGCCCGGTTCCTTTACACTGCGAACAAAGGCTGTGGTCAGCCTGCCATGAGCCATTCTCTTCCCCTAAAAATTCCCCCCAAAAACTTCGGATTCAGTGAGATCGGCTGCAATCATATCAGAAAGAAAAAGAGAAATAAACTAATTAAAACAATAAGATATGGGAGTTTCTGGGACGTCGCGGCAGGCCTGAAACCCGGCCTTCCTCTCCGCCATCCCCCTTCCATATGATATGATATAATTGCTATCGCTCAGTGGCATTGTCGCTATTTTGTTCAAAGTAGCCGATAGTGCCTTGGATTGTGCTACTCTCAGCGCTTTGAAGTTATATGCTGAACTGCATCATTTTCATCTGGATGCGGGTTTTCCTGTCCGGTTCTCAATGGTTCAAGCCGAAACTTCCTTGCTTCCGGCTCAAGATGAAGACTGACGACATGGCTGATCAGGACAAAAGCAATTTGCAGACGGATCGACAGGTGAAGCAGGGAAGTATTCCTGTCGCAAGGCGTATCCCTATTGGTATCTGGGCGCTCGGTTTTGTTTCCTTGCTGATGGACGTCTCTTCTGAAATGATCCATGCGCTGCTGCCTGTCTATATGGTCTCGATTCTGGGCATCTCGGCGTTTGAAGTGGGCATCATCGAGGGTGTTGCCGAAGCAACCGCATCGATAGTCAAGGTATTCTCCGGAGCACTGAGTGACTGGTTTGGTCGCCGTAAATTTCTCGCAGTTATCGGTTACGGTCTTGCTGCGATCACCAAACCGATCTTTCCTCTCGCTTCATCCCTCGATTGGCTGGTCGCTGCGCGTTTCATCGATCGCGTCGGAAAGGGCATTCGCGGCGCACCGAGGGATGCGCTCGTTGCCGATATAGCACCGCCAGAGCTGCGGGGAGCGAGTTTCGGATTGCGCCAGTCGCTCGATACGGTCGGCGCGTTCATTGGCCCGCTGCTGGCCATCGGGCTCATGTGGCTGACTGTTGATCATTTCAAGGCAGTATTCTGGATCGCGACCGTGCCGGCCTTCCTGTCCGTCTTTATGCTTCTGTTTGCCGTGAAGGAGCCAAAACGGTCTCCACGGCTTAGGCGCGTTCGGATGCCACTGAAAAGGGAAGAGTTAAGCCGTCTTGGCAACGACTACTGGTGGGTCGTCGTCGTTGCTGCGATCTTTACGCTCGCCCGCTTCAGCGAAGCCTTTCTTATCCTCAAAGCCCAGTCGATCGGTCTGCCAATCGCGAGTGTTCCACTCGCACTTGTTCTGATGAGCCTTGCCTATTCCCTGTCGGCCTATCCGGCAGGCATGCTTTCCGACAAGGTCGATCGCATCACCATTTTGCTGGTTGGTTTGCTGTTGCTTGTTTCCGCGGATCTGACGCTGGCATTTGCGCAGCATATTCTTGCCGCGAGCTTAGGTGTTGTGCTCTGGGGACTGCATATGGGCTTCACACAGGGGCTGTTGGCGAAGCTGATCGCTGACACTGCGCCCGTGGAATTGCGAGGTACGGCATTCGGCATGTTCAATCTTATTACCGGACTGGCGCTTCTGTTTGCGAGCGTCATCGCCGGTGCACTGTGGGACATTGCCGGGCCACAAGGAACCTTCCTTGCGGGTGCGACATTTGCAGGATTGACACTCGTGGGACTGCTGATGGTTCGCACAAGGCTCTCAAACCAGACACATCCATGAATTCTCATGGCTTGCGGCAAACCAAGAGACGCTCGTTGAATGATTCCTGAAGGGACGCGGCTAGCTGGATACTCATGACGCCAGATCGGTCACGGAGATCCTGTAGGGGAAAAACCGGAATATTAGCTTCCTGGTTTTTGACGTATCCTGAATGTATTCATTCACATTGCCGCCCTGCTGATTTGGCAATTCGTGACAATGCAAGCGATCCAGTTCCGTTGCCGTTATCAGGAAGCGATCAGATGACCAGTATCAGTGCCCATCCAGAAGAACCTCATTTCATCAATCGTAGCGGATGGTTGCGTGCAGCCGTTCTTGGAGCCAACGACGGTATCGTTTCGGTTTCTTCTCTCGTGGTCGGGGTTGCTGCCGCCGATCCCAGCCCACAGGCTATCATGATTGCTGGGGTGGCCGGGCTGGCTGCCGGAGCGATGTCCATGGCAGCGGGCGAATATGTGTCCGTGTCATCCCAGTCGGATATCGAAAGGGCCGACATCAAGCGCGAGAAGATCGCATTGGAGGAAATGCCCGAAAAGGAACTGGATGAATTGATCGCGATCTACGAAGAGCGTGGCCTGAGCAGGACGACCGCCGAGATGGTGGCACGCGAGTTGACGGAAAAGGACGCGTTGTCGGCCCATATTCGTGATGAGCTTGGATTGTCTGAAATCCATGTGGCCAACCCCATTCAGGCGGCATTTGCATCAGGGGTGACGTTCTGCGTTGCTGCTGCCATTCCTGTTGTCGCCGCCTATCTGGCTCCTGCCCACGCGATCATTCCCGTCGTCCTGATCGTAACGGTGATGGCACTGGCACTTCTTGGCGCTGTCGGGGCCAAAGCCGGAGCGGCGCCGGTACTGCCAGCCATGTCGCGCGTTGTCTGTTGGGGGATCTTCGCGATGGTCGTGACAGCCGGTGTTGGCTGGCTTTTCGGTGTAAGCGTCTAACCGTTTGGCCTTTGCTCCAACGAGGACAGGTCCAAGGCGAGCACTCTACCAGAGCCTGTCTGTGTGATCGGGGAGTTGTAAACCTGGTATCGTGGCGATTGTCATGGTCATAAGCACAAGCACAAGCACAAGCATGCCATTGGCAGCACAGACACCGATCGGTTGCCATATGACGGAACCTTGCTGAACACGCGGCAGAATAGCCATGTGAGGGTGTTTCTTACAAATTTGTAAGGCCCGCTTAAAGAATGGACAGCTTAAAGTGATAGAATGAAGCGTTGGGAAAGACGGGTTTCTGCCCTCAGGTCTCCTCCGATGACCATGCCGGATTTGAGCAGACCACTGGCGAACAAATTGGAAAGATCATGCAAATACTGCTGATAGAAGACGACCAGACAACCAGCGACTATGTCAGGCAGGGGTTCATTGAAGCCGGCCATGTGTGCGATGTCCTTTTCGATGGATCCGATGGTCTGTTTCAAGCCACGCGCGAGCAGTATGATGTGATCATTGCCGACAGGATGCTGCCAAGTCTTGATGGGTTGTCGATGGTCAAGGCGTTGCGGGCGGCAGGAAAGAAGACGCCGGTCATATTTCTCACCTCGATTGGAGGTGTAGATGACAGGGTTGAAGGTCTCGAGGCTGGCGGAGACGACTATCTGGTCAAACCCTTCAGCTTTTCTGAACTGGCAGCGCGGGTGGCGGCCCTGTCCCGACGTCCGGCCCTCGTGCAGGAAGAAACGGTCCTTAAAGTCCTGGATCTGGAAATGGATCTGGTCCGCCATCAGGTTTCCAGAGCCGGGCAGGCCATTGATTTGCAACCCAGAGAGTTCAAGCTGCTGGAAGTGTTGATGCGCGCGAAGGGCAGGGTGGTCACCCGGACCATGATCATCGAGAAAGTGTGGGGCTTCCACTTCGATCCGCAGACCAGCGTGATCGAAACACACATCAGCCGTTTGCGGTCAAAGATTGACAAGCCATTCGAAACTCAACTTTTGCAGACGGTGCGCAATGCGGGCTATTCCATCCAGATTCCGGGTTAAATTGCCCCGCAGCAGTGGCTTCCGTCTGGCTGTTATCTTTTCGGCCATTTTTCTAATTGCTGCCTGTGTGGCTCTTGTCGCTGCTTACACAATCATAGAGCAGGAGATCAACACCCGCCATATCCGGGATATCGATCAGGAAAAATCCCTGTTTGTCGAAGCCTACAAGGCGGGAGGCACCGCTGAGCTCTCAGACCTCATCGCAACACACTCCAAAGCGACCAGTGGCTTTGACCGGGTCTATCTCCTCACCGACAGCAATGGCAACAAATTGGCCGGTAATCTGGAAGTTCTGGAACACAAGCGGCATTTTGTTCACCTGTATGAAAGGGAAATGCGTGTCCCGGCCAAGGTGATCGGCCTCAAGCTCAATTTCGATTACTACGTTCGCACGTTCGACATTGCGGGCATGACCCTGCTTCTGGGATCAAGTGCCAGAGACATGGATGAGGTTGAGGAGGTGTTTCTGCAGGGAGCCGGCTGGGCCTTTGTCCTTCTCGCTGCCGTTTCCCTTATCGGTGGCGGATGGCTGTCCTATCGCATGAATCGGAGGATTTCCACGATCGAGGAGGCACTGGAACTGGTCTCCAATGGTCGCTTTGACGTCAAGATCCCAAAGAGTGGTTCTGGAGATGATATCGACCGGCTGGCCTCCTTGATGGACAACACCATCGCCAAACTTGGTACCAGCGTGGAGACAAATAGACAGATCTCCGCCGATATTGCACATGATCTCAAAACACCGATGAACCGTCTGCGCATCAATGTCGAGCAGGCCCTCCATGCGGATGAGACAGGCAAACCAGTTTCTGGCTTTCTGTCTATCATCGAGAAGGAAAGCAGTGCGATTCTCAAGACCTTCGATGCGCTATTGCGCATCGCCCAAATCGAGGGAGGGGCGCGCAAGGCCCGGTTTGATTGGATCGATCTGAGCGAAATATTGACCGATGTATGTGATTTCTATTCCGAACATGCGGAAGAACTGGGATCGCGACTGGTCCTGACGCCACCTCAGGCGCTGCCCAGACTCTACGGTGATGCCGAGCTTTTGACGCAGATGTTGTCCAATCTCATCGAGAACTCCCTCAAGCATGGTGGTGATGACCTGACAATCACCTGTTCGGCGACGGTTGATGCACACGCAATTTTGCTCACGGTTTCCGATGATGGCTGCGGGATTCCTGTTGCTGAAAGAAAAAAGGTCACCAGGCGTCTTTATCGTCTTGAGAAAAGCCGCACCACGCCAGGGTCGGGGTTGGGACTGTCCATGGTCAAGGCGATTGCCGACCTGCATGCGGCCGAGCTGAAACTGGGTGACAACAATCCTGGCCTTCGTACTTCCATCCGTTTTCCGCTGTAGACAGAGTTCCTGCAAGCGTCCGACAAAAGGTCTTCGAGCGTGCATGACAAGGGCCTTATTGACGCATTCGGACAGGACACTCCTCTGGCAAAAGAGACTTGGCAAGAGTGCACCAGACCCTCTCTACCCCTTGAGAGCGGCAGGATCATCTGAGGGGCAAACCTTACAAATTTGTGATTTTTCTGTGACGCGCTCCTTAAGAGAGGAGCATATGAATCATGCTCGACCCCGTAATCACGACTCTTGGGAGACGAGCATGTCACAAATCGGTGAAACAAATCATGGAGACTACCCGGCAATCCTGACCGATCAACCGGACGGTGAGCCCGCGCCTATGTCCGAAGGATCAGAAACGTCAAAACCGGCTGAGCCTGTAGAAAGATGCAGAACAATCTTTATCTCCGATCTTCACTTGGGAACGCGTGCGTTCTGTCCCGAACCGCTGCTGGACTTTCTCAGCAAGCACGAGGCGAACACGATCTATCTGGTCGGCGATATCGTGGATACCTGGTATCCGATGGGGCGGCGATGGAAGGTCAAAGACCATGCCGTCATCCAAAAGCTGCTGGAAAAGTCCCGTAATGGTTGCCAGCTCATCATGATCCCGGGAAATCACGATGCCCTGTTCCGCCTGTTTGATGGCGCCGACTTCGGTCAGATCGAGATCCGGCAGGAAGATGAATATCAGACCGCTGATGGCAATCGTTACCTCATCACCCATGGTGATCAGTGCGACACCTTCTGTGATCGCATGCCGTTTCTCGCCGCGCTTGGCACTCTGAGTGAAGGCATCGCGCTGGCTCTGGACGACCTCCAGAAGGGTCTGTTGGCCCGCTTTGGTCGCTCCAAATGGGGCGGGATCGACTGGGCCATCCAGAAGGTCAAGGACATGACCCGAAAGCATGATCGGTTCGAACTTCGCCTGGTTGCTCTGGCGGCCGATCGCAAGCTCGATGGCATCATTTGCGGTCACTTCCATTTGCCCGACCTGAGACCGGTCGATGGTAGAACCTACGCCAATTGCGGCGACTGGGTGGGTAGCAACACGGCAATCATCGAACAGATGGATGGCAGTCTGAAACTCGGGACCGCAACCGCGCATTGAACCGCAATTTGCACAAACTTTTCACCTAAGATCATGTCCCGCATTCAGGACAGAAAATCCAGGATGGATGAAATGACGTCACCTTTCATGATCCTCATCGGCTTGCTTGTTGGCATTGCTCTCCTGTTCCAGCTGTCGACTTCGTGGTTGGTCGCAAGACGATACAGAACCCAGCCCCAAACGAGCCCGATCACGTCAAGACCCGGGCTTGCCATCTTGCGCCCGGTCTGTGGACTGGAGCCCGGTTTGCGGGAAACACTGTCCTCGAGCTATCACGGACTGACGCATGAGGATGAGGTTCTCTTCTGTCTGGCGGACGAGAAGGACCCGGCCATTCCCGTGGTCCGCGCGGTCATGGATGCCTATCCCGCCATCCCGTCCCAACTGCTGGTCGGCAACAGTGCCATTTCGGCAAATCCGAAACTGAACAACCTCGAAAAGGGTTGGCTGCAAGCCCATCACGACTGGATTGCGATGATCGACAGCAACGTGATGCTGCCACAAGACTATCCGCAAATTCTGTTTGATAGTTGGGATGAACAAACCGGGCTTGTCAGTTCGCCACCGTTGGGTGTTGAGGCAAATGGTTTGTGGGCGCGTGTCGAGGGAGCCATCCTCAACTCCTATCAGGGGCGCTGCCAGCTCGCATCCGATGAGCTGGGGGCAGGGTTTGCTCAAGGCAAGCTTCTGTTCTGGCACAGGGAGATCCTGGAGGCGGCAGGCGGCATGAAGGCGCTGGCTAACAATCTGGCTGAAGACATCGCCTCAACCAAGATCGTGCGCAGTGCTGGCAAAAAGGTTTCGCTCGTGCATTTTCCCTTTGCCCAACCGTTGGGTCAGCGGGAATTTGGCGAAGTCTGGAAGCGACAGGTTCGCTGGGCGCGGGTCAGGCGTGAGGGCTTCCCCTTGCTGTTCGCGATGGAGCCGCTTTCCGGACCGCTGTTGCCAAGCCTGTCGCTGGCGCTGCTGCCCATGCCCATCGTTTCGCCGCTGCTGATTCTGGTGTTTCTCATTGTCTGGTATGGGGGGGAAGCATGGATGGTGCGCAAGGCTGACTGGCCGTTGATGCCGGGAGACATATCGGTCTGGGTGTTGCGGGACATGCTTCTGCCAGCCATCTGGCTATTGTCCTTTACTTCTAGGGGATTTGACTGGCGTGGCAATGTCGTTGATCCGAAGATGAGCACGGTCACGGCGAGAAAGTAGATCCCATGTTTGCATCTTCGGAGGCCATTCTGTTGCACCTGCAAGGCAACGGCCTGCTTCTTCTATTTCCGCTAGCCATCCTTGAAGGTCCGATCGTTTCGGTCCTTGCCGGTTGGCTGGTGCATCTGGGTTTCATGGCGTTCGGCCTCAGCTTTCTTGTGCTCGTCGTGGCGGATCTGGTCGGCGATGTCCTGGTCTATTATTTGGGACAGCGCTTCTATGGGATTTTGTCGGAGAGATGGAAGCGGCGATTGGGCCTGACCGCAGAACGCGTGGCAAAGGCGGAAGAGCATTTCAGAAAGCATGGCCGCATGACCCTCGTCGTCGCCAAGATCACGCATTCCTTCGGCTTTGCTGCGTTGGCAACTGCTGGCATGACCAGAATGCCCATGCCCGCCTTTTTGCTTTACAACACCATCGCGACCCTCCCCAAGACACTGCTGTTCCTGACAATCGGATATTTCGTTGGCAACAGTCACCTGTTGCTGGATAGCTGGATAGGGCAGGGATCCCTTGCCATCTTCCTGCTCGGGATACTGGTGATCATCATCCTGTGGTTCAACAAGAGGAGACATTCATAATGAGCTTCCAACACCATACCACCCCTTTCGAAGGATCGGTTTCATGTATTATCCCGACCTTCAATGAGGCCCCGCGGATCCTTGCCGTTCTTGACATCGTTCGCCACCATCCGCTGGTCAACGAGGTGATTGTCGTTGATGATGGATCGAAAGACGGCACATCATCGATCGTCGCGCAGGTTCCCGGCGTCCGCCTTTTCCGCATGCCAAGGAATGGCGGCAAGACAAAAGCTTTGGCCAAGGGCTTCGAACTGGCATCGGGTAGCCACATCCTGCTTGTCGATGCCGACCTCATCGGGCTGAACAGCGACGATCTGACCGCATTGATCAATCCGGTCGTGACCGGCTCGACCGACATATCGATCAGTCTTCGGCGCAACGCCCCACGGCTATGGCACTGGGTCGGCATAGACTATATTTCAGGCGAGCGCTGCATGAAGGCGTCTCTCGTTGCTCCCTATCTGGACCAGCTGCAAGGCCTGCCGAAATTTGGCTTCGAGGTCTGGCTCAACGACCTGTGCATCGCGCAGTCTGCCCGCATTTCAGTGGTTCTGTGGGACGGTGTAATCAGTCCCTCCAAGGCCACAAAAATGGGGCGCCTGAAGGGCGTTCTTGCCGATTTCGGCATGATCGGGGATCTGTTCAGGAAGGAAACACCCTGGCAACTGGTCAAGCAGATCTGGAAGATGGAAAAACTGAAAACCAGGACACAGTGAACGGGGAGCACCGGAAATTGGCATAGTCAACAGGAGTGGGTGCCGCAAACACCCTCACTTGCCGTGATGAACCTGCCCGCATCTGCTATCCGGCAGGGGGGAGTTGCCGATAAATTCACACAATCTAAAGTAGATAAAGCCGTGGAAAGTTCTTGGGGTTTTTGAGGATTTGCTTATCAAAAGTTGTGTTTTGGGTGTGGTTGTGTAGGGTGGGGTATACACCTTCATTTGGGGGCATGACGGATTGCCAGACCCCACGGTTGTCAGCCTCAAATGATTTTTCATCTGAATCTCCTCTATCATGCATGCATCACGGGACAAGGATATGAGTGCGCGGAAGTATGAGGCGATCATCGAAATCGTCGACGACATGCTTTTCAAACTCGATAGGGCTGAACGCAACAGGATCCTCATTCACCTGCTGTCTATGGTCAAGTTCGAGGCCGAGAGCATCAAGGACAACCTTGAAAACCATATGGCTCCGCCAAAGGTGTAAGCGCAGTCAGATTAGTCAGCAAATTTCCCAAACACCTTCGGAGCAGATCCTGCATCGCCCGACATAAGCCGTATCAAGCTCGCTGCAACAGGTTGGCCAACAGGCGAAACGCGCCGGGTACCAGTTTGTCCATTTGGTGATGCACGACAAGGCTTGTATGGGTGTGTCTGCCTTTTCCTATTGGGGCTGAAAGCAAGGCGCCGGTAAGCGCGTCTTCATTGGCATCATGAAGTGAGAGCAGGGGCTCGTATGCCTCGTCCCATTGGGAGGCGAAATAGAGCCCGCGCTCCTTGTCCCAACCGTCCCAATCCTCAGGACCGATTCGATTGGGGCCGACAAGGAGGGGATGGTGGTTGTTCAACACCGCCACCTTTGCACTCGGATCTGTGACACGCCAACGAAGGGAGGGCGAGCCTATCTGAAGAAACCGGGGAGGTGTCTTTTCAGGAATCCAGTCGTCAGATGGCCGATGATAGAGCGTGACAAGATGGCCGCCTTCTTCAACAAAACGGTGAAGCTTGTCGATCGATGCCGCGAGATCCTGGCGCAACCCGAAGGCAAATATCCCGACAAGGATCGTGGTGAAGCGGGACAGATCTCCCGACAACGCCGAAGTGTCGAGCTCTTCATATGGAACGCCCATTCTGCCAAGCCAAAGGGCGACATTATCAGATCCCCCGCCAACATAGCCGACACGGATGTCTTTGGGCAGTTTGAGATCAAGGCAGAGAATATCCAGAACCACAGGCTTGATATGGCGGCCCTTGCCGATATGGGGGTAGCTGAATTCGGTGACTGATGAGGCTGGTTCACCATCAATGAGAGGAACAATACTGGTGCGCCCAGCCTTGGGCTGTGAAGGTGCGAAGACCTTATAGCCCTCGCCACTCTGCTGGACGTCCCAGCCATCCGGCGCCGAGAAACTCAAGTTTGCGTCATCACAGGTGGATTGAACCTTGAACAGCAATTTGTCGGTCGGTTGACCAATGGGCAAAAGAAATGCTGGTGGCGCGATTTCAAGGGAATGGGCCGGAATGACTGACAGATCACATTCCAGATCGAATGCCTTTGTGGCTGGCTGGCCGCCAATAGTTGCCGTAATGGTTATAAAGGTGGCGCCATTGCCTTCCAGAGATGACCACTTGGGCTGATATTGCAGGGAGAGGGGCGCATCACGCTGGGCGGACAGGGTGTAGCGCAGCAAACCGTCTTCGCTGGAAGTCAGTCGGGCTGTTACCCCCTGCGGCAAGGTGAGGGATACATCGGGCAGAGCAGGCAAGTCTTGCGGCAGGACAATTGTGAGATCTGTCGAGCCACCCTGTGTCAGGGCTTCGCCTTGTGCGTAGGCCCGCTCGAAAAGCGCATGGGTTTCAAACAACGTGGCATCGATTTCAACGAGCTTGCGTTGCAGCCGATGCTGGTGGAGGTCGAGGAAGGCTTGAGGCGCGCAGTCAATAGCAGCAGAGATTGCCTCTTTTGCGGAAACAAGAAAGCGACGGATCTGACTGCGATCCGGGAAGGCATCAACGGCACTGTTGATCGCCTCGTCGGCAGCTTGCAACATGGCCGGAAGCTTTCCCTCCGTATGCTGCCCGCCGCATAGAGCTGTCAGGGACATGGGGAGATGGTCAAAAATGGAGGCCTCCGGATGGGACCCGAGAGGGCCATGAAGCAGATGAAGCTGCCAGCGGCTTGGGGGGCGTTCAGGCCAGACACCCATGCCCTGAGAAGCATGGTAATAGCGAGACCATTCTCCCAGTCGCCCAAAGGCAGCACCGGTTGGCAGATCAACGCCGGTGGCTTCTATGGTAAGGGTCGCCGAAGGTGGCGGGACCGTGTCGTCATAGGTTCCTCCACCACCAGACCAGGCTGGCAGATAGAACTTTGCAACGCGCCAGGGTTTGAGCCCTTCCTCAAAATGCTCCGGATAGGCCGTTTCATCGGCGGCGAGCGCCAGCGCGGTTTCCGCAGCGCGCGTCATAGCCCTGTGGTGGCCATGCTGGCCCGGGACGTCAAGAAAAGTCGGCAGCACGATATCTGGGCGTTCTTCGCGATAAGCCCTGACCATCCGTTCGACGATACGGTTTTCGCCCCAATGGGCAAATGTGCCATCTCCGTCCTTGGAGAATCCGAAATCATGTACCGGATCGTCCGGACCGTGGCCAAGCCAGTAAATTTCGGCGTCGAGAATCTGCGCAGCCTTTTGCATCTCCAATGTCCGCAACACGCCCAAAGCGCCGAGGCGCTCAGGCCCCAGTACACTCTGACCTCCTTCGCCGCGTGTCGAGCATCCGACAATGACCCGCATGCCAAGTCTGAGGCTCAGATAGGCCAGAAGGCCTGATTGCTCGTCATCGGGGTGAGCCCCCGTATTCATGAGAGTCACTGAGGACTTTAGCCGCGTCAGCGCCCGATAAAGAGAGGTCAGTTTGGACGACATCATCTGGTGTTCGATTTTTTGGCGCGGCGTAAGCATGCAAACAAGTCCGTAACTGTCAGGCAACCTGCTGGTCAGGAGGTGACGTTTCAAGCTTAGGGGTGAGGATTTCAAAGAGTGGCAAGGCGGCAGCGCCAAGGGCTGCGGTGAATTGCCCGGTCTGCCCGCGCATGACGCGTGGCAAGGTGCGAATGCGTCTGCCTGCAACCGAGCGCGGCAATGCCTTCATGCGCTCAAGAAGAGCGTTAAAAATCTGGTCGGATAGGATGCCGCCGACGATCAGCGTTTCCGGGTCGAGAATGTTTTCAAGCAACCCGACGATCGTGGTCAGATGCTGCGAGGCTTCATCAAGCCATTCCAGAATGACCGGATCATTCTCTTCAAGCAGCGCTTCAAGCGCGTCAATATCGGGACGCGGGCGACCTGCCACCTCGAATTTTTCGTAGAGCGCATGTAAGGAGGCGTAGCGTTCAAGGCACCCCTTCTGTCCGCATGGGCACGTACGGCCATTGGGAACCGCCAGCACATGGCCAATTTCGCCAGCGTTGCCGAAGGCCCCGCGATAGGGAAGGCCATCCTGAATCATCCCAAGTCCGATGCCGGTGCCGAAATAGATCATGCCGAAATGCGAGACCTTGTGCCCGGCTCCGAAAAGGCGTTCGGCCACGGCTGCCGCCGAGGCGTCATTCTCCAGGGTAACACTGGCACCACAAGCCTTCTCCAGTGCGTCTTTCACATTCATGTTGCTCCAGCCGGGCAGGGTGGTTGGTCCAACAGAGCTCATGCCGTCAATGTCAAACGGACCGGGCATGACAACGCCCACTCCAAGCAGCGGCGAGGCAAAGGATTTTCTCGCGCGGTCCGTTTCGGCCTTGAAAATGGGGAGGCATTTTTCCGGTGTCGTATCTGTGAGCGGAATGATCCGCTTGTAGCGAAGGTCGCCTGTCAGATCCAGCACAGTCGTAGCCATCTGGTCGGTGGCGATCTCGACACCAATGGTCGCCGCCCCTTCGGGGTTGATGGCAAACTGGACTGGCGGCTGGCCTCGGCTGGTGCGGCGGCGACCGGTGTTTCTGACCAGGTTTGCTTCGACCAGTTCCTCCACGATATTGGCGACGGCCTGAGCGGTCAGATGGGTGCGCCGGGCAATCTCCATGCGCCCCAGACTGCCATGCTGGCGGATGATGTCCAGTACGACACGCCGATTGTGTTCCCGGCTTCTCTCAGGGTTGTTGCCAATCGCGAAATGGGTCGCTGCGCGTGGTTTCTTGGTCATGATAGTCCCGCTTTTCTCAGGTTTCCCAGTCTGGTGCCGATAGGCCCCACTCGTCAATACATTAATTCAATTAAATTATCTTATTGACAAAATCCAATTGTTACGCAACGCTTAACACAAAGGGTGGACCAGGCAATCAAAGAACCACCCAAAAACAGAGGTGGGGCAAATTGGCTCCATACATTCAATAAATTGAACGCCATCTCACGGATGATAAAGCCCGTGGTTTCGACCTTTCGTGCGCTGGCAGAAGGCCAAGGCATTTTGCCTTTAACAGGGATTGGAGTTTTCAATGAAAAAAGCGCTACTGCTTGCCGGATTGCTGTCCGGCTTTAGCCTACCTGCATTCACTGCTGCTCAGGCCGTGGAAATTGAGTATTGGCAATATATTTATGAGACCCGCGTCAATGCCATGGATCAGCTGATCAAGAATTTTGAAGCTGCCAATCCGGACATCACCGTGAAACAGGTCACTTTCCCATATGCTGACTATCAGACCCGTATCGTTGCCGCCAACATGGCAGGCAAAGGGCCGGATGTCATGCAGCTGTTCTACGGCTGGCTCGACAAATTCGTCGCAGGCGGTCTGTTGCAGCCGCTTGGCAAGGAAGCCTTCCCGCATGACAAGATCGAAGCCGATTTCTTCCCGATCGTAACGGCCATGCAACGCGACGGAGAATATTACGGGCTTCCGACGGCCGTGCGTTCACTGGCGCTGTTCTATAACAAGAAGCTGTTTGCTGATAACGGGCTGGATCCGGCAAACCCGCCCAAGACCCTTGACGAGCTGGTCGCTGCCAGCAAGGCGATTGCTAAACATGACGATGCCGGAAACATCCTGACCGAAGGCATGACGATGGACATGAGCGGGCAGGACCATCACTGGTGGCGTGAAGTGCTTGTTCGCCAGTTCGGCGGAGAGCCATATACGGACGACTATCGCACCGTGAAATATGATAGCGAAGCCGGTGCCAAGGCGCTGTCCTTCTATACGGATTTGCAGTTGAAGGAAAAAGTCGGTCAGGTCGGATTCATGGATGAAGGTCAGGCTGCATTCCGCGCGGGCAAGGCGGGGATGACCATCGATGGCACCTTCCGCCTCGGTTCCTTCAAGCAGATCAAGGATTTCGAATGGGGTGTTGCCGAGCTGCCAGCCAATGCTGACGGATATCAGTCGAACTATTCAAGCTACTTTGCCAACGGTATTGGTGCCAAGGTCAAAGGCGAAAAGCTCGCAGCTGCCGAGAAATTCCTCGCTTACGTGACCTCACCGGAAGCCATGAAAGTCTGGCTTGACGTTGTTGGTGAGCTTCCTGCCAAACGGGATGTCGCCCTTACGGACGAAAACACGGCCAATCCGATCTATGGTCCATTCCTCAAAGGCCTTTCCTACGCCCACACGACCCTTTTCGTCGACGAGGCAGCCCAGCGCCAGACCGCTATGGATATGGCCAACCGTGTGCTGATCAACGGTCAGGCCCCTCAAGAGAGCATCGCCGAAGCAGCCAAGCAGGAACAGAAGATTATCGACGACGCGATGTGAGCAGGAAGAAATCTATGCCAAGCACGGTTCAGACATCCAAAGGGGCGGCTCAAGGCCGCCCCGAGGGCGGCGGTTTTACCGATCGCTTTTCGATGCGCACGAAGCGGCTATTCTGGGTCTGGACGTTTCTGGCGCTGCCTGTGCTGTTCTACTCGATTATCCGCTTCTATCCGACGATTGATGCCTTCCGTCTTTCCCTGACGGACTGGAACCTGATGAACAAACCGAAATTCATCGGGTTTGAAAACTATGCCAAGCTCTTTTCTGACCCGAAATTCTGGCAGGTTTTCCGGAATACCTTTGCCTATCTGATCCTTGGTACACCAATTTCGCTGCTCATTTCCTTCACGGTTGCCTTTGCGCTGGACCGGATCAGATTTGGTCATAGCTTCATCCGGGCGCTCTATTTCCTGCCGTTTCTGACGACGGCCGCAGCCATGGCCTGGGTTTGGAGATGGTTTTACCAGCCCGCTCCAATCGGAGTGATCAATGATCTTCTTTCCTCGTTCGGCCTGATGCAGCAGCCCTTTCTGCGCTCAACGACCCAAGCCCTGCCATCCATCATGGTGACCGCCATCTGGGCGGGGCTGGGCTTCCAGATCATCATATTCATGGCTGGCCTGCGTGCCATTCCGTCGACATTCTACGAAGCGGCGCGGATCGATGGGTTAGGGGAGTGGGCAATCCTGAAAAAGATCACCCTGCCACTGTTAAAGCCCACGACGATTTTTCTGGTCGTGATGTCGTCCATCGGCTTCCTCAGGATTTTCGATCAGGTCTACAACATGACCACCAACGATCCCGGCGGCCCGCTGGGTTCGACAAAGCCGCTTGTCCTGATGATCTACCAGTCGGCATTTTCCTCCTATCAGATGGGCTATGCCGCCGCGCAAACCGTGGTTCTCTTTCTTATTCTGCTGGCGATTTCGCTTCTTCAGCTCTGGATTCTGAGGGACAAAAAATGACTGATATCGACCGCCAGGAAGTGCTTTCGCGCTATCGTATCAAGATGCGCCCCGGCCGTATCCTCGTCTGGACGCTGCTGTTCATTGGCGGCATCGTGATGATAACGCCGCTCCTGTTCATGTTCTCGACGTCTTTGAAACCCGCAAGTGATGTCTATGATCTGCGGCTGATCCCTGCGCATCCGACATTGGCCAACTATGTCGCCGTTTTGACGAGCACCGGATTCACACGCTGGTTTTTCAACTCGATGCTGGTCGCGGTCTCCGTCACCTGCTCGAATGTCTTTTTCGATAGTCTCGTGGGCTATACGCTGGCCAAATTCCGCTTCCGTGGCCGCCGCTTCATCTTTCTGGCCATTCTGTCGACCTTGATGATCCCGACCGAGATGCTGGTCATTCCCTGGTATCTGATGTCGGCAAACTTCGGATGGCTCGATACCTATTGGGGCATCATGTTTCCCGGCATGATGACGGGATTCGGCACATTCCTGATGCGCCAGTTCTTCGAGGGCGTGCCCGATGACTTCATGGAAGCTGCTCGGGTTGATGGCATGAACGAGTTTGTGATCTGGTGGAAGATTGCCATGCCGCTCGTCGCGCCCGCACTGTCCGCACTTGCGATATTCACCTTCCTTGGCAACTGGACGGCCTTCTTCTGGCCGCTGATCGTCACCACATCCAGCGAGCTTTATACGCTGCCTGTGGGGCTTTCGAGCTTTGCCGTGGAAGCCGCCATCCAATGGGAAATGATCATGACCGGTGCAGCACTTGCAACCATCCCCACATTGCTCGTATTTCTTCTCTTCCAGCGATATATCGTGCGGGGCGTCATGCTCGCCGGTGTGAAAGGCTAATACAACATGTCAGAAGAGACCAATTCTGCCAAAGACAAGAGCGTGTTTCCTGACCCTGTCTACAAGCAGACCGTTTTGAAGCCGTTGTTTGACGGCGCCAAGAACAATTTCGTCGAAGGCTTCAGAAGCATCGACAGAGCCCATCTGGTCATGTTGGCAGAGACCGGTATTCTCGCGCCGGACCTGGCGGCAAGGATCGCCGATGCGCTGGCTGCCATTGACGTAGAGATTGACCCTTCGACGCTGGAGTATACTGGCGAGGTGGAAGACTATTTCTTCCTGATCGAAAAGGAACTGAAAGCCCGCTTGGGCGCAGACCTTGGCGGCAGGCTTCATACCGCCCGCTCTCGCAACGACATAGACCACACGCTGTTCAAAATCGGCCTGCGGCACCACATCGATGTCGCTCTGGACAAGGCCATTACGCTCTTTGCCCAGATGGTCGAGACGGCACGACGTGAGAAGGATACGCTGATTGTGGCTTATACGCATGGGCAGCCAGCCCAGCCGACCACATTCGGACATTATCTGTCTGCCGCCATTGAAGTTCTGGGGAGGGATATCGAAAGGCTGTTCACCGTCCGGAACACGGTCAATCTGTGTCCGATGGGAGCTGCCGCGATCACGACCACCGGGTTTCCTATAGACCGACATCGCGTGGCCAGCCTGCTGGGTTTCTCGGCCCCTTTGCGGAATTCCTACAGCTGCATCGCTGCCGTTGACTATACAACCGCATCCTACTCTGCTCTTGAATTGCTCTTCCTGCATCTTGGCCGCCTGATCCAGGATTTTCAGGTCTGGAGCAGCTTCGAGGTTGCCCAGCTCTATGTACCCAATGCGTTGGTGCAGATTTCCTCCATCATGCCGCAAAAGCGCAATCCCGTGCCGATTGAGCATATGCGCCACCTGTCAAGCCAGATCGTTGGGCGGGCGCAATCAGTGCTGACCATCATGCATAACACGCCGTTCACCGACATGAACGACAGTGAAGGCGAAACGCAGGCGATGGGCTATCAGGCATTTGAAACCGGCTACCGGGTGCTGGATCTGCTGGCGAGTTTCATAGCTTCCGTGTCCATCAATAGTGAACGGGTGAAGTCCAACCTCGATCGCTCCTGTATCACGATCACCGAACTTGCCGACTCGCTCGTTCGCAGGGAGCAACTGTCGTTCCGGCAGGCTCACGAGATTGCGGCTGAAGTTGCTCGGACGGTTGTCGCCCTTGGGGGATCACTTGGCAAAGATGGCTTTGCTCCGTTTGTCACCGCCTTCAAAAAGCACGTCGGCAGGGATACCGGGCTTGATGAATCTGCCTTTGAGGAAATCGTCTCTGCCCAATATTTTGTCCATGTTCGTGATCGCTTCGGCGGCCCTGCCGAAGCCCCGCTTGGCGAGGCATTGTTCGTGTATGAAACGCTGCGCGATGGCTTCAGGAGCGAATGGGAGAGGCAAACGCGATTGCTTGATGAAGCGCAGCGCGATCTGGATCTCTGTTTCACCCGATTGAGGGGACATGCATAATGGCGTCCATTACACTTGAAAAACTGGTCAAGCGCTACGATCAGGTTGAAGCCGTACACGGCATTGATCTTGAAATAGCCGATGGCGAATTTGTAGTCCTTGTTGGCCCTTCCGGCTGTGGCAAGTCCACCACATTGCGGATGATTGCCGGTCTGGAAGAGATCTCGGGTGGAGAGCTCAGAATTGGTGATGAGGTTGTCAACGAAAGGGCACCCAAACAGCGCAATATCGCCATGGTGTTCCAGAATTATGCGATCTACCCGCACATGACGGTGCGCGAGAACATCGGTTTCGGGCTTTACACTTCCAGTCTGAGCAAGGACGAGAAGAACGCGCGGATTGAAGAAACCGGACGCATCCTCGGGCTGACCGATTATCTCGATCGTCGGCCAGCGGCCTTGTCGGGCGGCCAGCGCCAACGTGTCGCCATTGGGCGCGCCATGGTGCGGAACCCATCCGCCTTCCTGTTCGATGAACCACTCTCCAACCTCGATGCCCAGCTCCGTGCCCAAATGCGGATCGAGATCAAGAAGCTTCATCAGGATCTCAAGACGACAACGGTCTATGTCACCCATGACCAGATCGAGGCCATGACCATGGCCGACCGGATTGTCGTGATGAAGGACGGATATATCCTGCAAACGGGCACGCCGGTTGATCTTTATGAAAACCCCGCCGATGTCTTCACGGCACGATTCATCGGGACGCCCTCGATGAACATGATCCCGATGGCAGCTCTTGCCGGAAAAACCGGACTTCCCGATCACGATCCCGATATTCTGGTCGGGGTTCGTCCGCACGATCTGATCGTGAATGCGCCGAAGGAAGGGGCAATCCTGACCATCTCGGGGCAAGTTGAAGCTTGCGAACCGCTGGGGCCGGAGACTATGGTTCACATGCGGATCGATGGGGAGCCGGTCATCGCGACCTTGCCTGGCAATGTTGCTCCAAAAGTGGGCAGCATTGTCGAATGCTCGGTAGAGGCCGGAAAGCTCTATCTTTTTGACGCGAAGACCGAAAAAGGCCTGGGCCGCAAATGATGACTAGAAAAGCGGATACTGGCGCAGTCCTGTGTGTCGGGCGGATCTACTGTGACCTGATTTTCACTGGACTGGGTCGGATGCCGACGCTCGGAAGAGAGGTCTTTGCCGAAGACCTCACCATGACGGCGGGCGGTGGGGCCTATATTTCCGCAGCCCATTTTGCCGAAATCGGACGCGCAGTTTCCCTTGTCGCAAGATTGGGAACAGACGCCCTGTCGTGCGATGTCGCGGAGCAGATCAAGAGCAGGGATATCGACTTGTCCTTTCTGGAGCGGGACGCCGAGGCCGGTCCACAAATCACCGTCGCGTCAGTCATCGGGGCCGAGCGCGCCTTTTTGACCAAGCGGGCGGGTAGGGCCGAGCCTGCTCATCTGAACGAAGCGTTGCATTGGGACGGAGCGTGCCATCTTCATATCGCCGAATTTGCAACTCTGGCTGAAATGCCTGACCTTGTGTTTCGAGCCAAGGAGGCGGGGTTGTCCGTTTCCCTCGATCCAAGCTGGGATGATGCCCTGATCCATGCGCCTGATCTCCTGGAGCGGTGCAATGGGGTCGATCTGTTTCTGCCGAATATGGAAGAGGCGCAAGCGATCACGGGTAAAGCGTTACCCAATGACATGCTCGATCTTCTTTCCCTCCATTTCCCCAATGTTGCGCTGAAGGCTGGCGCGGACGGGGCCTATTGCCAGTCTATCGAAGGGTGTTGGCAGGAACCGGCGCAAGCTGTGCCGGTGATCGATACGACAGGCGCGGGAGACGCCTTCAACGCCGGGTTTATTGATCAGTGGTTGCGCGCACAGCCACTATCCGTCTGTCTTGCGGCAGGAGTGGCCGCAGGGAGCCGGGCCGTTCAGCAACCCGGAGGCGCCTGAGGCTTAATAAGGAGGCCGGGTGCCGGGCGCTGGCTCTGATCCTTCACGGCTTTGTTGCGCTGCGGCGTTTCTTCTCGGATTCCTTCATGACGAACCGAATGACAGCAGCAACTGCGGCATAGAGCGATTCCGGGATCTGTTCGTCAAGCTCGACAGCGCTAAGGGCCTGAGCAAGCGCCGGGTTGCCTTCGACAATGACGCCATGTTCCCGCGCAAGCTCCACAATACGTTCTGCCGTCTTGCCCTTGCCCTTTGCCGTGACACGGGGAGCGGGGTCTTTGTCCTTGTCATATTGCAAGGCGACGGCCAGCTTCTGCTCGTCAGAGGCAGGTCTGTCCTCATCGGGGACGGGGGGCAAATGGTTGTTCTTTTTGGTCATAGTTTGCGATCCAGTCGCGCGTCTTGAGAGGGCACGATATCCATATGCTGATCAGCGGTCCCGTTCTTTTGCCGTTTGAAAACAAGGCCCGCCAGCGTGAGGCCTTCTTCATCCAGCATCGCTTGCAGCAACGGTGTGCCGTGCTCAAAGATCTCCAGTGTCTCCGCCCGCTCGGCTCCGAGTGTCAGGCGAACGCTTTGCCCGCGCAACTGCAGCACGGCGCTGACAGTACCAACCGGCTCCGTATCAACGGCGAAATGAACAATCCAGCCGAAACGTTCTCGGTCGCCGCTTTGAGTCGGCTCTTCATTTCCCTCCTCAAAGGGACTGGTCGGATCCTGTTGTATCGTCATCTGCACGATGGCTGTGCCGTTTGCAACTGCAACCGGAATTTCTGCATGCAAGGTCTGAACAGCATGTCCGCCCGAGGAAGGCTGATCAGCGGATGCCGAGCGTAGCGTTGCGATCTGACTGAGGGTTATCCGTGCCAGTGCCGCTTCAACCGCGCTCTTGATGCGCGAAAGCGCGACCTGATTGGAATCTGAGGCAAGAAACGTCGCAAGGCGTGCGTCTTGCCCTTCAAGGGGCGCACCTTTCAACGGCGGAAAGTCGCGGCTGACGCCGGGTGTTGTTAGAGCGCCGGACTGAGCCTTCTGTGCCGTGGGCATGTTGCCTTCGTCTGGGAGTAAAGACTGCAACAGACTGAGCGCGGCCTTGAGATTTGGGGAAACGCCGTTTTCACGCGCCCCGCTCGGTTGCTGCCCCAACAATCCCAGCGCGGAAATAAGCTGACGAAGCGTTGCATCAGCTTTGTCGCCTTCGGGCGGTCGCTCGGATGCCAGTTGAAAGCCGAGAATCCATCGCATGGTGGCAACAAGATCGGGAGAAACGCCAGGTCTCGCACCGCCTTCCACCTGCTCCACGAACGCTGTGAGGTTGGCGAACAGCTCGGTGAGAGACCGCTGTTTCACCATCGCCTGCCGTTGCAGCGCAACCAATGGCGCAGGAATGGGGGGCTGGCTCAGTGGCGCGGTTGCTGCTGGCCGGGCACTGTAGGGCGGGGTGGCAACAGGAGGGTCGCTTTTGACCTGAGTATAGCCATCCGGGCGCGCCATGGTCGCTGTCGATTGAAGCGGAGAAGGTTGAGGGGTTCCGGTCGTACTTGCAGCGCCGGTGGATGACGGCGCAAGGGGCTGCTCCTGTGCTTCGCCAGAGGTGGGCATCGGTCTGATGGTCAGTTGCGGTCCCTGGGACGTCTGTGTGACCTTAACGACTACCGGGCTTCCGGCTTTGAGCTGACTGGCCACGGCCGGATCGGCCTTTACGTCCAGAACCTGTCCCGCAAGCTGGACGCGCAATTGGGCTTCGCCTGTGGGAAGTTTCGTGATCGCCTGCAAGCGGCCCTGAACCGGCTGGCCGTCTCCAAGAGCTTTCAGCAGGTTGTTGATGGCCGTGGTCTGCGCAGTAAATCCTGCGCGAACAATATCCATGGCCATCGGGATTGCCTCTTGGTTTCGTTTCAAGCAAAGCGAAAGGTAGCAGATTTGCCGTCAATCGCAAATCGGGACTGGCGGAGGTTGAGCCGAAGGAACCGGAAAAGGAAAAGCCCGCCGGGTCAGGCGGGCTCTTTGGCGATGTGTCACGGGCGAGGAGCGCCCGCCCTCAGCTCAGCGAAGCATGAATGCCTGACTTGATCTTGCGTCCGGCAGAAAGGCCTTCAACCTTTTCAACAATCGAGGCCGCGTCAATGCCATGATGGTGATAGAGATCACCAATGGTGCCTGTCTGGCCAAAGTGCTCGACGCCCAGAGAAATCGTCTGGTGGCCGACGACTCCGCCAAGCCAGGCGAGCGTGGCCGGATGGCCGTCGATCACGGTGACCAGCTTGCAGTGGGCGGGCAGGGGCTCCAGCAGCCGCTCGATATGGGAACTGGCCGCGGTGTTGCCCCGTGAACGGGCGCGTTGCGCCGCGGTCCAACCAGCATTGAGGCGGTCGGCAGAGGTAACAGCCAGTACGCCTATGTCGCGGCGGGCCTCGGCAATGGCACCTGCGGCCTTGATTGCCTCAGGGGCGACGGCTCCCTGATAGGCGATGACCACCTCGCAATTGGGCCCCGGTTTGCGCAACCAATAGGCTCCGTCGATGGCTCCCTGACGGAAAGCGTCATCAATCCGCTTGCCGGGCTGGTCGATGGGATTGGTAGTAAGGCGCAGATAGACCGAGCCGCCGGTTTCATCGCGTAGCCAAGTGCGCTCGTCCGGATCCCCTTCGCCATCGCGCTGCATGTAGTCGAACGCCCATTCCATGATGACGGCCAGTTCGTCGGCAAAGGCCGGCTCAAAGGCGGCAAGGCCATCCTGGCTCATGCCGATGAGAGGCGTTCCGACCGACTGGTGCGCGCCACCCTCAGGCGCAAGGGTGACACCGGACGGGGTGCCGACGATCATGAAGCGAGCATCCTGATAACAGGCATAATTGAGCGCATCGAGCCCACGACAGACAAAGGGGTCATAGACCGTGCCGATGGGCAGCAGGCGCTTGCCGAAAAGCGAATGCGAGAGTCCGGCGGCCCCGAGCAACAGAAACAGGTTCATTTCCGCGATGCCCAGTTCGATATGCTGGCCCTGAGGTGCAAATTCCCACTTGGCCGTGGAGGGAATACGATGTTCGATGAAGGCGTCAGCCTGAGGCTCGCGCGCAAAAAGCTTGCGACGGTTGACCCATGGCCCGAGGTTTGTCGTGCCTGTCACGTCGGGTGATGTGGTGACGATACGGCTCGCCAGTTCGCTGTCGCCCTTGGAAAGGCTGTCGAGGATCTTGCCAAAGGCAGCCTGCGTGGACACGGCCTTTTCGGAATCGATCTCGATGGCGGGTACATCGATGACGTGATCCGTATACCGGCGACGGCCCTTGGAGAAGAAGGGAACGGAAGACAGAAACGCCTTGAAGCCTTCAACATCTTCAACCGTGGCAAACTGTTCCCATTCCTGCCCCTTTGGAACCCCCATGTGAATTTGCCAGTCATCCATCTGGGCCTTGTTCATCAGGCCGCCATGGTTGTCCTTGTGCCCGGCGATCGGGGTGCCCCAGCCCTTGACCGTATAGGCCAGAAAACAGGTTGGTCGGTCATGGTCGATCGAGGCAAAAACGTCTGCCATGGTGGAGACGCAATTGCCGCCGAGATTTTCCATCAGCGTTGCAAGGTCCTTGTCGCTGCGGCGGTCGATGAGGGCAGTTACGTCGCCCTGATCGCCCAAATCGTCCATCAGGCGCTTACGCCAGACCGCACCACCCATGAAGGTCAGGGCAGAATAGGTCTGGTTCGGGCATGCATCGATCCAGGCGCGCAGCTTGTCCCCGCCCGGTTCCTCGAAGGCCTCACGCTGGAGCTTGCCATATTTGACCCGGACTACATCCCAGCCAAAGGCGGAGAATATCTTTTCAACCCGCTCGAACAGGCCTTCACGCACGATCCCGTCCAAAGACTGGCGGTTATAGTCGATGATCCACCAGCAGTTCCGGAGGTCGTTTTTCCATCCTTCCTGGAGGCATTCATAGATGTTGCCTTCATCAAGTTCAGCGTCGCCCACAAGGGCAATCATCCGCCCCAGTGTCTGCTCTGCGCCCCATTCCTTGGCCTTGATATAGTCCTGCACGATAGAGGCAAAGCTGGTGATCGCAGCCCCAAGCCCGACCGAGCCGGTGGAGAAATCGACATCATCGATGTCCTTGGTCCGCGACGGGTAGGATTGTGTGCCGCCAAAGCTGCGGAAGTTTTCGAGCTTCTCGCGGGTCTGCAGGCCCATCAGATATTGCATGGCATGGAATATCGGCGAGGCGTGGGGCTTCACCGCGACCCGGTCTTCCGGCTTGAGAGCGGAGAAATAGAGCGCGGTCATGATCGAGACCATGGAGGCGGAACTCGCCTGATGGCCACCAACCTTGATGCCATCCACTTTCGGACGAATATGGTTGGCGTGGTGGATCATCCAGTGAGAGAGCCATAACAGGCGCTGTTCGATCGTCTTGAGGTGATTGCTTGTCATTGTTGTTCTTCCTGCTGGTATAATTGGACATAATACGGAACACGAAGAGTGGATTTCTGGCTATCTATCGCAATGAGTGCTATCAGATTGGAGGAAAGCACCAAGAACAAGGGTGATCTTGATGGAAAACGTCAATCTGGACAAGTTCGATTTACAGATTCTCCGTCTGCTGAGGAGCGACGGACGCCTGTCTGTTCAGGCTCTGGCCGAAGCCATCGGTCTTAGCCCGACACCGACGGCGCGCCGACTGAAGCGGCTTGAAGAATGCGGGGTCATCAAGGGTTACAGTGCCCTGATCGACGAGAGCGCCCTCGGTTTCGATGTCACCGTATTTGTATCCGTACAACTCGACCGGCAGGTGGATAACGCCTTGGCGCAGTTCGAGGCGGCGATCAAGACTTTCCCGGAAGTGGTGGATTGCTGGCTGATGACCGGCAACCGAGACTATCTCATTCGTGTGGTGACACGAGATCTGAAAGACTTCGAACACTTCCTTGTCGGGCGGCTCACCAAGGTTCCCGGCGTTGCCAATATTGAAAGCTCCATTCCGTTGCGCCGCATCAAGGAGGGGTTGGCCCGCACACCATGAAGAGCCAGCGATCCTGTGTGATCACATGTCGCGAGGAACCGAGTGCGCACTTGTGATCGACGCATTGGGAATATCTTCGGTTTCATCCCGTCTTTTTTGATTTCTTCTTGGTGTCTCTACTGAGTAATTCGATCTACATGATCCGGTTGTTCTGCTCAATATTTAGGCAAAATGTATAATTGGGTTTTGTTCGCTGAAGCTGGTCCGGGCTTTATCACCAACAAAATCAATATACTCCAACATGGCGCAAACAATGCCTTTGACTACCAATTGTTATGTTCAGCGGTGACAATAATAAAGGCATCAACTTGTGATCACACGGGGGATGGGGTAACGTTATTTGATCAATGCAGCGGATGTTAGGAGATATATTGTGAAGCATACTAAGATTTTGACCGGCGTTGCCTTTGCGCTGAGCCTCGTCGTCTCGGCCGCCAGTGCTCAGGACATGGCTTTCTTCCGTATCGGAACAGGCGGCACTGCCGGCACCTACTACCCAATTGGCGGGCTCCTTGCGAATGCGATTTCCAACCCTCCGGGGTCTCGTCCATGTGACAAGGGCGGCTCATGCGGCGTTCCCGGCCTGATCGCTTCGGCGCTTTCGGCCAACGGCTCTGTTGCCAATATCAACGCGATTGCTGGCGGTTCGCTGGAATCCGGTTTCTCCCAGTCTGACGTCGCCACCTGGGCCTACACCGGCACCGGCATCTGGGAAGGCAAACCAGCCGTTGACAAATTGCGTGCCATTGCCAACCTTTATCCGGAAAGCATCCACCTTGTGGTGAGCGCCGATTCAGGGATCAACAGCGTTGCCGACCTCAAGGGCAAGCGCGTTTCCATGGACGAACCGGGTTCTGGTACCCTTGTCGACGCCAAGATCATCCTCAATGGCTATGGCCTCACCGAAGCCGACATTTCACCGGAATATCTGAAGCCCGATCAGGCTGCCGACCGTATGCGTGACGGTGCCATGGATGCCTTCTTCTTTGTTGGCGGCTATCCTGCCGGCGCCATTTCCGAACTGGCCAGCCAGCATTCTGTCAAGATGATCCCGATCACCTGCGAAGAAGCTCCGAAGATCTGCGAAGACTTCAAATTCTTCGGTCCGGATACGATCCCTGGCGGTACCTACGACGGCAATGCCGAAGACGTGAAAACCCTCTCTGTTGGCGCCCAGTGGGTCACCAGCGCTGACCAGCCGGAAGAACTGATCTACAACATCACCAAGGCTCTGTGGAACGCCAACACCCGCAAGCTTCTTGATGCCGGCCATGCAAAGGGCAAGATGATCACCGCCGACACTGCGCTGAACGGCGTTGGTATTCCGCTGCATCCGGGTGCGGAAAAATTCTACAAGGAAGCAGGCCTCCTAAAATAGTGCCCCTTTGGGCATGAGACTTGTCTTTGACAAAACAAACGGGAAGGGGGGCGATGACATGCGCACCCCCTTTTCCTCTTTCCTACAGGAGCGCAGAAAATATGGCCGACGACAGCATCAAACAGAGCACAGAAGAACAGATCAAGGAACTATCCGCCGACGAGCTTCAGGCAATCGAGGAAAAGTTCGATCCGGAGCTCCGCTTCCGTATTCTGCAAATGCCTTTAACCCTCATCGCCGCCGCCATCCTGTTCCTGTTGTCTTGCTATCACTACTACACGGCCGGGTTTGGCATTCCTCAGGCAACGGTGCATCGTGGTTTCCACATGGGCGTGACACTGCTGGTCGTCTTTCTCAGCTTCTCCGCCTTCGGTAAAAAGGAAATCGCCTCCAGCTGGTCCGCTCCGTTCGGCTTGCCTCTCATAGACTGGTGTCTTGCCATTGCCGGGATCGTCAGTGCGCTTTATGTGCCCTGGATCTATAGCGAACTTGCTTTCCGCGTCGGCAACCCCCTGCCAATCGATGTTATCATGGGCACCATATTGATCGTGGTATTGCTCGAAGCAGTACGGCGTTCCATGGGGTGGCCTTTGCCGGTCATCGCGATCCTTTTCATGGCCTATGCCTATTTCGGCAAGTCCATGCCCGGCATTCTGGTCCATCCCGGCGCCAGCTGGTCGAACATCGTCAACCATCTCTATCTGACCTCACAGGGCATCTATGGTACCGCGCTCGGCGTGATCGCGACCTATGTGTTCCATTTCGTCCTGTTCGGCGTGATGGCAACGCGCATCGGTCTAGGGCAGCTGTTCATCGATGTCGCTTCCGCTCTGGCTGGGCGTTATGCAGGTGGCCCCGCCAAGGTATCGGTCTTGTCCTCGGCGCTGTTGGGGTCTATCTCCGGTTCTTCCATTGCCAACACGGTGACGACCGGTTCCCTGACCATTCCTGCCATGATCCGCATTGGCTATCCACGCCACTTTGCAGCTGCCGTTGAGGCTGCCGCTTCAACGGGTGGCCAGATTACACCGCCGGTGATGGGGGCCGTCGCCTTCCTGATGATCGAATATCTCGGCGTTCCGCTGACGACGATCCTGACTGCCGCTCTGGTGCCGGCCTTCATGCATTTCTTCGGCGTGCTGGTTCAGGTCCATCTGGAAGCCCGTCGTCTGGGGCTTCGGGGCATGTCCGTGGAAGAACTGCCCAATGCCTGGCGAGTGCTCAAGAAAGGCTGGTTGTCTGTCCTGCCGCTCGCTCTACTGGTAGCCGTCCTGCTTTCTGGCCGTACCCCGTTTGCCGCAGCCTTCTGGTCGATCACCGCTTGTGTCGTCGTGCTTGCCATCCAGCAGATCAGGGCATCCGGTGTTGTCGAAGGGATCAAAGGCACACTGCATGGCATATGGGAAGGCTTTATACTCGGTGCCAAGCAGTCCCTGTCAGTTACAGCTGCAGCCGCTCTGGTCGGTGTGGTGATTGGCGTCGTCACCCTGACGGGTGTAGGCTTCAAGATCGCCTACATGGTTACGACCATCGCGCAGGATTGGGCCACCTCGGTGCACGACATGGTCGCCTTCCTGCCGTTTGAACTGATGACCGTGCCATCCCTCACGTTGCTGTTTACGCTGATGCTGACTGCTGTCGTCTGTATCCTGATGGGCTGTGGCATTCCGACCACGGCAAACTACATCATCATGGTGGCCGTAGCGGCACCCATTCTGGGTATGCTCGGTGTCCAGCAGATGGTGGCCCACTATTTCGTGTTCTACTACGGTGTGCTTGCCGACGTGACACCTCCGGTGGCCATGGCGGCCTATGCCGGGGCGGGGATCGCCGGAGCCAACGCCTTCAAGGCGGGCAATACAGCGTTCCGCTTGAGCATGGGCAAAGCGCTGGTGCCCTTCGTCTTTGCCTTCCAGCCGGCCCTGTTGATCGTCACCGATGGGTTCACTTGGCAGGCCTTTGCGCTGGCCTTCAGCGGCGCCGTTCTTGGCATCTGGGTGCTGGCATCGGCCGTCTCCGGCTGGCTCTATGCGCCGCTCTACTGGTTTGAGCGTCTCATTCTTGTGTTCGCAGCCATCCTCTTGGTCGCACCCAACTTCACCGCGACAGCTGTCGGTCTGATATTGGTCGTGCCAAGCATGTTACGGCAGTTGCTGCCACGCTTACTGACGCGAACGCCAGCCTGAATAGACCAGTCGTCAGGTTGTCGCTTGTTTCTAAGTGACGACCTGACGGGTTTGCCCATAGCCTCTGTGGTCGCTTGTCCCGGGTTTGTTGCGGGCAAAATGTCGCGGATAAAACAGGCATATCATAATCACTTTTGACCAATGTCTAGTTTCAACTTTTCTCGCCATCCTGTTTTCTTGTCGGAAACCGGGATTTAGGGAGGGGCGGTCGGATTCGATCCGATCACTGATCAAACGCATGCGGGCATTGCGAAAAGATAGTCTGGCAGTCTGCGTCACGCTGATCGCGTTGACCTGTCAGCTGTTCTTTGGTGTCGTCCATGCCACGTCTGTCTGGACGGCCGCCGCGGGTGATGTTGCCACGGTCCAAAAGGGAAGCACAGCCTACAGCTTCCTGCAAATCTGCTCCGCTGGCGGGCTCATCATTCTCGATGATGAGAGTAGCAGCAACAATGCCCCTGAAAAGGGCGTCAACCCTGACAATTGCCCGGTCTGTGCCTCGGCAGCCATCGCTCCGATGCTGGATGGTAGCCCGCCGATACTTGCCGCGATAGAGCCAGCCAGCTTTCCCGCTGCGGTCCAGCCCTATGATCAAGTCCTCGTAGTCCTTGCCCTGCATCGCATCTACGCGCGCGGCCCTCCGGCCTTTTCATGACATCCCCATAAAAGGCCTGACCAGTCGCGCCCGGAACCTTGTAGGCGTGCCTCGGATATTGAGCCATCGCGCGGCAACGCCCGCGGCTGGTCAGGTGTGTTTTACTCAATTGAAAAGAGACCCTGTCATGAACCGCCGTACCCTTTTGACTTCGGCTGCGCTGGCCCCTGTTGCCATTGCCCTTTCGCCTCTTGCTGCTTTTGCTGCCATGCTGTCCCCCTGGGAATGGACCAGCAAGAACGGTGTTACCGGGCACATGAAAAAAGACACCAATCCAACCGACAAGGAATTCGAGAAATATCCACGCTGTACCTATTGCGGCATGGTGCGGGAGCAGTGGAGCCAGACCCGGCACCTCATTCAGTATGATGACGAGTCTTGCGAGGGGACATGCTCGATCCATTGCCTTTCCCTGTCCCTCGGTCTCAACATGGATCGCGTCCCGAAGATGATCTGGGTTGGCGATGCCGGATCGGACGCAGAGATCAAGCCGCTGATCGATGCTTCCAAGGCCCATTACGCTCTCGATCCTTCAAAGCCCGGTACCATGTCTGCCACCCGCAAGTGGGCCTACGCCGATCCCGACAAGGCCACTGCATCCGGTGCCGCGCGCGTCGTCGGATTTGAGGAGGCGCTGGAAGTCGCCTATGCTGATATGGCAAAAAGCACCCTTATGATCCGCAAGCGCAGGGCCGAAAAGCGAGCGCATATGGCCAAGAAAGCGGAAGACATGAAGACCAAGGGCAACTAATCCGCTCTTCTTCTGTTTCCGGGGAGAAAAGGATGGGGACACCGTGCACACCGATCTCCGTCCTTTCTCACCCTCCATACTTCAAGGCAAGGTTCCATGTGTTCCCATTCCACACATTCTCCCATCAGCAGGCGTGAGTTCATGACTTTGGGCCTGTTACTGACCTCAGTCACTTCTCTGCCAACGGCTGGTTTTGCGCAGCAGGCCGTATCGCCGATGCTGGACCTTCCCATGCCTGGCGACAGGGACGCCTGTCCCGTATGTGGCATGTTTCCGGCCCGCTATCCCGACTGGATCGCCACAGTCCTTTTCAAGGACGGACATGCGGATCATTTCGACGGGGCCAAGGACCTGTTCAAATACCTACTCGACATGCCCAAATATGCTTCGGGGCGGAAGGCCGAGGGGATCGACCGCTTGGGTGTGACCGACTACTACGCAACTGAGCGGATCGACGCCCGATCGGCCCTCTATGTCATGGGGTCGGATGTGTTGGGGCCGATGGGCCATGAGCTCATTCCACATCCTGATCGCTATGATGCAGATGAATTCATGAAGGATCATCAGGGCAAGAGGGTGGTAACGTTCGAAGAGGTGACGATGGCGCTGCTGCTGGGCCTCGACAAGGGGGAGTTTCAGCTCACATGATGCTGCGTCCATCCGTGATCGTCCTCGGGCTTGTAGCCCTGTTCATGGTCCTGCTCGGGGTGACCGTGATGCTTGCTGCTCTTGATGACAACCCGCGCCAACCTGCAAGATCGTTGGTTCAACAGTTGGGGCTCAATGATCTCGCTCTGTTTACCGAAGCTCGCTATACGCGCCATCCTGCGATGGCGGACCTCAGCACGGCCTTTCAGGATCATCCCGTGTCGCTGGATCATTTCCCGACTGGATCGCTCGTTGGTCCAAACCGCCACTTCTCTGACAAGGTGCGGATTGAAATCGGTGACGAGGAGGAGGTGCGGTGAATAGCGCAGTGCTGCGGCGTCACCTCAATCTGATCGATTTCACCCTGTCGGCCATGCGTCGGAGGCTTTGGCGAAACGTCATGCTGTTTGCGGTCTATCTGGTCCTTGTCTTTCTGCTGGCGTCGGTGATGTTCTTCTCCCACGCCATCCGTCGGGAGGCGGCTCTGATGCTGTCAGGCGCGCCGGAAATTACGGTGCAGCGACTGGTTATGGGGCGACATGATCTAGTGCCGCTGTCCTATCTCGACAAGGTCGGCAACATTCGCGGCGTCCAGAAGGCCTATGGCAGGCTCTGGGGCTACTTCTATGATCAGGGAACCCGAGCCAACTATACCCTGATGGTGCCGGGCCCCGATGCGAAGGACTACCAGCTGACAAAAGGTCAGGCGATCCTTGGCGAAGGAATTGCCCGGGTGAGGGGGGCGAAAAAGGGGCGCATTCTGACCATCACGTCGCCAACGGGCAAGCCACTCGTGATGCGCATCAAGGATGTGATGATGTCCGATTCCGCTTTGGTGGGCAGCGATTTGATCCTTGTGACTGAACTGGATTTCCGCCGCTTCTTCAACCTGCCGCCCGATGTCTACACGGATCTGGTCCTCAAGGTGCGCAACACCCGGGAGGTCTCCACGATCGTCGGAAAGGCTTCCTATCTGCTTCCCGATGCGAGGTTCGTGACGCGAGACGATATCCTGCGTACCTATGAAGCGATCTTCTCATGGCGAGAGGGGCTTTTGCTGGCATTGCTCGCCGCCGTGATCGTCGCCTTTGCCATCCTTGTTTTCGACAAGGCCTCGGGGTTGTCTGGCGAAGAGAAACGCGAAATCGGCATCCTGAAAGCCGTGGGCTGGGACACGGGTGACATTCTGGCGATGAAATTCTGGGAAGGGGCACTGGTCTCGCTGCTGGCATTTCTGGGCGGTGTGCTGGCTGCCTACGCCCATGTCTTCCTGTTCGACGCTGGGCTTTTGAAACCGGTACTGCAGGGTTGGGGCGTTCTTTACCCGGATTTCTCGCTGCCGCCGAGTATTGATGGCCTGCAACTGGCGACCCTGGCCTTCTTCACCATCGTTCCCTTCACCGCGGCCACCATCGTGCCCATCTGGCGGGCTGCCATCACAGATCCGGAACAGGTGATGCGATGATAGAACTCGACTCTGTCTGCAAGATCTACAATGATGGCCAGCCAAATGAAGTGCGGGCCGTCCGTGACGTTTCCCTGAAGATCCCTCTCGATGCGACAACGGTTTTCCGAGGCCCGAGTGGGTCCGGCAAGACGTCGCTGTTGAGCATGATCGGCTGTCTGTCGCGACCAACCTCCGGCCGCATCCACCTTGAAGGCGAATGCATTTCGGGACTGCCGGAAAAATTCATGACCGACATTCGCCGCCAGACTTTTGGCTTCATCTTCCAACGGTTCAACCTGCTGCGTGGCCTGTCCGTGTTGGAAAATGTAATGGCTCCGGCCTTGCCGCTCGGCGGCGATCACGCAGACCTCCGGCACCGTGCCATGGAGATCTTGCATCGCCTGCTGTTGGATCACAAGGCGACCGTTGCCAGTGAGCTGCTTTCAGGCGGCGAAGCCCAAAGGGTGGCTATCGCTCGCGCGCTCATCAATGATCCGGCAATCATCCTCGCCGATGAACCGACGGCCAATCTCGACACGGCTTTGACGGAGGAATTTCTCAGCGTGATGGCCGATCTCAAGCGGCAGGGAAAGACAATCCTGATGACCAGCCACGACCCGCGCATATGGCAAGCCGGTCTTGTCGACAGGATCGTCAGCATGAAGGATGGCGCGATAGGAGACGTGCTGGAACAATCAGAGCGGGAGAGCGTGGAAGAATGATCTTTCAAAGCACGATCCTTGCGCTCTTGCTCGTCTCGACGCTTGATAGTCTCATTTTGCTGTGGGCGGCCTTTTTTGCTTACGGGGTGATCAAAAATTGGGACGTGAGCAGCGGCAGGGCGCGGCAGATCAACATGGAGCGCAAGACCTATCTGGTCTCGACTGCGCTGACCTTTGTGATGGTGGTTGAGCTTCTGAGCCTCTTGCTGTTCGTCTACAACGCCGATCGCATGGCGGTGATATTCACTGGCGCGATGTGCGCTGTCGGCACGCTGAATGTCAACGCCTATGGCTTTCCTGCACTGCTGTTCAAACTGGCGACCTTCTTCGGTGCTTTTGTCTGGCTCGTGCTCAACCATGTTGATGGCAAAGGGCGGGACTATCCGCTGACGCGCTATAAATACGCTTTCCTCATCGGCCTTGCCCCGGTCATGCTGGTCGGAGCTGGGCTGCAACTGAGCTATTTTCTCAACCTTGAAACGGACGTCATCACATCCTGTTGTTCGCGGCTGTTTACGCCAGAAGTCTCTGGTATCGAGGCGCAATTGTCTTCGCTCGATCCTGAATTGGCGCTCTGGCTGCTGTTTGGAGGGCTGGGATTGTTGACGGTTCTGGCGACGCTCGGCCTCTGGAAACCAATCATGACGCCGCTTTATGCAATCGTCAGTCCGTTCTTTTTCATCGCAGCCATCGTAGCGGTGATCTCGGTCGTCGCGCCCTATATCTATGCCCAGCCATATCACCATTGCCCCTTCTGCATTCTGAAGCCGGAATATGATTTCGTTGGATATGGAATTTACATAAGTCTATTTGTTGGGACGGGTTTTTCGCTATCTTCTGGCTTTCTCTCGCTCCCTCTGGATGTCATCAAGGCTGACAGCTTGAAGCGAGACTTGCCGAAGCAGGTTGCCCGATCTATCAGTCTTTCTATCGCTGCCTTTCTGATGTTCGGAGCCATCTGCCTCTATGCCATCTGGCGTTCAAATCTGTTTCTCTTCAAATGAAAAGATATAGCCAGGGAAATGCCTCTCGGTTCAAGCTGGTAGCGCGCAGCAATGGACAAAAGACTTGTGCAACCGATGGCCGCATTTTACAAACGGAGCATCAGTACACGTCATGCTGTCTTTGTATTAGTCGGACAACTGTCAACCGGATGAGGGGCGAACAATAGCAACATGCGAAAGCTTTCCATCCGCTCCGCGTTCTGGGCGATGTTCTTGATCGCGCCGATGCTGCTTTCCGATCCAGGCTCTGCGGGCGAGGTGAAACGCATTGGTGTTCTTGATGTGCTCGGCGAAGAGCATTCCCGCGCCCACTGGGCCCCGACCGAGGCCAGTCTGGACGCCGCCTTTCCTGATGTAACCTTCGAGCTGGTGGCGCTGGATATTTCCGGGCTTGATGCCGCTCTGAAGGCAGGGCAGCTTGATTTTGTCATCACCAATCCGGGCAACTATGCCGAGCTTGAGTATCGTTATCACATCAGCCGAATTGCAACAGTGGATGAAGATCAGCCCGTGGCCTCGACGCTGGTCACCACCGAGGACATCCAGTCGCTGGAAGACCTGGTTGGAAAGAAGGTGGCTGTGGTCTCGACCGAAGCGTTCGGCGGCTTCCAGGTCATCTGGGCGGAAATGAACAGGGTCGATCCGTCCCTCGCTCGTCGAGTGGAGATCCTTCAGACCGGCTATCCGATGCAACAGGTGGCCGAAGCTGTGCTTGAGGGCAAGGCCGACGTTGCCGTCATGCGCACCTGCACTCTGGAGATGCTGCAAAAGCAGGATCCCAGCCGCTATGGGGCGCTGAAGGCCTTCGCCACAAGAAGCGAGCCCGAAACCGAGTGCGCCATATCGAGCCCGATCTACCCCAACTGGCCGTTTGCCAAAACGCCAAATACCGATGCCGCCTTTGCCAAGCAGGTCGCGGTAACGCTCATGCAGATGCAGACGGGCAACCTCTGGACCGTTCCGCTCGACTATCAGCCGGTCCACGCCGTGTTGCGCCAGCTGCAGATCGGACCCTATGCCCGGACCGGGCCGATTTCCCTCTCTGATTTCATCGATGACTATCGCGAGTGGCTGATCATCATCGCCGGGGCGTTGATTTTCTGGGCGATCTATTCGGTGCGTATTGAGAGCCTTGTGCGCAAGCGGACGCGAGACCTCAACAACACCAATGCCCGGCTGCGGCTTGAGATGGCTGAACGCAAGCGTGCGGAGGAAGCTGATCGCAAGCATATGCGCGAACTCGAACATGTCGCTCGCCTGTCCATTCTCGGCGAAATGGCATCCTCCATAGCCCACGAACTGAACCAGCCGCTTGCCGCCATTTCCAACTACGCGCAGGGTTGCCTGTTGCGGATCAAGGCCAATCGTTTCACGACAGATGATATGGAATTGGCGTCCGGTGAAATCGCCCAGCAGGCGCAACGGGCAGCCGAAGTCATCCGCCGCATCCGCGCTTTCGTCCGCAAGAAGGAAACAAAGCCGGTAACGGTTGTTGTGGCAGATCTGATCGCCGATTGTGCCGCCGTCTATGAGGCTTCAGCCAATCGGGCCGGCGTGCGCGTTACTGTTGATCTGGTGCCGGGGCTGCCACTCATCACTGTCGATCCCATCCAGATTCAGCAGGTGGTCCTCAATCTCGTTCAGAACGCCATTGATGCCATGGGCGAGCTGGAACCGGAGCGGCGCAGGGTCATCCTCTCAGTTCGACCGTGGCGTGAAGCAAGTGATGGCATTTTGCTGCGGGTGCGCGACTTCGGCCATGGGATGAGTGAAGAAGACCTTGGCCATTTCGCTGAAGCCTTCTATACCACAAAGACCGACGGAATCGGGCTTGGGGTGGCACTCAGCCGGTCAATCGTGGAAGCACACGGCGGGTCCATGCGGGCGAAGCGTCCCGATGATGGCGAGGGACTGGAAGTGGCCATCTGGCTGCCAACGGGAGAGCAGGCATGACTGAGGACGGGATCATCCATATCGTCGATGACGATCGCGCGGTGCGTGAGGGCCTTGGCTTCATGCTGTCGTCCCTTGGTCTGACCATCGAGACACATGGTTCGGCGACGGAGCTGCTCGACCGGCTTGATGGTGCGGTGGTGGGGTGTATTCTCGCTGATGTGCGCATGCCCGGAATGACCGGGCTGGAATTGCTCGACGAATTGAAGCGACGCAATTGCGCTCTGCCGGTGATCATCATTACCGCCCATGCCGATGTGCCGATGGCTGTGCGGGCGATCCGCTCCGGAGCACTCGACTTCTTCGAGAAGCCGGTCAACGGCATGGCACTTGTCGAACGCATCAACGATGCCTTGAAGGAAGCCCGCGCCCGCGCCGGAGACGAACAGAGGAAGGCCGCGATAGCGGGGCGCGTCGAGAGCCTTACGAGCCGTGAGCAGGATGTTGCCCGGGCCATCATGGATGGCAGGCAGAACAAGCAGATTGCTGCGGATCTCGGAATCAGCCTCAAGACCGTGGAAATCCATCGTCATAACCTGATGACGAAGATGGAAGCCACGACGCCGGCGGATTTGGTGCGGCAGCTTGTCACAGTCAATTGGGACGAGATTTAGGGGTTACCCCCTAAAGGCCCGGGGTTTGGCCTGATTCACTCCAGCGGAACACCTTTCTACTCTGGTTCTCAAGACCGGCTGCGCCCCTCCTTGTGATTCAAAACACGACGAGGGTGCGGCCTCTGAGGGACCAAACGGGCTTTGCATGCGCACGGCAGTCTTCTTGCCGGTCATGTCAGCTCGGAGTGAAAGGACCAGCCATGGATAGTTCTCGACGACAATTTCTCGGAGCGATCGGACAGGTAACGATAGGGGCCGCGGCCACTGTTGCCGGGGCCAACAGCGCTTCGGCAACAACCGGCTCCGCGACCGATGGTAAAGGCGCCAGCGGCCCCCATTGGGGCATGGTCGTCGACTTGCGCAAATGCATCGGCTGCCAGGCCTGCACGGTGGCCTGCATCATGGAAAATGCAGTGCCGGAAGATGCCTTCCGCACCCACGTTTCCGTTTATGAAGTCGTCAAGGAAGGGCGCGACCCGGCAATGGTCATGTTGCCGCGCCTGTGCAACCACTGTGACGAACCGCCTTGCGTCGAGGTCTGCCCGGTGCAGGCAACCTACAAGCAGGAAGGAACCGGCGAAGTGCTGGTCGATGCCTCTCGCTGCGTGGGCTGCGCCTATTGCGTTCAGGCCTGTCCCTATGATGCGCGTTTCATCAATCACGAAACCCAGACCGCCGATAAATGCACTTTCTGTGTTCATCGTACCGAGGCCGGGCTGTTGCCTGCCTGTGTCGAGACCTGTGTAGGCGGCGCACGCATTTTCGGTGATCTCAACGATCCCGAAAGTACGGTATCGCGCCTGTTGGCGTCGCATGAAGTTTCGGTTCTGCGTCCCGAGATGCACACCGATCCCAATGTCTATTACATCGGACTGGATGAGGCCCTTGATGGCCGTGTCGCCGGGGAAGCAGCCTACAAGCCGCCTCTGACTACCAGTCTGGAGCATCACGGGGAGGGCCGGTAATGCAGATTCATGAACTCGTTGGTGCAGTCCACGAAGCAGCTTGGCTGCCATGGGCGGTGCAATATTTCTTCCTGATCGGCATGTCGACGACAGCCCTGTTCCTCAGTTTCCCGGCATTTGTTCTTGGTCGTGCGTCCTCCCTGCCGCACGCCCGGCTGGCGCTGATCACTGCGGTGACGACCGGCATTTCCGGTCCGGTTGCCCTGCTTGCTGATCTGCACCAGCCGGGTCGGTTCTGGGAGTTCTTCGTCTACACTCACGCCACCTCATGGATGGCATGGGGCTCGTGGATTGTCATGTCCTACGTTACGCTGCTGCTGCTCTATGCATGGGCAGTAAACCGTCCTGCCTTCTATCGCTGGGGGCAGGATGACTGGCGCTTTGCCTGGATCTTCCGCTTCCTTGCCTTCGGCAGTCCGGCCAACGGCTTTGCTCGCATAATCGGCATCGGAGCTGGCGTCGCTGCGCTTGGCATTCTCACCTACACCGGCATGGAAGTTGCGGTTGTCTACTCCCGTCCGCTCTGGCACACACCATTATTACCGCTACAGTTTGCTGCCACAGGTGCTGTCGGTGCGCTCGGAGTGATGCTGGTGCTCGGTCGGCTGTTTGCAACCGGCAGAGTGGTCGAAGCGCGCATGAACCGCATGCTGGCTCTGGCCCTTGTTATCGTCGCCATCATCGGCTCCCTGTGGTTCGCGGTCGCCCTGTCCGGCATCAGCGAGAGCCATACTGAAGCGCTGGCTTCTGTCGCTGGCTTCACCGTTTGGCAGAGGATCGCTCTCTGGGCCGCAGCTGCGATCATCATTCCGCTGGTCATCGCTCTGGTCGCGCCTTCGCGGTCCGGCTGGATCACTGGCCTTATCGCCATCCATGCAGCCTGGATGTTCCGCTGGACCGTCTTCATGGGCGGGCAGGCTGTGCCCAAGGTCGGCTCCGGGCTCTATGATGCCCTGATGCCTACGGGCCTTGAAGGCTTGATGGGCGTGATCGGAACTTTCGGGCTCTGGTTCTTCCTGCTCATCCTTTACACAACATTCGTGCCCTGGGCCGAGGCGGAGGTGCCGGATGATGGTTCAACGTCGTCTACCGCCCCCCAATCCGCTCGCACCGTCTGAGGAGAAAGCCCATGTCAACACGTCGAAACATTTTGAAGGGTGCAGCGGCAATCGGTGCTTTGGGTGCATTTGCAGCTGGCTATGCCGAACCGGTCAAGAAGGTTCTTAAAGGCAAATGGTCCGGTGAAGTGCCTCGCAAGAACATCACCGGCAACGCACCGGAGCCGGAATATCGCGTTGCTGCCAATGGCGAGGTCGAACTCAACCCGGACCAGGCTGTCAGTTACGCCATGTGCATCGGCTGCACCACGATGTGCGGTGTGCGTGTGCGGGTCGACAAGACCCAAAACAAGGTGCTGCGGGTGACAGGCAATCCGTATAATCCGCTCAGCACGACTGAATTCCTGCCTTATGAAACGCCCGTGCGGGAAAGCCTCGTCGCTCTTGCTCAGGCAGGCAGTGGCAACGGCATGGTGCATCGCTCGACAGCCTGTGGTCGAGGCAATGCGGTGCTTGATCAGCTTGACAACCCACGCCGGGTTCTCCGGCCTTTGAAGCGCGTTGGTCCGCGCGGATCCGGCCAGTGGCAGACCATCAGTTTTGAACAGCTGGTGGAGGAAGTCGTGGAGGGCGGCGATCTATTCGGCGAAGGCAAGGTGGCTGGCCTGAGGGAGATCCGCGATCTTGAGACCCCGATCTGCGCCGACGCACCCGAGTTCGGCCCTCGCGCCAATGGCGTGGTGATGCTCAGCTCGGTCAACGATGGTCGTGACAACATGAATCTGCGCTGGCTCAAACAGGGGTACGGCTCCACCAACTATGCTCGTCACGGTTCGTATTGTGGTGGATCCTACCGTTCAGGATCCGGTGCCATGTTCGGCGACGTCAAGGGGATGCCGCACGCAAAACCGGATTTCGAGGAGGCCGAATTCATTCTGTTTGTCGGTACCGCACCGGGCAATGCTGGCAACCCCTTCAAACGCATTGGCGCTCTGGTGGCCGAAGCGCGCAGCGATGGCAAACTCGACTATGTGGTCGTTGATCCTGTGCTCAACCACGCACAGAGTGGCCCATCAGGCGACCGGTCCCGCTGGGTGCCGATCATTCCGGGTACGGACGGTGCCCTGGCCATGGGCATGATGCGCTGGATGTTCGAGAACGACCGCATCAACACGGACTATCTGGCTCAACCTTCCAAGGACGCGGCAACCGCTGCGGGGGAAGCCAACTGGAGCAACGCCACCCATCTGGTCATCGTCGACGAGAAGAGCCCGCGCACGGGCAAATTGTTGCGAGGCTCGGACATGGGGCTGGAACTGGCCGAAGGGGCCAAGGCCTATGACGACAGCGACCCTTATATGGTCGCTTCCGAGAATGGCCCAATCCCTGTAGGAGACCAGCCTGCGCCTCTGTTCTTTGACGGAACGGTCGAGGGCAAGGAGGGGCCGATAGCTGTCAAGTCGGCGCTTACGCTGCTGCGTGAGGAAGCGGAACGCCTGAGCTATGCTGACTATGCCAGTGCCTGCGGAATCCCAGCTGAAACGATCACCAATCTGGCCGATCGCTTCACCAGCCATGGCCGCAAGGCAGCAGTCAACAGCCACGGCGGCATGATGAGCGGGTCTGGCTTCTACAATGCCTTTGCGTTGATGATGCTCAACACGCTGATCGGCAATCTCAACTGGAAGGGCGGTACAGTGATGCTCGGCGGCTGGTACCCCGACACCAACGGCCCCGCTTATGACCTCAACAAGGTGATTGGTGCCGTCAAGCCGAAGGGCCTGCCGCTGGGGCGCAATGTGCCTTATGAGAAGACATCGGAGTTCAAGGCCAAGAAGGCGTCGGGCAAGGCCTTTCCGGCGGACGGCCCGTGGTACCCCAATGCACCGGGACTGGCGACCGAATGGTTCTCCTCGATGGTCAATGGCTATCCTTACAACATCGAGGCGCTGATCCTGCGCAATGCCAATCCGATCTATGGGATCGCCGGTATCGAGCATCTTGTGCCGAAGCTGAAGGATCCGAAGGTGGTGCCTCTGATCATCTCCATCGATCCCTTCATCAACGAAAGCACGGCGCTTGCGGACTATATCGTACCCGATACGGTGATGTATGAAAGCTGGGGCTTCGTCAAGCCGTGGAACGGCGTGCCAACCAAGGTGACGACGGCACGCTGGCCGGTCGTCGAGCCGAGGGTTGCCAAAACGGCTGACGGCGTGCCGATCGATGTCGACATGTTCCTCATCGCAACGGCCAAACGGCTCGGGTTGCCGGGCTTTGGCGATGCAGCCATTCCCGACAAGGATGGCGCCATGCATCCGCTCAACCGGCCGGAGGACTTTTATCTGCGCGGAGCGGTGAATGTCGCAACATCCGGCGGATCTATGGTGGACGAGGCCAGCGACGATGATCTCGTCGTCTCGGGTGTCGAACGCATCCGCTCAACATTGGAAGCAACCCTGAAGCCGGACGAATGGCGCAAGGCTGCAACCGTCTATGCCAAGGGCGGGCGTTATGAAAACAAGGACAAGAGCTACAAGGGCGATCTGAGCGCCCATCCGTTCGGCAAGGCCATGCAGATCTATAACGAAGGTGTCGGCAGTGCCCGTAACGCCATGACCGGCAAGCGCTCACCCGGTGTGCCGACATGGCGCGAGGCGGAATTTGCCGATGGTAGCAAGGTATCGGATGTCTACCCGGCAAGCGAATGGCCGGTGAAGGTGATCAGCTTCAAGTCGCCGTTGCAGAACTCCTATTCCGTCGGAGCCAAGACGCTTTTGAGGGTCGTTGGAACCAACACGCTCAACATCGGTCGTGATCTGGCTGAAAGCCAGGGGATCAAGACCGGCGACAAGCTGCGCCTGACCACGCCGGGTGGCAGCCTTGAGAGTGTTGCGGTGGTGCGAGATGGGGTGGTGCCGGGCACCGTTGCCATCGAGCATGGTTTCGGTCATCGCCGGTTCGGAGCCGCCGATATCACAATCGATGGCTCCACGATGCCATCCGATCCACGACAAGGAAGTGGCGTGTTGCAGAATGATCTGGGTCTGATTGATCCGACCAGAAGCAACCCCGGTGTTTGGGTCGATCCGATTTCCGGTGCCTCTGTTCGTCAGGGCCTGCCTGCAAGAATCGAAAAAATCGCCTGACGATCAGAGACAAGATTGCGGTTGCCGGAGTGACCCGGTAGCCGCTCGTCTGGTCTGTTGCCGTAAGAGGAACCACGCCATGGCCTTTATCGACCCATATGGACGCACCATCGACTACGTGCGCCTTTCTCTGACCGATCGCTGCAACCTGCGCTGCTTCTATTGCCTGCCCAACGGTACGAGAGGCTTTGCACCGTCAGACACACGATTGACCTTCGATGAAATCGAGCGGGTTATCAGGGCTTTCGCTGTGCTGGGCGTGCACCGCGTCCGACTGACAGGTGGCGAGCCGCTGGTGCGCAAGGGGGTGTCACGATTGGCGGCCCTACTGCATCAAATCCCGGGTATCGATGACATGTCCATGAGCACCAATGCGCTGCTTTTGGAACCTCATGCCGAGGCGCTGTTCGCGGCAGGCGTGGGAAGACTCAACGTGTCGCTCGATAGCATCGAGAGTGAGCGATTTGCCCGCATCACCAATGGTGGAAATCTGGACCACGTATTGAAGGGCCTTGTCCGTGCCCGGCAGGTGGGGTTTGATCCGATCAAGATCAACATGCTGGTCATGAAAGGCATCAACGACGATGAAGTCGTGCCGATGGCCCGTTTCTGCATGGAGCATGGTTTTACCCTGCGCTTCATCGAAACCATGCCCATGGGGGCAGGGGGCAAGGATGCCGTCTCTCGCTATCTGCCGCTGGATGTCGTGGAAGAGGTGTTGAAAGCCGAGTTCAATCTGATCGACGACATTTCATCGGGTGGCGGTCCGGCGCGTTACAAGCGGATCGCCGGAAGCGAAACAAGGATCGGTTTCATCACGCCACTGTCGCGCCACTTCTGCGCAAGCTGCAATCGGGTACGTCTCGGAGTCGATGGAACACTGCACCTTTGTCTTGGCAATAGCCATTCGGTCGGCCTGAGAGAGCCTCTGAGACAGGGCATTGAGGACGCAGAACTCGTTGCCCTGATCCGCAAGGCTATCGCCCTTAAGCCGTGGCAGCACAATTTTAATCAGCCAAGGACAGGGATTGACCGATCAATGGCCGCCACGGGTGGCTGAGGCAGTGCGCTCAAGCGTATTGGTCTGTCCAGCGTTTCACCAGTTCATCGTGCAGGCTGACGACAGGTGGTGTCAGTAGCTCGCTCGGGACCGTGAAGACAGAGTCTGAGCCGATCTGTGAACTCCAGTGCAGGATCCACGGCGCAAAGATGATCGGCAGGGCAACTGGCAACAGCCAGTAGAAAATGTTCGGAGCCAGATAGATGGCAAGCAAAAGTCCGAGCATGCCGATGAGTGTCACCCACCAAGCAGCAGCAAAACACTCCGCATAGCTCAATCGTCCATCACCGCGGTTGTTGGTTGGCCAGCCGCCATCCTTGCCCATCACCACCTGATAGACCGAGCGCGTTGCATAGAGCATGACGATCGGCGCGATCAGTGACGAGATCAGCAGCTCCCACAGTGTCGAAGCCAGCGCCTTGCCGGCCCCGCCGTAGAAGCGCGCCCGATCCGTGATGGCCGCCTTGACAACGATCAGCAGCTTGGGCAGCAGTAGCAGGCCGAAAATGCCGACCAGCAGGCTGATGGCTTGAAAGGTCATCGACGGCGGGATGTATGGCGTCGGCCAGTTGGGTACTGGGAAGTAGTTCGGCTGGCTGTCGAAGCCTGGTGCGAGAATGGACACCGTCAGGAACGCTAGCCAGAACAGCGGCGCGATATAGGCCATAATGCCTTGCGCAAAGACAAAGCGGGACCATGGCTTGAGACCGGGCGCATTGATGACGCGGGAATGCTGAAGGTTGCCCTGACACCAGCGCCGGTCGCGCTTTGCATGGTCAACGACATTCTCCGGGCCTTCCTCGTAGGAGCCTTCCAGATCATCATCGACCCGGACGATCCAGCCCGCGCGGGCGAGCAGAGCCGCCTCCACATAGTCGTGGCTCATGATGTGGCCGCCAAATGGTGGCTGGCCGCGCAAGGCTGGCAGACCACAAGACTGGGCAAAGGCATCAACCCGCACAATCGCATTATGGCCCCAGAACGGACCGGTTTCGCCCTGCAACATCGCAAGTCCCCGACAAAAGATCGGCGAATAGAACGAAGCGGCAAATTGCATCGCCCGGCCAAACCGGGTTTCGGCGCGAATGATCTTGGGCAGGGTCTGCAGCAAACCCAGACGTGGTTCTGCTTCCATCCGGGCGATCATCTCGAGGATGGTGTCGCCCTCCATCAGGCTGTCTGCATCCAGAATGACCGCATAGTCATAGGCAGCGCCGGAATGGGTCAGGAAGTCTTCGATATTGCCTGCCTTCTTGCCGATATTCTGAGCTCGGCGGCGATAGAAGAAGCGGCCTTCGCCATCGCATTCTTCAACGAGGTGAACAAACAGCTCTTCTTCCTGTCGGGCGATATCGTCCTTGCGGGTGTCCGACAGAATGGCAAAATGGATGTCCGCGAGCGGGTCGCTACGCTTGATGGATTTCTCCATCGCAGCCAGCCGCGTGAAGGACATCAAGGGATCTTCATTGTAGACGGGCATCAGGATGATGGATCTGCCGGTAATCCTATCGCTTTTCGTCAGGGAGACGCTTTTTGGCGAGGTGGTGAGACCAATCACCCCCTGCATCCCGCCCCAGGCAAGCCAGGTGGTAGAGATCAGAATGAGCGCCGACAGAATAATGTCAAACAGGTTGATGCCATTGACTGCGACCACCTGCAGGAAGGTCACGAACGCAATGGCACCTATTGCGAGGCTTGCCAGAATGACAAGTCCCCGCAGCAGATAGAGCCCGAATTTTTTCATTGATTAGCGCTCATGCACCGGAAAGTCTGGCGGTTTCACGAAGGAAAATCCGCAAGCTGGATACGAACCCGTGGTGTTCCGGATTTTCCAGAATCTGGGTTGGCATGGCCAGGGGAGCCCGCGGCAAAGCGCAAGGGCCGGAAGTCAACTCTTCAAAAGTCATTGTCATCACCTTGTTTTACGCTTGCAATATAGTTGATGTTTCAACCAATTAGTCATTGATCCATTGATACGCCCAGGTTTCGCTGAGACGTCGGTTATAGCCAGACAGGTGTGCTGTCATTTCCACGATGCTGCCTTCACTGGCGGCAATATCCATCACCAGACGCCAAACCTTTTCTTCAGGGATCGGTGTCAGGGTCTGGGTCTTGATCTCGCCATTCTGAACAGCGCTGTTGATTTTCACATTGCCGACCTCACTGGCCGGCAGGCTCGCCAGAACGCCGTCCTTGAAGTCGATAACGAACTTGCGGGTGCCGTCCTTGTTTTTGACACCCGATACGCCACCAGCCCCGGACCGGGTTTCCAGCACATAAGCCAGTTCGTCTTCGGATTTCACTGGCAGGTCACCCCAATGCATCCGATAGGCGAATTCGAGGCTCTGGCCTGCGGTGCCACCTTCTTCCGGCATCCAGAAAGCCACGATGTTGTCGTTGACTTCAAGATCGGACGGAATTTCCACCAGACGCACGGAACCCTTGCCCCAGTCGCCAATCGGCTCGATCCTCAGGGATGGCCGCCTTTCATACATGGCGGAAATATCCTGGAAATGATCGAAGTTCCGGTCTCGCTGCATCAGAGCGAAGCTCTTTGGTGATTGCTCGGCAAAATAGCTCGACGCCAGATTCGGCGGGTTGGACAGGGGGCGCCAGACTCGTTCGCCATTCTGTTTGACGATCTCCAAGCCGTCGCTGTCATGAACGTTCGGGCGGTAATCATCGAATTTGTCCCTGTTGCGCTCGGCGAACAGGAACATGGAAGTCAAAGGAGCAATGCCGAGCTGTGGCACGTCATCCCGCATGTAAAGGCGTGCGGTCGTATCGATCACGGTATTTTCACCAGGATTGATGACAAACCGGTAGGCCCCGGTAACCGAGCGGCTTTCCAGCGCAGCATAGACCGTGATCTTCGGTTCCGATGGGTTCGGACGTTCCACATAGAAACGGGTGAACACCGGGAATTCTTCCGGTTCGGAGCTGCCGGTGTTGATCGCCAGACCGCGGGCAGACAACCCATAGACCGACCCCTGACCAAGCGCCCGGAAATAGGAAGCTCCCTGGAAAGAGATCAACTCGTCAAAGACGTCTGGCCGGTTCAGCGGATAGTGAAGCCGGAACCCGGCAATGCCGGGAAGAGCCTGATGAGCGGGAACCTTGTCGCGAGATTCCCGCTCGTAGATGAAGTCATCCGTGTTGAAGCCCATCGGCGTAGCCTTGCCTTCCGCAACCTCAAACAGGGTCACGGGAGACTTGAACAGCCAACCCATGTGGAAGGCATGAAGACGAAATGCCGACGCATCAATATCGGCAAAACGTGCCTTTTCCGGGTTGAAACGGATCATCCGATAGAGGTCGTAGGTCAGATCCTTGAGATAGGAATCCTCTACCTGCGGCCGGGACACGTAATCCTTGGACGCCAACTCCTGCATTTCGGCAGAAAGGCTATCAAAGCTGAAAGGCTGAGCGACTTCAACGGTATCTGCCGGTGCTGCGTCGGTTCCTGCAGCAAATGCAAGATTGCTCAGAGACACCAAGCTGGTGGCTGCAGAAGCGGCCAGAAACACGCGACGCGTAATAGACATCGGAGCATTCATCCTAGTTCGACACTGTTGTAATGAGAGAAGTCTTCAGGCTCGATAAAGTTCCCGGTAGTTCCATGAAAAATTTGCGTCCATCCAAGTGAGTTTGATTCAACCTCGAGAGTGTTCAAGTATTTGGCACAATTGAGGCGAATTTTTATGTGCTTGTCAGAATGGCGTTTTTCATGGGCTACACCTTTTTGAAGGACATCCTAAAAAGTGGTGCAATATCAACCGGATGTCATGATGAAAAAGATGGTTTTCGTCAAGCGGACAGTTATGAAAGTTGAAAATTGTTGTGAATCATTTGTCTTGGTAGTCAAAAATTAACCATATGCGTCCGGGTGGGGTGACAATTTGGCACTTCTTGTCAATTTTCTGGACGAGATTTCTTCCCAATCAGCGTTTGGGGCGCCAGCTTTTCGGGGTTGAACCGTAGGTAAGTTTGAAGGCGTTGCTAAAACTGGAGGTGTTGTTGTAACCCGCGAGAAAGGCGGCCTGCCCAATGGTCATGCCCTGCTTCTCAATGGCCTGGCGCGCCCTTTCGAGCCGCAGCTTACGCATGAAGTCGGTAACGGTCATGCCATAGTGATGCTTGAAGTTGCGCTGCACCGACCGTTTGCTCGCCCCAACCTGCCGTGAAAGGCTGTCCAGGGTCAGGTCATCATCGAGATGGTCGAGGATGTGACGCCGGATTCGTTCTGCCTGACTGAACTGTCGAGACTGTAGGCCGCTACTGCAAGGTTGCAGACGGTTGGCGAGGACCAGACAGGCCTGCGCAATCAGCTCCATTCCCTTGGCAACCCTGTAAAGCGCCATGCCGTCCGGCGCGGATGCGTCTGAGAACGGGGAGGGAGGCTGTATGACCGCCTCGGCCAGTGACGCCATTTCCGTTGTAGCCTCGGCAAGGTAGCTGCCTATCTGTTCATCGCGGAACTGCTTCAACACTGGCGAGGCACTGCCAAGGCTGCAGTCTTCAATCCATGTCGCGGGCAAGGACACCTTGACCTTGCGCAGCGTCTTTTCGCCGTGATGGGAAATCGTGCGCAGGCGGCAGACCCGATTGCGCTGGATGAGCAGCATCTGGGCGCGCCGTTCGGCGCCATACCCGGCGTGAATGTCGAACAGCCTGTCATCGAGATAGAATTTCTGTTCGCCCTCAAGAAAGATCATCAGCTGGAAGCAGGGCAATACCTCCTCAAGGAAGTCCCGGCTGTGATGGGTTGGCTTGCCGTCCATGAAGGCGACGTTGGCTAGCGGCGAAATGGACTGGGAACGGATCACGGGTGCACCTGATTTGACGTCGTTGATGAAAGTCGACCCTCATGCCTTGGGGCGGGAGCGGATACTTTGTGCCTTGGCGCCTGGGCCTAAAAGAATGGCGCTGCAGCAAAAGCGTTCGAAATTTACATCCCCAGTATTTCTTTTATGTTGAGTGTAAGAGTCAAGATAAATTTGGACATCACTGTTTCCAGACCTCTTGGTTCATTTCCACCCAAACTTGAAGGTTCGCAGTTTTCCAATGACTTCCCATGTGTTCGACAGCATAAACAACACAAAGGACCAAAACAGCCCCATCACGACACGGAGCCTGACCTGCTCCTCGATCATTCTGGCAACCCTTCTGGCCAGCACCACTCTGACCACTGCGCAGGACTTGACCGAAGATGGCGTGCTCAAGGCCATTGTTGTTTCTGCCGCAGGGTCTCAAACAGATGTCAAGAACGCGCCAGCGAGTGTCAGCGTGGTGACCTCTGAAGATATTGCCAGATTGCCTGCGCAGGACGCACGAGCGCTCTTGGATTCTGTGCCGGGCGTTACCTTCAACACTTCGGGCAACCAGAAGAAGGTACAGATCCGCGGCCTCTCGGAGCGCTACACGCTGTTCCTGATTGACGGCAAGCGTGTCAATTCCGACCCCAACGTCTTCCGCGGCAATGATTATGATTCCGGATGGGTTCCCGTCGAAGCCATCGAGCGTATCGAAGTCGTGCGCGGAGCCATGTCGTCGCTATATGGCTCGGATGCCATCGGAGGCGTGGTGAACATCATCACCAAGAAAGCCGAAAACGAGTGGCATGGATCGCTGACCACCGAAGTTACCGTGCAGGAGAACCGCAAGTCGGGCGACTATGGGCGCAGTTCCTTTTCCCTGTCCGGTCCGATCGTAAAGGACCGGCTGTTCCTCAAGACTTACGGCAGTTACGATATCCGAGCGTCTGATGATGAAGATCTCAACCCCGGACTTCAGCGGGACGGCAGCCATCTGCCCGGTTTTGCCGATAGTGACGACAAGTTCATCGATGGCACGGCCACCTGGATCGTCAATGACAGCAATGAGATGGACTTCAACGTCGGTTATTCAAACCGCAAGGAAGATCTGACCACACTTGAGCGCAAATCCGTAGGGGTCACCCATAGGGGTGAATATGATTTCGGTTCTTCTGAGTTGAAGATTTATGGCGACCAAATCCACAATGACTACGGCCATGGAAACACAGCCGGCGATATGCAGCCGAATACGGCATACAATTTCAACGCCGATGGCAAGGTGAACCACGAGCTGGATTTCCTCGTGCCGCACAAGGTCACTGTAGGAGCCGCCTACAAGTATCAGGAAATCAATGACAAGTTCGTGCTGACCGGCAGTGGTGGATCAGAATCGTCGGTATGGCAGGCCGCCATCTTCGCCGAAGACCAGGCCGCCATTACGGATCGGTTCGAAATGACATTCGGCACACGCTTTGATAATCACGAGAAGTTCGGCTGGAATGCAAGCCCCCGTATCTACGGCGTTTACGATCTCACCGATGCTGTGACAGTGAAGGGCGGCTGGTCCTCCTCTTTCAAGGCACCGACATTGCTGGAAAACAGCCCAAGCTGGTATCAGGTTTCCTGTGGTGGCGGGTGCTATATGGTGGGTAGCGAAGATCTGAAGCCGGAGATCGGTTCCAGCTTCGAGGCTGGCGTTTCCTATGATCAGGATCTGTTTTCTGTAGGTCTGACGGCCTTCCGTAATGACATCAAGGATATGATTCCCTATCCGCCAGCCCGCACATCAGATCTGGCCACGGCTATGACCTACGACAATTATGTCGGCCTGTCGTCGGATGGCAACCCGATGTTTTCTTATGAAAACATTGATCAGGCTCGCACCATGGGGGTGGAAGCCAGTCTGTCCATCCGTCCGCGCGACGATCTGACAATCACGGCCAACTATACCTATCTGGATGCCAAGGCGATCAGCGGTGTCAAAAGGCCGTTGGCCTATCAGCCGGAACACTCCGCAAACGTCGCAATGGATTGGCAGGCGACAGACAAGCTGTCACTGGGAACCAAGGTCAATTTTGTTGGCAAACAATATACCTACGTGCCAACCGATGGAAATATGGCCAACGCCTCAAAGGCAGACGCCTATGTCACGGCAGACCTGACCGGAGCCTATGAGGTGAATGACAATTTCACGCTGAAAGCCGGGGTGCTCAATATCGCTGACAATCAGATCTATCGTGAGGAATCGGACGATTTCAACGTTGATGGGCGGCGCTACTATTTCTCAGCCAATCTGCGCTTCTAGCTACGCTTGGACCCACCGAGCAAGCCCCTCGTCAGCTTTCGGGCTGGCGGAGGGCACCTTTCATTTATGAACGGCGGGTTCCTAAGTGTCTCAGCATCATCCGGCCCAAAGAGCGGGCTGTGATGCGGCATCAGGAAAAACCGATGATAAAAAACTTTCTGGCGGCGATCTGCCTTGTGATGGGGCTCCAGGTTTCGGGAGTATTTGCCATGACCCAATCCTCACCCATTCGACAGCATGTCGCAGTCCTCGATGAAGACGTTACGATTGCGCTGAAAGCCTCCGATGTTGTCGAGGTGAAACTCATCGGTGCACCGGGTGCTCTGGTAACCCTATCTCTCTACACAGATGGAACCCCATTCGATGCGGCTTTGCTCAGCGATAGGGGAGAGCATCAGCGGTCGCTTCTTCAAAAGGGTGAGGGGCGCAAGCATGTGGTGATACTGTTGCCGGATGAGCCCGCCCACCTGACGATTACTACCGCGATCGCAGGCAGTTTGACCTTGCGGCAAACCGGATCGATCGAGGCTGATGACCTGAAATCTCCGCCAAGGGATTATCTCAGCCCGAAGATTGCAACGCTTGTCCGAAATCTTGAACACGATCCGTCGACCGACGCCTTTTGGCAAATGGTTGAGGCAGAGGGAACGCCACTGGTGGAAGAGGGAGAAAAGGGCAAGAGCCTTTTGACTTTTCTCTTCAGGGGGGCAAGTCGCAATGTCAAAATGCTGGGCGGACCAACCAATGACATTTACGAGCTTGAGAGGCTCGGGCAGAGCGACGTCTGGTTCCGTACAATTGCCGTTCCAGAGGCAAGTCTTTTCTCTTATCAGCTGGCCGATGACGTACCTTCTTTTGTTGGTCCGGCGCGAGCGAGACGGCTGGCCATTCTATCGACGGCCAAGGCGGATCCGCTGAACCGTTTTCCGTGGCCTGCGAGTGCCCCGGATAACTTCAATCAGTCATCAACCTTTCGTGCTGCCGGTGGAGGCCTTGAACCCTGGTATGATCAGACCACCAACCAGCGCGGAACGCTCACGCATCATCGGCTGGCAAGTGAGCGCCTTGCAAACACGCGCGATATATGGATCCACCGTTCCGCCGGGGTGGTTGTCGCCGATGAAGCCACACCTTTGCTGTTTGTTTTCGATGGCGAACAGTTTTTGAAGAAGGGACTAGTTGACCGCAGCATCGATGCGCTGGTGGAGGCCGGAAGGATACCGCCCATGGTGACGGTGTTCGTGTCCTCCATCGACAATGTCGTCCGGGCCAGAGAACTGCCCGACAGTGATGCGTTCGCTGATTTCATGGCCGATGAGTTGCTGCCGTTTGTCATTGATCAGACGGGGTTGCGGCCACGAGGCGACAGGACCATTCTCTCCGGCTCCAGCTTCGGTGGCCTTGGGTCTACGACCATTGCCCTGAAGCGCCCGGAAAAATTTGGTGCCGTGCTCTCCGTGTCCGGTTCCTACTGGTGGTCGCCGCAGGGTGCTCCTGAAGGTCAGAACACCATAGCGCACCGCGTGGCAACCAGCGAACAAGAGAAGGTGCGTTTCTATCTTTCGGCCGGACTGTTTGAGGCCTCCCGAGGTGATGGCTTTGCAAGTATCCTTGAACCAAACCGGTATCTCTCCGATGTGCTGACAGCCAAAGGTTATGAAGTGAAACGGGCCGAATTTCCAACCGCCCACGACATGTTTGCCTGGCGGGAGATTCTGCCTCAGGGCCTCATCCATCTGGTTGGCAGGTAATCGGATCCTTGCAACTGCCGGGGGTAGGGACCGAATAATGCGCTGTTGAAAAGTTGAGTAATAAATTCAAAATATATTACGTAGGCACATTTTTTCCTTTTTATTCTCACATCTTACCTTATGTTGCAACTCACATTCATATTAAAATTGGCAGATTAGCTCCCACCTCTGCCGTTTTCTGCAAGACAAATAGAGGATTGGAACATGACCGCAGGATTGTCCCGTCTGGCATTGACATGTGCCGCCATGCTGGCGTTCGCCGCCACACAAGCTTCCGCCACAGAGATTCCCGTCGAAACCGCGCGAAAGCCGACAACCTTTTCGGCACTGCCAGAGAAGGTCGTGGTCATGGACATCGCGGCGCTCGATACCATGGATGCGCTGGGCGTAAAGCCTGTTGGTGTACCCAATAAGCTCTACGTCCAGTATCTCACACATCTGGACGGCAAGGCCGAACCAGTCGGCAGTCTGTTCGAGCCGAATTTCGAGGTAATCAATTCACTTGAGCCGGATCTGGTTGTTGTCGGCGGACGTTCTGCCAAGCAATACGAAGCCATGGGGCAGATGGCACCAACCATCGACATGACCATTTCGGGCTCTGACATGGTTGGTCAGGCAAGAAAGCGTCTTGAATCCTATGGAGCCCTGTTCGACAAGAGCGACAAGGCTGCCGAGTTGGAAAAGGCGTTCGATGCCAGGTTGGCTGAAGCGAAAGCTGCGGTCAAAGGCAAGGGCAACGCCCTCATCATTCTTGCCAACGGTCCCAAGATATCAGCTTTTGGAGCTGGTGGCCGCTTTGGTTGGATCCATGGCGCAGTCGGTCTGCCGGAAGCCATCGGCAACATTGAAGACGCAACCCATGGCGAGGCCGTTTCCTTCGAGTTCATTCGGGATGTCAATCCTGACTGGCTGCTGGTGATCGACCGGTCCGCCGCCATCGGGGCCAGCGGTGACGCAGCATCTACGACACTGGACAATGCCCTGGTGCATGAAACCAAGGCGTGGAAGGCCGGGCAGGTTGTCTATCTCGATGCGGCCAATATCTATATCGCCAGCGGGGGCATTCAGTCGATGACCCACACCATCAACGAAATTATCAAGGCATTTGGTGGCGCCAACCCGTCTTGACCCTTGCCCTTGACCATGAGCCGGAATGTCCGCAAGCGGGTGGTCCGGTTCATTCAATGTTCTTTCCAAATTTAGATGGATGGAAATGAAATGACCAAAGGCTGGCTGATTGCAATTGCCCTTTTGCTCTCGGGAATAGTTGCGAGCCTTTTCGTCGGGGCAATTGAGCTCGACCTGAACAGCTTCTCCCAGACAGGCGAAGGGTTCAATCTGCTCGTTATCAGCCGTATACCCCGTACCCTCGCGGTGTTGTTGACCGGTGCATCATTGGCGGTGGCGGGTGTCATCATGCAGATGATCGTTGCCAACCGTTTTGTTGAGCCCATGACCGCAGGGGCAGGCTCAACCGCGGCGCTCGGGGTGTTGCTGGTCACCTTCCTTCTGCCGGGCTCTTCCCTATTCATCAAGATGGCCTGCGCCTGCGCCACCTCACTCTTGGGTACCATGGTCTTCTTGGTCATGGTGAGGCGCCTGCCGCCTCACCAGCCACTGTTGGTGCCTCTGGTTGGGATCGCCTATGGCGGTGTCGTCAGTGCGCTGGTCACCTTCATCGCCTTTCAGGCAGATCTGCTGCAATATCTCGAAACCTGGTTTTTGGGAGAATTTTCCGGCATTCTGCAAGGTCGTTACGAGCTGCTGTGGCTCGCTGGCATCTTGATGTTGCTTGCCTATGTTATCGCCGATCAGTTTGCCATCCTCGGATTGGGGCAGAGCGTCAGCGTCAATCTCGGCCTCAACTTTCATCAGATCGTCCGCCTTGGTCTCATCATCGTTTCGCTGATCTCGGCCGTAACCGTGGTCACGGTCGGAATTATCCCCTTCGTCGGGCTGGTCGTGCCTAACATTGTCAGCCGCTGGCTGGGCGACAACCTGCGCCGCACCCTGCCGGTCACGGCGATGATGGGCGGCGGGCTGGTGCTGCTGTCCGATCTTGTCGGGCGTCTGGTTCGGTATCCGTTCGAAATCCCCGCAGCCACGATCTTTGGTATCCTCGGGGCGTTGCTGTTCCTGTGGTTGCTGTATTTCCCACCCAAAAGCAAAGGGGGAGCATGTCTGCGGGAAAAGGAGCGCGCGCGATGATCGCTCGACGACTTGCATTGCTTCTTTGTCTCTATGGTGTGTTTTCCGTTGCCTTCCTCACTATCAATGCTCGTGGCAGCTGGGAGTTCGTGCTGTGGTTCCGCGGAACGAAGCTACTCGGCATCAGCCTTGTCGCGGTTGCCATCGCCGTTGCCACAGTGCTGTTCCAGACCCTCACGCACAACCGTATTCTGACGCCGTCCCTGATGGGGTTTGATGCACTCTATGCGCTGTTGCAGACCGTGCTTGTCTTCTTGCTCGGCGGTTTCGGCTTTGCCCAGTTGTCTGCGCAGACGTCCTTCTTTTCCTCTTTCGCCATCATGATGGTGGCCTCGCTGCTGCTCTTTGGCTCTCTGCTGGGCAAATCGGTTGATGGCAGGCGAGAGGATATTCACCGACTGTTGCTGACGGGCATCATTTTCGGTGTGCTTTTCCGGTCATTCAGTTCCTTTCTGCAACGTCTTATCGATCCCAATGATTTCGTCGTTGCCGCGACCTCTGCGATGGCCAGTTTCAATTCCATCAATGCAGACCTTCTACTGGTCAGCAGCCTGATGATTGCTGTGGCGCTGTTGGCAACCTGGCGGATGCGATTCGACCTCGATGTCATGGCGCTCGGGCGTGATGTTGCGGTCAATCTTGGCGTTCACTACAAGCGGCAGGTCTATGGCATGCTGGTCATTATCGCTGCGCTGGTGTCGGTATCAACGGCACTGGTCGGGCCGGTGGCGTTCTTCGGGCTGCTGGTTAGCAACCTGACCTACCAGCTTCTGACAACCCATCGCCACGCCATCCTGCTGCCAGCAGCCTCTCTGCTGTCGGCCTGTGTTCTGATCGGCGGGCAGGTGGTTCTGGAGCAGGTGCTCAATCTCTCGACGCCGCTCAGCGTGATTGTCGAGTTTCTGGGAGGCCTCACATTCCTGATCCTGATCCTCAAGGGACGAAACAGATGATCAACATCCAGTCAGTGAGCCATTCCATTCAGGGAGAGGCCATTCTTCACGATATTTCCCTTTCGCTGCCCAAGGGCAAGCTCTCCGCATTGATCGGACCGAACGGGGCGGGGAAGTCGACCCTGTTGTCGCTGATCGCCCGCCTGCATGCCCTGCAACATGGCACGATTACGGTTGACGGTCTTGATGTCAGCAAGACACCAAGCCGGACACTGGCCAGAAAGCTCGCTATCCTAAGTCAGTCTAATACATTGGCCTCGCGCCTGACGGTGCGGGATCTTGTCTCCTTTGGCCGTTTCCCCCATCACAACGGCAGGCCGGTCAAAGAGGACAGGACAAAGGTTGATGAGGCGATTGCAGCACTCGGGCTCGGTGAGATCGCACACCGGTTCCTTGATGAAATATCCGGTGGCCAGCGGCAAAAGGCCTTTGTCGCCATGGCCTATGCGCAGGATACCGACTATCTGCTGCTCGACGAGCCGCTCAACAATCTCGACATGAAGAGCGCCCGGGCGCTGATGCAGACACTGCACGAGCTCTCGGAGCAAAGCGGAAAGACAATTGTCGTCGTGCTGCATGAAATCAACTACGCCGCTCTCTACGCCGACTGGATCGTTGGGCTTCGCGATGGGACGCTGATCGCCAATGGCCACACCCATGACATTCTGACTTCAGAGACGATAGAGACGATTTTCGATTTCGAGGCTAAAATCCATCAGATCGGCGACCAGAAACTGGTCATGCACTACCGTTAGGTCTGGCCAGGCATCTGTCTTTGTCGGGTCTGGCAGGCGTGGCACTTTGGCCTAATCATTTGGCGCCTTGGCGCAAGTTTATAAACTTGAATGCATTACTCAACAAATAGTATTGTGTCGGAAGTCTTTGCTCCGATTGGCTTTAGCGCAGGCTGGTGGGTCGGAGTGCGAAAGCGCCATCGGGATTTTCCCGTGAGCAGCAGAACCAGTGCCCCACGCGCTGGCGCTCATACGTTGGCTGTTTCATCGATAACGACAGATTGGAGTTTCGCCCGCATGGTTTGTCGCCAGTCCATCCTTTTTGGTCTTTGCTGCTCATTGCTGATTGGAGGCGCTGCCAGTGCCAACGCTGCGGCGCCCGGAGTGGGGGAGAAAAATCCTTCCATTTCCATTGAATTGAACAACGCTCAGCCCGTTGATAATGCGTGTCGTTTGTCATTCCTCATACAGAATAGTCTCGGCTCCCCGCTTGATGCGATGAGCCTTGAGATTGTTATTCTTGATAACGCTGGTCTCGTTCAGGATCTGATGGTCCTGAGCACTGGGGCTCTGGCAAAGGACAAGCGGCGTCTGCGTCAGTTTGATTTGCCCGGAGGCGGATGTGAGGATCTTGGCGAAATCCTGATCAACGATGTCGCCGACTGTCAGGGGGAGACCGTGACAAAAGACGTCTGCCTCAAGGCGCTGGAACCTTCCTCCAAGACCCGGATAAAGCTCGGTCTCTGAGCTGCTCCAACCCGAATTTGCCTTACTGGAATAAATACCGATCATGCCCACCACACTCTCTGAAACCCCGACAATCGCAATGCCTGACCTTGTAGATGGTGCGCCATCACCAGTGGCCTCGACGCCCGTAGCGGTGGATACCGGATTTGATCCGCATGCCGTGGTGGAGCAGGTAAGAGCCATGATCGACATGGGCGGCCCGGTGGTCATGTTGCTTGTGGTGCTGTCAGTTCTGTCCCTGGCGGTCATCCTTTACAAGCTCTGGCAATTTTCGCTGATCGGGGTTGGCCGTCACGGGCGGGCGCGCAAAGCCCTGATGTTATGGCAGGCGGGTCGCAAGGACGAGGCGCTTTTGTTGCTTGACGAAGGCAAGTCACCGGCGACCATCGTCGTTGCCCATGCCATGCGCGGGCAGATGCATCATGCGGACAAGCCTGAGCTGATACGCGAGGATATCGAGCGGGTGGCGCTTTTGTCCCTGTCTCGCACCCGGGTCATGTTGCGGTTTCTGGAAACCGTCGGGCAGATATCGCCGCTGTTGGGGCTGTTCGGCACTGTGATAGGCATGATTGAAGCCTTCCAGCGTCTGCAGGAGGCCGGGGCGACTGTTGATCCATCCGTTCTAGCTGGTGGGATCTGGGTCGCACTTTTGACGACGGCCGTGGGGTTGGCCGTCGCCATCCCAGCCAGCCTGTTTGCGGACTGGTTCACCACCCGCGTCGAACGCGAGCAGAGCGTGATGGAAGAGTTGGCTACCGCCGTACTGACCGGACAGATCACGGATAAGGGAAAGGCGGTCAGTGTGTGGGCACCGAGCCAACAGGCGGAGCTGACACATGCGTCTTGAAGCCACGCGCAAGCGACGCTCCGTCATCGGGTTGACCTCGCTGATCGACGTGATCTTTCTGCTCCTGCTGTTCTTCATGCTGTCTTCCACCTTCTCGCGCTACAGTGAGCTTGATCTGGGTGTCGCAGGGGTAGGGACAGGGCGTGGGCAAACGCCGAAACTGATCATTTCCGTTTCAACGGAAGAGGGTGTCCGCCTCAATGGCAAGGTCGCAAACCTGTCGGATCCGGATGTCGCGCTGGCTCCATTCCTTGCCGAAGGCGTCACCTCGGCAGTCGTTATTCCCAAGGGGGACGTCAAACTGCAGACGCTGGTGTCCCTGCTGCAGGACCTCAGGAACAGCCAACTGAAAATTGTGTCTCTGGCCAATTGAAGCAAGGAGGCCCAAGCCATATGGCCGGGGTATCAGTATGCGCATGCACAAGGCGAAAGCCCACAAGAAAATTCTGCCAGATAACACCATCCCGCTGATCAATATCGTCTTCCTGATGCTGATCTTCTTTCTGATCGCCGGAACGGTTGCTCCACCGGTGACCCCGGAGTTGACCCCACCCAGCGCCCAGACCCTGCCGGATGTCCCACCCGAAGGCAATGCGATTGAGATCCTTGCGGACGGGACTCTTGTCCATCGCGGAGAGCGATTTGCGCTGGATGACATTCTGGCGCGTTTCCCAGCTCCGATGCCTAGTGAGACGTCGGAGGATGCCCCGGTTGGTGCCCCGGACGACACTTTGCAAATTCTGGCAGACAAGGATCTGCAAGCCTCCGTTTTGATGCCGATTTTGCAGGCCTTCCGAGCAGCAGGGCACAAGAAGATCCGTCTCATAACATTGCAAGAGAGGAACTGATGCGGTCGTCAGGTTTGTTACTGTTCATCGCTCTCTCTCTTGTCGTGCATGGGGTTGGAGCGTGGTATTTTGTCAAGGACCCGGAGGTGATTAGGGAAGAGCGCGGGGCAGGGGCTGCGGCGCTTGAGATTGGTGGTCTGTTTGATTCCGTCGCTCAGGATGCGGTGGAGCCCGCAGCCATCGAGCCTGTCCCCTCTCAGGCCCGGGTGGTCACGCCGACAACAGCAACCCAGGTTGAGCCCATTGCACCCGTTCGAGCAAGCCCCGCTCCTGTTGTGCCGCAGCAGGCAGTGGAGGTTCCGATAGAAGAGCTGGTGGCCAATGACGCTTTGTCGGAGCCGGATATCCTGAAACCACGGGAAACCAAGACCGTAGAGCCAGAGCCGCTTGAACCTTCTGAGCCACAAAAGATGGAAGCCCGAGAGCCGGACGCGCGGGCCGTTGGAACCATAAAGTCGGTTGAAGCCCCAAAGGAGATTGCCGAGCTGCCTCAGATCAAGCCAAAGCAACAAGCGAAGCCAGACCGGGCAAAGACGCCACGCAACGAACAACAGGCAACGGTAGCGTCTCGCCGTGGAGGCAATGTGGCCAGTGACAAGGGGCAAAAAGGTGCAACTGGTGGCAACGGTGGCAAGGGAACGTCCAACGGCAACGCCGAAACCTCCAATTATATGGGCAAGGTCCGCTCGCGTGTGGCCAGCAAGAAGCGCTATCCGAATGCGGCGCGTCGAAGGGGGGAGACAGGGACGTCGGTGATCCGCTTCGTGGTGGCACAGAATGGCGTAATGAGTGGCCTCAATCTGGTCCGGTCCTCCGGCAGCGCGATACTTGACGATGCCGCCCTGTCAATGGCGCAACGGGCAGCTCCCTTCCCGACGATCCCTGCTTCAAGCGGCAAGGCGAGTATCAGCTTCACGCTGCCCATCAGCTTCGCCAAGAACTGAAAGCCTGGCCGGGCAAGACCTCCGGGCAGGAGCCAGCAGTCGGAGTTGCCGTCGTCCTGCTGCGACGAAAAACCACTCTTGTCAGTCTGCAGAAATTGCTTTCAAATCAAACCCTTGGCGTTCGATGTGGGGCGGGCTGACTTTTTGCTAATATGGTCGTCATCAAGCATTTCATATGGTCGATTACAATCGGTTACCTTCGGATACGATTTGCCTCTTTTGTACGCCAAGTTATTCGCGTAATTTCTAATATACAAATATAGTTCCGGTTACGGGTTTCGATTCGTCTGTTTTTCGACACATCAAAGAGCTTGATCATGAGCATACTCAAAAAAGCACTTGTGCTTCCCCCCGTTTTGATTGCCATCGCCATAACCATGGCGTCTGCCCAGAATACCAAGCCCCCGCAAGCTGCTACCGATGTCAAGGAAAAGGCAACTCCGGTCAAGGTCATCGGCGTCAAGGCCGTGACGGCGGTTCCTTTCGTCTCCGGATATGGCAAGGTTCAGCCGGACCGGACCTGGGATGCGGTCGCGCAGGTTGCCGGACCAGTCGTCTGGACAGCGGACAAACTCCGGAGTGGCTTGCTGATCCCCGCCGGAACAAGCCTCTTGAAGATAGACGAGCGCGAATATCAGCTCAGTCTGGCCCAGATCGACGCCCAGATCGAGGCGCTCAACGCCAAGGACGAAACCACAAAGGCTTCCCTCAAGATCGAAGAACGGGCTTCGCTGTTGCTGCAGGATGATCTTGATCGCAAGAAACAGCTGATGGCGAAGGGCTCCGCCTCTCAGTCCATCGTCGACACGGCGGAAAGGGCGTCCCTCACGCAGGATGCAAAGGTGCAGACGCTGGTCAGTACGCTCAAGTTGAACGCCGCCGAGCGCAAGGTCCTGCTGCAACAGAGGGAAATTGCCGCGCTCAATCTCGAACGAACCGAACTGAAGGCGCCGTTCGATGTGCGGCTCAACACGGTCGATATCTCGCTTGGCCAATATGTCAACAAGGGCCAGCAACTCTTTTCCGGGGATGGCATTTCGGTCGCAGAAGTGGTCGCCCAGTTCCCGATCGGTGCCCTCAGTTCGCTGTTCAACAAGCCGGGTGAGACCGGAAGCCCTCTGGCGTCGCTGGAGGCTGGAAATGATGGCACGTCAGACCGTCATGATGCCATCAAGGCCAAGGTGGTTCTCCGGACGCCACGCAACGATATCGTCTGGGACGCCAAACTCGATCGGGTTACCGCTGCGATGGACCCGAAAACCCGGACGCGTGGCATCGTACTGACGGTGAATGATCCCTATGGTCAGGCTACCCCGGGACAGCGTCGCCGCTGGTACGAGACACCGCAGTCGAGGTCATCCTGCAGGGGCAGCCTAAGAAGGACAAGATTGCCATTCCCGCTTCGGCCATTCGCAAGGGTACGGTGATGGTCGTCGACACCGAGAAACGCCTGCATTTCAAGCCGGTCAAGGTCGCCTATATTCAGGGGGATATCGCTGTGCTGGCTTCCGGGCTGGAACCAAACGAGAAGCTGGTGGTCTCCGATCTGCCCGCGCCGGTAGATGGCATGCTGGTTGGTCCCAAGCCGGACAAGGCGCTGCTTGAACGCGTGATGGCTGAAGCCTCCGGCAAGGCCGCAAGCAAAGGGACCAAATAGTCATGATCCGCTATTTTGCCAAGCATCCCACGGCAGCGAACCTGCTGATGGTCGCCATATTGCTGGTCGGTGCCCTGTCTCTGCCAAGATTGCAGCGGGATACCTTTCCCGAAACCGATCCGACGCAGGTTGAGGTCCGCGTTTCCTATCCCGGCGCAACGGCGCTGGATGTCGAGGAGGCTGTCTGTCTTCGCTTCGAGGAGGCTCTTGGCGTCATTCCCGACAAGCTGGAAATGACCTGTGAGGCCCGTGAAAACCTCGCCATCGCGGTCGTGACCATGATCGAGGGGAGGGATTTCGACACCTTCTACAACGACATCAAGAGCGAGATCGAGGCGATCACCGGTTTTCCTGAAAACGTGGAACGTCCGACGGTCACCAAGATGGAACGCACGGCAACGATTGCGACCATCGCCATCACCGGTATTGATGATCCGCAGAGCCTGTTTGCCTATGCCGACAAGGTGCTGTCCCGCGTGATGCGCAATAAGCAGATTGCGCAGGCCACGATGAAAGGCTTTGCCGATCCGCTGATTGATGTTCGGGTTGATGAAACAGCCCTGAGGGATCTCGGGCTCAGCATTCCCGATGTTGCCAATGCGATCAAGGCGCAAAGCGTTGATCTGCCGGCTGGCACGCTGGAAACCAAAGGCGGGGATCTGGTGTTGCGCTATGCCGACCAGCGCCGCAAGCCGCGTGAGTTCGGCGAAATTGTCATCAAGAGTTCGGCCGATGGCGGCATTGTCCGCCTCAAGGATATCGCAACGATTTCCAAACAGTTCGAATTTGCTGAAGACAAGGTTACCTTCAACGGCAAGCGGGCGGCTCTCATCGAAATTGCCAAGACACCCAGTCAGGACACCCTGAAGGTCAAGGCCATCATTGATGATATCCTTGCCAAGGAAAAGACCATGGCGCCTCCGGGTGTCAGTCTCGACATTTCGCAGGATGTGTCGCCCAACATTGTCGATCGCCTCAGGATTCTGACCTCAAACGGCATTCAGGGGCTTGTGCTGGTGTTCCTGACGATGTGGCTGTTCTTCTCGCTGCGCTACAGCTTCTGGGTCGCGATGGGGCTGCCGGTATCTTTCCTTGGCGCGATCTTTGCCATGAATGGGCTGGGTTATACGCTCAATACCATGACCATGGTCGGTCTGATCGTCTCCACAGGTTTGTTGATGGACGATGCGATCGTCATTTCGGAGAATATCGGCGCGCGCCTCAAGAGGGGGGAAAAGGAACTTGATGCTGCGGTCAAGGGCACCATGCAGGTGTTGCCGAGCGTCATTTCATCCTTCCTGACAACGATCCTGATCGTTGGGCCACTGGCGCTCATGGCAGGCAAGATCGGTGCCGTGCTCAAGGTGATGCCGGTCATTCTGGTGATCACGCTGGCAATCAGCCTCATCGAAGCCTTCCTGATCCTTCCATCCCACCTCTATCATTCGCTCTCCAAGCAGGGCGCGCGGAAACAGTCCCGCTTCCATGCAGCCTTTGAACGAGGGTTCGAGGTCTTCCGGAATGGCGTGTTCGGGCGGGCAATCGACTGGGCCATTTCCTGGCGCTACCTCACCACTGGCTTGATCATCGCCTTGCTGATCCTCGCCTATGTGCCCTTTGCCAACGGGATGCTTAAGTTCCGCTCCTTCCCGACGCTGGAGAGCGATACCATTCAGGCTCGCATCTTGATGCCGCAGGGAACGACGCTGGATGAAACAGAAGTTGCCGTCCAGCAGGTTGTGGCCGCGCTTGGCAAGGTGAACGAAGAGTTCAAGCCAATGCAGCAGGAAGGCCGTGATCTGGTCCAGAACGTGCTCGTCTACTATGGCGTCAATGTTGATGCCAACGAGAAGGGGCCGCATCTGGCTACCATCAGCGCCGATCTCATCCGCGCACAGGACCGCAAAGGTTCCCTGCAGGCCATGCTCGCGCAATGGCGTAAGCTCACCGGACCAGTGCCTGGCAGTCTGGCCATGAAGTTTACCGACAAGGAACGGGGGGTCGCAGGCAACGCGATTGATATCCGGTTGCAAGGCGGTGATCTTGACGAGATCAAGGATGCTGGCGATGCTCTCAAGGCCTTTCTTGCCGGCTATGACGGGGTGGTCGATGTGCTCGATGACCTGCGTCCGGGCAAGCCTGAGTTTATCGTCAAGCTGCATGATGACGCCGGCGGTCTAGGGCTGACAGCCAAGACGGTATCGGAAGAATTGCGTTCCATCGTGCAGGGCAATACCGGCCTTGAAATCCAGACCGGGCGGTATGGCGTCGACGTTCGTGTGCGCCTCGCAGAAGGAACAATCGACAGTCGTGGCGGTATCAACGCGCTGTACGTCACCGCCTCTGACGGTTCCAAGATCCCACTGGCTACGGTCGCCGACATAACCGAGAGCCGCGGCTATGCGCGCATCAACCGCGTTGATGGACAAAGGACCGTTTCCGTGATCGGAGCCATTCGACCAACGGTGGTCAATGCCCGAGAGCTGATGATGGAGGTGAAGACCAAGTTCGCTCCGGAGCTCAAGAAGCAGTTCCCGGGGGTGACGATGGCCTTCAACGGACAGGGCAAGGAAGCTGCAACGACCGGAGGATCCCTCCTCGCCAATTTCTATATTGGTCTGGCTTTCGTCTTCATCCTGCTGAGCTTCCAGTTCCACAGCTACATCCTGCCATTCGTCGTGATGGCCGCGATTCCGTTGGGCGCCATCGGCATGGTGATCGGTCATCTGTTGATGGGGCTGGATATCTCCATTCCGAGTCTAGTGGGGCTGGCAACACTGTCCGGCGTGGTGGTCAACAACTCGATCCTACTTGTATCTTTCATCTATGAAGAGATGGAGGCCGGACACGATGTGATGGAGGCAACTAAGACAGCGGCCAAGGCCCGTCTGAGGGCCGTGGTGCTCACATCACTCACGACGATTGCCGGGCTTCTGCCTCTGCTGGCTGAAACCAGCACGCAGGCGCAGTTCCTGATCCCGCTCGTCAACAGCCTTGCCTTTGGCCTTTTGACGGCGACAATCCTGTCGCTGTTCCTCGTGCCGAGCCTGTTCGCGATCCTTACGGATTTTGGCTTCGGTCGCAAGAAGGCCCAGTAGGTATCGCGGGTATCGTTTGAAATGAAACAACTGGCAGGCTTTGCGGTCTGCCGGTTGTTCATATTTAGGATGGCCATTCGTTTGGGGTTGCCCCTTGAGATCTTTGCAAAAGAAAAAGTGGCTTGATGGGTCAAGCCACTCTGAAGTTGGTCTAAGTGCTCTTTTGCTGCCTCTCGGCAGAAGGAGAGAACGGAGAAGAAGTCTTGTTGGCGCAGGTCCTTCGAGCCTTACGCTGCGATTTGCTGCAGCAGGTCTATTTCTAGACGGGCGCCGCTTTCCGGGTCGAAAAAATGCAGTTTTTCCGGCTCCGCACGCAGATACAGGGTGTCGCCGGGCTTGAGCGCAAGGCTCGGATCCAGTCGGGCCGTCAATTCCTGATTGCCGACGAGACAGATGGCATGGGTATCGGATCCGAGCGGTTCCAGAACATCGACCCTTGCCGTGATGAGGGCTTCTTCTGCGCTGCAGGGAATGAGATGTTCGGGCCGAATGCCAACCTCAATGGTTTCTCCCGGAACCTTGCCGCAATCGGCTACCTTGAGCGTGAACCCATCATTTTCCAGTACGATCTGGTCTCCGGCTTCGGTAACGGTCGCAGAAATGATATTCATCTTGGGAGACCCGATGAACTCACCGACAAACCGGCTGATTGGCTTCTCATAGACACTTACAGGCTGGCCCTGCTGCATGATCATGCCGTCCTTCAGGATGACGATATGATCAGCCAGTGTCATGGCTTCCACCTGGTCATGGGTCACGTAGATGGTGGTGGTGCGGAGCAACTGATGCAGGCGCTTGATCTGGGTGCGCATATCGACACGCAATTTTGCGTCGAGGTTGGAAAGAGGCTCATCGAAAAGATAGACTTTGGGCCGCCGCACGATGGCGCGTCCCATGGCAACGCGCTGGCGCTGGCCACCGGAAAGCTGACCGGGCTTGCGATGAAGGAGAGGGGCGATCTGCAGGATGTCAGCTGCCTCCTTGACGCGCTGATCGATCTCTGTGGAATCCATGCCGCGCATCTTCAACCCGAAGCCGATGTTTTCGGCAACCGACATGTGCGGATACAGGGCATAGTCCTGAAAAACCATGGCGATATCGCGGTCGCGGGGTTCTAGCTCATTGACGACCTCGTCGTCGATCTTGAGGGTTCCGCCGGAAATTTCCTCCAAACCGGCAACCATGCGCAAAAGGGTGGATTTGCCACATCCCGAAGGCCCCACGAAGGTCACGAATGCTCCGTCTTCAATTGATAGATCAATTCCCTTGATCGCACGAAACGTCCCGTAATTCTTGACAAGACGTTCTAGCTTAATACTCGCCATCAGTTCCTCCCAGATGACCGCGCCGGGGTCGGAAATCCCGGCCATTCGATGTGTGTGTAAGACTCCAGTTTCGGCAACATGGCCGATGAGGGGGACAATCGATCAAGACCCGAAAATGCAGTCTTGTCATATCGATTTATTATCGCTATATTATCGATAATGAAACGGAGATGCAAGCGCTGGGATGAAAATGGCGAACGAAAATCTTGATAAACAGCCGGGTAGCACGACGACGACAGCGCGTCGCAGTGTGAAGAGGAGCCTTACTGTCTATGACGATTTGCAGCGTGAAATCATGCTTGGTGTCTTGCCGCCCATGGCGACAATCGTGGAGATGGACATTGCCGAGCGCTTTGGCTGCAGTCAGAGCACTGTAAGGGAGGCGCTCATTGCCCTTAGTAATGACGGGCTTGTCGAAAGGCGCTCACATCGCGGCACCTTCGTTGCGGATGCGCGAGCTGATGATGCCCATGAAATGATCCGCATCCGACGCGATATCGAAGCGCGCAGCATGGTGCGCGTCTTGCGTCGATTCGGCTCACTGCTCAAGAGTGAGCTTTCAGAGACCATCGACAACATGAAGGCCGCGGCGATGCAGGACGATGTCTATCAGGTCACGCTCTATGACCGCGCCTTTCATCTCAATCTGTTCGATGCGGCTGATCTGCCCAGCGTGCGACCAATGCTGCAACGTTGTCTCATTCACAACCACCGTTTCAAGATTCTGAATTCCGGTAGCCAGCGGGATTTGTATGAAACAGCCGTGCGACATGAAGCGATCCTGGACGCTCTTGCGGAAGGAAACGCCAAGAAAGCCACCGCAGCCATCGCACATCACGTAACAACCATCGCCGAATTCGGTCCGGATATCACTGAGGAGGAAGAATAGCTCATTGTGCTGGCCGGACCGTGGAGACGTTCGGCTATCGGGTGAAAGCGGCTCAGGAGAGGGAGCTGTCTTTCTATGGAGATCGAAAGATCGGGGAAGGATATGGCCGAAGCCCGAACGGCCTCAGGGGGAGCGGGAGGCTTCTTTTGTCAAATCACGGGCATTGAGGAAACCACTTTGCCGTTGAGAAAACGGTATTAAGCGGAGGAGAAAATGAAGAAATCACTGTCCGTCGCAGCGCTTGCTGCGGCAATGATGGTTTGTGGCGCGGCTGCAAACGCAGAAGATACTGTGCGGTTCTGGTATCACTTCGACAATGCGGACAACCCGATGGCTGATCTGGTTGCCAAGTTCGAGCAAAGAACCCCGGCATTAAGATCAAAGCCGAAAACATTCCCTGGAATAGCTATTACGACAATCTTTATACTTCAATCATCGCGGGAAACGCACCCGACGCAGCCATGGTGAAAATGCACGCCCAGCCTCGGCTGGTCGAAATGGGTGCATTGGAACCAATTGATGATCGCCTCGCTTCGTGGGATGGCGCAAGCGATGTCCAGGCCAATCTGTTCGACCTGACCAAAGGCCCGGATGGAAAGCAATACTATCTGCCCGTCCAGTATGTTGTTCTCTATCTTTATTATCGCGCCGACATGTTCAAGGAACTCGGCCTCGAACCACCCAAGACCTGCGAAGACTTCCGCAATGCGGCCATCAAGCTGACTCGGGACACCAACGGCGACGGTCGGAATGATGTCTATGGTTTCGGTTTCCGTGGCGGCAAGGGCGGTCATGATCACTGGGGCAGCCTTGTCCTTTCTCGTGATGGCGTGAGCTTCGACAAGGGCGGACTGACCAGCGACGCAGGCGTTGCGGGCACCCAGTTTGTGGTCGATCTCTTCCAGAAAGACAAGGTCTTCCCGCCTTCTGCACCAAACGACGGCTTCAAGGAAGTAACCGGTGCCTTCAAGGCTGGCACCACAGCCATGACCATTCACCACATCGGCTCGGCCAATGACATGGTCGCCGCGCTTGGTGACAAGGTCTCGGCAACGACCGTACCGGAATGCGGCGGTGGTCGCTGGACGTCCTTCGGCGACGAGTCAACGGCTGTCTTCTCATCGGCCAAGAGCAAGGATGCTGCCTGGAAATGGATTTCCTTCCTTTCCACCGCAGGCAACAACAAAGAATTCAACGAGTCCACCGGGCAGTTGCCTGTCACCAAGACAGACTCGGCCAACTGGACCCTGCATCCGAAACGCTTTGTCGACGCTACCATCGAGTCTCTGCCTTTCGCTCACATGCTCCCGAACCGGCCCGAAACGTCCGACTTCGTGAACACCGAGTGGCCAGTCAACATGCAGCGCGCGCTCACTGGCGAGATCACGGCCAAAGAGATGAACGAGAAGATCGACAAACTGTTCAACAAGTAAAAGCTGAACATTTGCCAATGGTTCGGTCGAAAAGTTCGGCCGAACCGCTCCCCCATGACTCCGGTTCTGCGCTGTCGGACATCACCTCTCATCAGGTGAAGTCAGGATGGCGGCACATAGGACGCCGGCTTGTTATCCGGTGACATGACAATGACAATGACTTCATCTGAGTGGCCATCGAGCCGCGCGGCGCTCGCTAAACGCGTACTGCCTTATGCGCTTTTATCGCCTGCCGTGATCGTGACGCTGGCTATCGTATTCTTTCCGATGCTGCAGGCAGCATGGATGAGCCTGCACGACTATATCTTATGGAAACCGAACGCGATCAGCTTTGTCGGCCTTAAAAACTTCTTTGCTGCCTTCCATGACGAAGTCTTCTGGATTTCCCTCAAACATACCGTGATCTGGATCGGGCTGACCATTCCCAGCCAGTTGCTGCTCGGTCTGGTGACAGCTCTGCTGCTCAATCAGGAATTTCCATGGCGCCCGCTGGCCCGTGCCCTGATCATCATACCCTGGGCTCTGCCATCGGTTGTCATCGGCCTGATGTGGGTCTGGATCTACGATTCCAACTACGGCATCCTCAATGACTTCCTGCTGCGCATGAACATCATTCAGGACTCTGTTCCGTGGCTCGCCGATCCAGATACGGCGCTCTATGCCATCATCCTGACGCTTACGTGGCAGGGCTTTCCGTTCTTTGCCGTGATGATCCTGGCCGGGTTGCAGTCCATTCCGCGGAGCTATTATGAAGCCGCGTCGATCGATGGTGCCAGCAAATGGCGCCAGTTCTGGCACATCACTCTGCCCGGCATTTCGGGGGTTCTGGTAACGGCAGTGCTGTTGAGAACCATCTGGGTCGCAAACTCCATTGACGTCATCTACGTCATGACCGGCGGCGGGCCGGGTTATGCCACCTATACGCTACCGCTATACGCCTTCGTCAAGGCGCGCACCAACCTCGACTTCGGCTACGGCTCTTCGCTTGCCGTGCTCTTCACCATCATGCTGCTCGGCATCGTCGTGGTCTATCTGCGCAAGGTCGGAAAGGGAGCTGAATAATGGTTAGTCGCAAAAGCAAATTGCGCCGCATGTTGACCGTCGAACTGCCGATGGTGTTCATCCTGCTCTTTACCCTCGGGCCTTATCTCTGGATGATGATGACGTCGCTGACCCGGGAAGACAAGCTCTTCACGCAGGGGCCAAGCCTGATTGGCGCAACCTTCGAGAACTACTACCGCCTGTTCAATACGGTAGGGTTTCTCGACAACATGATCACGTCCTTCATTGTTGCTGCTGGCACCGTCGTTGTCGGTCTCACTCTCAGCGTCACCGCAGCCTATTCCTTCTCGCGCTTCAATTTCATCGGCAAGAAATATCTGCTGACCCAGTTCCTGATCATCAACATGTTCCCGATCGTGCTGCTGATCCTGCCGCTGTTTGTTCTGATGCGGGTGCTTGGTCTGCTGGATTCGCATCTGGCTCTGATCATCGCCAACTCGACGGTCGCCATTCCTTTCTCGGTCTGGATGATGACAAGTTATATCAATGGGATACCCAAGTCTCTTGATGAAGCTGCGATGACCGATGGCTGCACGAGGATTGGGGCTCTGAGGCGTGTCGTGCTGCCGCTCTGCATGCCCGGTATCGTTGCCACCGGAATCTATATCTTCATTACCGCCTGGAACGAATATCTCTACGCACTCTCTCTTGGTGGCTCGAATGTGCGCCCGATCACGGTCGCGATCCAGACCCTCATCGGTGAGTATGAAGTGCAGTGGGGGCTTCTCACCTCCGGCGGCATTGTTGGTGCTCTGCCTGCGACCATCCTGTTCCTGATTGTTCAGAAACGCCTGATCAGCGGCATGACGCAAGGCGCTGTGAAGGGGTAGGGGCGGAACGCCTCTGGAGGCAAGACGATGAACAATCCGATCGGTATAATCTCGATGCAGTTTGCCCGGCCATTTGGCCGGGAGCATCTGGGCCTGTTTGTCCAGATGAAGGAGCTGGGGTTTGATCTGGTGGAACTGTTGGTTCCCGAACCGGAAGAGGAGCTGACGCCCGGCGACATCCGGCTTGCGCTTGATGATGCGGGTTTGCAAATCGCGCTCGCCGCGAGAGTGTCACTGGCCCGGTCGATCTCCGATAGCAACCCGGCGATCCGTCAGGCGGGCTCGGACTATCTTCAATATTGTATCGAGCTTGCCGAAGCGGTTGGCGCCATTTCCGTTGGCGGCCCTCTCTACGGGGCTCCCATGGTCTTTGCAGGGCGTGCCCCGGCGCCTGTTGCCGACGATGAAATGAAGGCAAGGGAAGAGCGGGTTGTCTCGGCCCTCTCGGATCTTGCTCCCATTGCGGAAAGCGCGGGTTGCCTGCTTTCGCTCGAACCGCTCAATCGTTATGAAACGGACGTCATTTCGACCGTTTCTCAGGCCCTTCGGGTGATCGATGCTGTTGATCATCCTGCGCTGGGGCTGCTGTTCGATACTTTCCACGCCAACATCGAAGAACGGTCCATTCCCGATGCGATACGCATGGCGGGAGACAGGCTGTTTTATTTCCAGGGAAATGAAAATCATCGCGGTTTTCCGGGAACCGGCAACATGGACTGGCCGGCAATCATGAAGGCGCTTAGCGACATTGATTATCAGGGCGCCATCACGCTGGAACCCTTCCGTCGCAATGATGATCGTATCGGCTTGCCCATCGCCCAGTGGCGTCCACCTCAGGAGGACGAGAGCGAAAAACTGAGGGCTTCTGTAGAACTGGTGCGCGCATGCGC